>PMFP01000123.1:2327-19875 GCA_003155175.1 Vulcanimicrobiota bacterium
CATCGATCACCGGCCTTCCGGGAGCTTCCCGCACTTCGAAAATCGCGGCGATCGTGCTTGCCACGAGCGAAGGATCGCTCAAGGGCGCGAGGTCCGCGAACCAGACGCCGTCGCGGTAGTCATCGAAGACGTCCGCGCCGACCTCGATCGCGCATCGCGTTTTTCCCAAGCCGCCCGCGCCGCAGAGCGTTACGAGCCGCGACTCGTTCAGTAGCGATTTCAGGTTTTCGACGTCCGCATCGCGACCCACGAGCCCGCTAAGGCGCTGCGGCAGATTCGTTTCAACCGTTAACGACCGCAGCTTGGGGAAGTCGCTCGGGAGATCCGGCGCGAGAACCTGAAAGACGTGTTCGAGTTCCGAGAGATCCTTGAGGCGGTGCTCCCCGAGGTCTCGTAACGCGATCGCTTCGGGAAGCCGGTCGCCGGCGGCATCCGCGGCGGCGCTCGACAACAAGACCTGCCCGCCGTGAGCGACCGACAGCAGCCGCGCGACGCGATTGAGCGCGGGGCCAAAGTAGTCGGCGTCGCGCTCGTCGGCCGTGCCCACGTGAATGGCGATGCGGACGAGGATCCCGTCAACGGACGAGAAGTCGTGCGCGGCGAGCTCGCGCTGTGCGGCGAGAGCTGCCTCAACGGCTTCGTCAACGTTCGAAAATGCCGCGCAGAAGGCGTCGCCCAACGCTTTGAAGACGTATCCGTTGCGCTGCTCGATGACGGCCCTGACCGCGCGATCGTGCTGCTGAACGGCGAGTTGCATTCCGTCGGGGTTGCGATCCCAGCGGACGGTGCTGCCTTCGATGTCGGTAAAGAGGAAGGCCACCGTCCCCGAAGGCAGGCGCCGTTTGGCTACCGGCTCCGGCGCAGGGGGGGTGAAATCCATGCTGGGCCACTTGCCCGCTGTAGGTGGAGGCACCTCGGTCGGGAAAAGCCCCTTCCCAGTCCTGCTTAGTGAGGGAGCGTCAGCATGCATCTGATTGACGGTCGGGGCCGCCTCATAGTTTCCGTGGTGGCACTATCCTTGGCGTTCGCGGCTTGCGGCGGAGGAAGCGGCCAACTCCCGCCGGCAGTCCAGGCGCAAGGCGCCGCGGCTTCCGCCGCACGGACGGCCGTGACGCAGGCTGCGCCCGATACGGCCGGCCCGACCAGCAGCCTCAAGGTCGGCGCTGCCGCCACGACGTATGCGCTGCCGCTCTCGAACGGATTCAGCGGAACGATCTCCCTGTCGTCGGAGAAGTCTCCGCCGAACGCCGAGCTCAGGATCCATGCCTCCTACGCCGCCGTCTCCACCTCGCCGGCGCGATCGGCCAGAGGGGCATCGCCCGACGCGCGATCCTGCCCGCCTCCGCCGACGATTTCGCTGACGAACCCCTTCCCGTTTCCGATCACGATCCGGCTGTACGGCTTTACGATCCACGTGCCGTGCACGCCGGCCGGCGCCCTGTTCGGCGCGAGTTTCTATCAGACGGCTCCTCAGCCGACCAACGTCACGTCAACGAAGCTCGGCGACGCGACGGCGACCGGAAACGTCATTTCGTTCAAACCGGTCGTGACGTCGTTGACGTTCCCGTCGAATACGACGTCCGCGATCGCGATTCGCGCGGAAACCTCGACCTCCGAAGTTGCCCTGCCCGTGGCGCCGGGTTCGACGACGAACCTGACCTCGAACGCGCCCAATCTTCCCTCCGTGCTTTCGTTCCAATACACCTCGAGCACCGGGGGCACGTCGTACTCGTCGGCGTGCTTTAGCGCGCACGACAGCAACGGCGCGCTCGTGCCCGCCCTCCAGGGCGTGCCGATCGCCGGAACGCCGTCCATCTATTGCAACATCGATCCGGGAACGTCGAGCATTACGTTCGGTCAGACCGTCAAGTTCTTCATCGCGGCGCCGAAGCCCGATGCCAGCGTCTTTGAGTTCGACGGCCCCAGCAGCGCGTATCTGTGTTCGAACGCGTCAACCGCCGAGTGCGACACGCCGTCCTTTAACGTGCCGACCTATCAAAACCTCATCGTTGCAAACGCGAAATCGTTGGTGCTCTGCGTGCCGGCGGTCCAGAATACCGATTGCAACAACGTGAACGATAGCGCGTCGCCGCCCCCGTCCACGCAGACCGTCCGGGCGGGCCAGCAGTTCGACCTGTTGGTTGCCGACGATCCGACGTACGCGCCCGGCACGGCCAACGCTCCGGTGCCGTGGAGCGGCCTCTTCACGCTAACCTTCAGCGGGCAGTGCCGGCAAGACACGGGATCCGACAATAACAACGGCGACACGCCGCCCGGCTACACCGATGCGAACCAGACCGGCGTCGGTCCCTACGCCGAGTTCGACGTCGATGCGACGGGGAGCGGAACGTGCACGATCACCGTGAACGAAGACCCCAAGTTCATCACCGACTATAGCAATCCGGCGAATCCGACCGGGCGCTCGACCACGCTGACGCTCACGGTGCAATAGTCCCGGAAAGCCGCCAAGACCGGGCGGCATGCGCCCTTACAAGCGGACGTTGAGACTCTCGATTCTCGAATACCAGTCTTCGGCCACGAGTTTCATTCCCGCCTTATTCGGATGCATCCAGTTGTACATGAGGGCCGATGGAAACGGGGGATCGTTGAATCGGTCGTCTTCGGCGACGTCCTCGAGCGACGCCGCGTTTTGTTTGGCAAACGTCCGTAGCCATGCGTTATAGGCGGCAATGTTCTCGTGAACCGCCGGTTGCGCCGCATTGTTGATATAAGTCGAGATCATGACCGTTCCGTCCGGGCATGCGACCTTCGCGCGTTCGTAGACGAGCGCGAAGGTCGGCTCGACTGACGCCGCTGGTGCTAGGTCATCGATGAGATCCGGTCCACCCACCTGCAACGTGACGAGTCCGCACGGGCTAGCGATTTCCGGAACTTGGTCGTCGAGCACGGCTATTGCGCGGTCTCCGGGAACCGCCAGATTTATCGTTTTCATCACGAGGTCGGCTCCGAGCAGCGCAGGATAACTGCCGCTGGTGCCGGCGACCTCAACGTTATTCGCAACCGAATCGCCGAGGGCGTAATAGATCCCATCGTGCGGCGGCGCCGCGTTGGCGGCCGCGACGCGTTGCGCGGCGGACCGTGGAGCGAGCGCTGCGGGAGCAGCCGCGCCGACGNNCCCTGCGGGGATCCGATAGCCCGCTCCGCGCAACGCGCCGCGCGCTAGGCAGCGTCTAGCGCGGGCGCGCATGCCTGGGATCGCGCACTTGGATTGGGCGAGCGAGGCTAGCCGGGCGAGGACTGCCGACGATGCGATAGTCGAAGGCAATGCCGGCGCGGCCGCCTTGGAGCTCGCGGACCGTAAACCCGGCGTTGGTCTTGCCCGTGACGTACAGGCCTCTACAGTCACCATCGGGCGTGATGAAGACGTGATACGGCGCCGACGGCGCGAGTTGCTCTTGAAATTGCGGATCGATCCTCACGTACGCGCTGCCGCCCGAAAGGCGAGAGTCGCCGACGCTCTCGATTTGCTCGCCGCGTCCGGGGCTGCTGATGGCCGGCTTCGTCGTCGAGTGCTGGGCGATCGAACCGTCAACCGTGAGATTGCCAAGCACGATCACGTTGCCTTGCGAATCTACCGACATCGTATCTTCCTCGCCGTTGTTCGTAACGATCGCGGGGCCGGATTGGGACGACGCGTAGAGGGCCGTATTTATATATGACGAGGCGAGGACGCCGACGGCGCCACTCGAGTCGCTTTCATCGGCACCAAACGCGCCCACGCCGTCGCTGCCGCTCGATGCGGCATACAGGCCGTAACCTTCGAAACCGTTCGCTACGCCTTGCAGTCCGATTCCGCCGCTTCCGGACGCGTCGCCGGCGATGCCGAAACCGGTCTTGGTCGTACCCGAAACGCCCGCATCGTAGAGGCCGCCGTCGGTCGAAGCATCCACACCGCGGACGCCGGCACTCGCGACCAACTTCGGGAACGGCTCCATCGGCGTGCCGCTCGGAAACGTCGTCTCTCCCACGACGCCGCTTCCGTGCGCCGATGCGCCGAGCACGGCCGCCGCATTGCCGACGGCTTTGAGCCCGACCGAGCCGGCGCCCGCGACGTTGTAGAAGTATCCGCCATAAGATGAAGCGTTGTTGCTCACGCCGTACACGCCGACGTCTTGGGTCGAATATCCGTAGACCCCCGATGCATGCGGCCCGGTGGCCTTGCCGTAGACGCCGACGTTCGATCCGCTTGCGCCCGTGTTTTGCGAGAGGCCCACCAAACCGTAGCCGCCCGCCGGACCGGAAACCCCTTCGACGCCCGTACCGGCGGCGCCGGTATTGCTGCCGACGATAATCGGGCCGCCGGCGTAGCTGCCCGAGTCGCCCAGGATGGGGCTGGTGAGATCCGGAGAGGTTCTCGTTCCGAGTGCGAGCGGAATAGCCGGCAACGGGGGCGCCCCGATTGGTTCGATCGTGAGATTGCCCGTGGATCGATCCGCTGATGCGTGCTGAACGTACGCGGCTTCCTGTGGAATCGGTCCTTGCTGGACCGATCCGGCCGAGCCTCCACAGCCTGCGAGCGGAACCGTCGCGAAGCAGCACGCGACGTAGGCATAAAGACCGTTCTTCGTCATGACGTTCGCCCTCCGGCAGTACGCGTGCCAGGATCAACTGGACTCGGCGCTCAGCGACGCAGCGTAACACGTTCGTTAAGGAATCTACCGATTCCGCGGCTGCGCCGCCGTTGCCCCACGGAGACCCTGCACCCAGGCGTCCACTTCGGCTCCGAGCACGTCCAGGGGCATGGTCGCGCCTGCGAGGACGAGATTGTGGAACGCTTTGACCTCGAAGCGCTCGCCTAGGGCCGCTCGCGCCTTTTCGCGCAACTCGACGATCCGCAGCTGGCCGATCATGTAGGAACACGCTTGACCGGGCCACACGACGTAGCGCTCGATCTCGGCGGCGGTGAAGCCGTAGTCAATGGCCTGCTGGCGCGTCCAGCGCATCTCGTGCAATCCGGTGTCCACAACGAGACGGCGTGCGCGGAAGAGCTGCAACTGCAGATAGCCGAGACGCCCGGCGAGGTCGTCCTCGTACCAGCCGTTTTCGGCACTGAGGCGTTCGGAGTAGAGCGCCCAGCCTTCGGCAAACGCCGGGTCGTAGCCGAACGCTCCGAGCTTGCGAAAGCGCGGCAAGGTCTCGGACTCTTGTTGAATCGCGAGCTGAAAGTGATGTCCGGGAACCGCCTCGTGATACGCGGTGGATTTTAGGCCGATTCCCAGCCACGCCACGTTGGTGCCGAGGTCGGCGAGCGGAACCCAGTAGACGCCGGGCTGCGAACCGTCCGGCGCGGGCTGCGTGTAGTGCGCCGCGGCGCTCTTTTCGGAGAACGCGGGCTCGCGCCTGACGGCGACGGGCGATGTGGGACGTAAATCGAAGGCGGCTTCCGACCGCCGTTCGGCGTCGCGGACGACGGCGGCGAGTTGCGCGAGGATGGCCTCGCGAGGATCGGCTTCACCGGAAGGCCGTAGCGTCTCGTTGAGTCGCTCGACGCGCTCCTGAATCGTGCCATCGGCGTAGCCGAGTCTTTTCAGGATTTCGTCCATCTCCGCTTCGATGCGCGCGACTTCCCGCAGCCCGATTGCGTGGATCTCTTGGGCCGAGAGCGACGAACGCGTCGCGGCGGCGAGCTCTCGCGCGTAGAACGCTTGACCGTTCGGAAGACGCCATACGCCGGCGTCCTCGCCCGACTGCGGAACCTGCTGAGCCAACAGGTCGCGCACGCGCGCGAGTGCCGGCAGAACGCTCTCGCGCACTTCGTCGCCCGCTGCGGCAACGAGTTCGGCGGCGCGGCCGGGCGCGACGCCGGGTAACGCGGCGAGCCGCCGCGCGAGCGTCGTGACGAGCACGTGATCGGGCGCCGCCGCGGCCGTGAGACCGTCGAGCTGTTCGATGGTGCGTTCCAGAATGAAACGCGGCGGAACCATCCCCTCGTCTGCGGCGGCCTTCGCTTCGGCGATGCCTTCGTCGAGCCGCGGCGCCACTAACGCCAGGCGCGCGAGATAGTTTTCGGCGTCGCGCTCGTTGCGAATGGGATGCAAGCTCGTCAGGAACTGCACGAGGGTGACGTGCAGGCCGACGAACTGATCGAAGATCGGACGATGCCGCGCGAACTCGGCGCTTGCGATCGCGTCCTGGAGGCTCCATTCGGTGATCGCGGCCGAGGTGCGCTGCGCGGGCGTGAGATCGGCGAGCGAGAACCGCGCGAGCTCGTCGAGTCCGCGGCGCGCCAAGGCGGCTTCGGCTGCAGCGGCGCCGGCGCCGTACGAGCTGCCGTAGGCGTTCGCGAGAGAGATCTGCCGGTCGAGCGCGTCTTGCTCGACTCCCGAAAAATACTGCGCCACCGTGGCCAATTGCGGCCGGCTTCGCACCCAGTCGGCCGTGAAGGCATCCACCCACGCATCGAAATCCGCGTTGCTCGTCATGACGCGCTTTTTCGAGTACGCGCCGGACCGTTCCCACGGCGTTAGCCGGAATCGCCGGATCGAGATTTCGCATCGGGCGGATGCGCCTTGAAGGTAAAGGAATTCGTCAAATTGTCGATGGAACAGGCGAACATGCAATTTCGACAGAGCCTTTTCACGATCGGCCTAACGGCCGCCATCCTTGCCTTCGCCGCGGCGAGCGCCGGAGCGCAAAGCGCTCCTCCGGGGGCGGTGCTTCCGCCGGCGACGCCCATTCCGGGAGTGCCGCTTGGTCCATCGCTGGTCAAAATTGACGTTTGCGATGCGGCCGGCCCAGGGGCACCACACGTGAACTATCAGCCGTTCATGACGAGCGCATACACCGGCGGAACCTGGAACGACATGTACAACACTCAGTACTACCAGCCGAGCGTTTCGAACAATGCCGGGTCGCTCGCGATCGAGTACCAGAACATTTCGAACAAGACGATGAAAGTGATCGAGTTCGGTTTGATGGCGGACAACATTTTGCTCGCCGAGGTTCGCGATACCGGCACGTTCACGCACGGCGCGACGATCAAGCACAAGTTCGGCGTGAGCCAGTACATTTTCCCCATTCGCCTGGGCTTGCCGAAATGCGTCGCGCTTCGCATCACGTACGCCGACGGCAGCAAGTGGGTCAATCCGAAGCATCCCACGCCCGGCAAAGCTTTGTACTCTCAGCACTAGACCGTCAGCGCGGGCGAAGCGCGAGCGTTTGCGTTGCGGACGCGCGAACGGCCACGGCGCCGAAGGGCAGCGGTTGCAGCGTTCCTGAAATCCAGGCCCGCGTGAGATCCGTGTAATGACCGGATCCCGGCTCGCCCGATTCGCCGCTTGGAATCGCGATGCCGCCGCGCTCCCAGTTTCCGACGTCCCAGACAGCGCGGAAACCCTGCGCGAATCCGGGTTCTTGCAGATGCACGGTGTACTCGTCGCCCGACCCCGGCAGCCACGCTCCGTTCAAGAACGCAAAGTTCATCGGCGCGAGTGGATGTTCGATGCGCGTGCCGCCGGCGTCGCACCAGCGGGGTCGCTCGTCAAGATTGTAAAGAACGCCGTCGAGGTCGGCTTCGACGCCTCGCCCGTCGAGAGACTCGCCGCGCAGTTCGGTAAGGCGCGCGCTCAGATCGGTACCGTTCTCTAAGACGGATACTCGAAGCGCATGCTCCAGCGCGGCCCCTTGCGAATCGGCGTCGTAGCGGCCGTTCCATCGGGCCAGCATCGCCAGCGCGTCCGTCTTCAGCCACCGGTCGGGGTGCGAGCGTGTGAAGCGGACGACGTCGCGCGCGATTTCGGCGTCGATCGGTGAGAACGTGTCGAGCTGCATGCTCGCAAAATATGCTTCGTCGTAGCGCGGGCGCGCACGCAGCAGCTGCGCGATGCGATAGGCGCGATAGGGCGCCTCGAACCGCGCGGAGAGGCGATAGGGATACGTCGGCCCGTAGGCTTTGTTGTTGGCCGAGACGAGAATCGCGTCGTGCGCGGGCGGCCGGCTCGGAAGCCGGGCGAACGGAATCGGCGCAAAGGTCTCGCGCAGGTCTGCGGCTGGGTGAACGTATCGGCCCCAGGCCGGATCGTCCGGGACCAAGCCCGCGACGTGATAGGCGACGGCGCCGCTACGGTCCGCGAGGATGAAGTTTTGCGGCGACCCGCGATAGCCGGCGAGAATTCGCAGTGCTTGGCGCACGTCGCGCGCGCGATCGAGCGCAAGCGCCGTTGCGATGGTGGAATGCGTTTCCGCGTAAACCGGCCACCGCACCAGCGCAATCTCCGAGCGGCTGTTTTCGTCTTGTACCGAGAACTCGCGCACGGTGCGGTAGTAGCGCACGTAGGCATCGCGCGCGAAGCGGACGCGGAAGCGTTCGGTCTCCCACGAGCCGCGTTTCAGGTGGCCGGCTTCGAAGACGCTCGTCGTCGCCATCTCCCCGTTCGTGGAAGCCCAAGCCAGATTCTCGTTGTGGCCGAGCAGCACGCCGGGGATCCCCGGAATCGTTGCGCCGGCAGCGTGCTGGTGCGGCGAGCTGACGTCCACGACGTACCAGATGCCCGGAATCGTGAGATCGAGGTGCGGATCGTTGGCGACGAGCGCCTTCCCGTCGCGCGTTCGCGCGCCGCCGGCAGCCCACGCATTGCTTCCGATCGCGCGATCCGGCCGGCGGGCGGCCGCCTCCGCGTCCGGGCAATCGGACGCGTGTGACGGCTTTACGGAAGCGGCACGTTTGCCGTCAACCGTGACGTCGTAGCGGGCGTCCGAGAGTGGGAGCGCCGCGTTGAAGCAGCGCGGCCCGTCTTCTCGCCAGACCGCATCGCGGGCGAAGACGTCGTGCCAGGAGTCGGCGAGGTCGAGCGAGGCGACGATGGAGACGGCGAGCGAATCCTTCGGCGTCCAGGGCGCGGGGTGGAAGAGCAGCATGTGAAACTCGACCGGGAGCGGCTGCGTGGCCTGGGCCGCGTTGATGCCGGCGCTAAATGCGACGAGCGCGGCGAGGTCCCGGGGGGCGAGCGCACGCAACTGGCGCTCGGCGATGGCCTCGATGTCGACCGCTCGTTGCGCCTCGTCGAGCGGGAGCGTCTTTTCGCCGAAGACTTCGGAGAGACGCCCGTACGCGTAACGCCGCGTGAGGTCGAGTTGGAACAAGCGATCCGAGCCTTGCACGTAGCCTTCGGCGAAATACATATCTCGATCGCTGCGCGCAACGATGTGGGGGATGTCGCGCCCGTCGCGCACGATCTTCACCGGTGCGTCGAGCCCGGTGACGACGATCGTTCCTTGCGTCTTGGCCGCGCCGTGCAGCGCGACCGCAACGGTCACGGCGTACGTGCCGGCGACGACGAGCACGCAGATGGCCAGCGCGATGGCGTCGCGTTTGAGCGCACCGATGACGGCCGCCGCCGGCGTGGGGTCGGCGCTCTGCAACACCCGGGGATCGGGTCGCTCGAAGAAGCCCACGTTCGGGTACTTTAACGCGCCGCCGCTAGGACCCGTGACGGGCGTCGCCGGCGCGGAGGGCGTGAGGCCGAGGCGCCGAAATCAGGCCGGCCAGTTCACGGGATTCCGGCACTCACTCGCGACAGGAGACGTCATGCCGACCGATTTCCGAGATGGAAAGACCTTCCCGCGCCCCGGCCGTTTGCGGATGGGTGCGTTTCTGTGGCTCGCTCGCGCGTTCGACAAAGCGCGCGCGTCCGCCGACGGAACGATCTTCGATTACATCTATCCGTGCCCGATGGACAAGGGCGTCTTCGAGCGGTGGGGGATCACGGCGCAAGATTTCGATCGTGCGATCGCAACGCACCGAGACGACGACGCGATTCTCGCATGGGCGCAAAAGACGGTGCCGGCGCCCGGCATCGAAGCGGCAAACGCGTGGCTCGTGACGGATAAAGCGGAGAACCTCAACCGTCAGGATCGCGAAGAGGGCATCGCGGCAAAATAGCGCTTCGCTAAATGCGATTGAACCAGCGATATTGCAGCGCGGCGCCGATGGTTGAAAATTTCTGACCGTATTGGCCGCTTAGCCAGTTCGACCACGAAAGCTTTGCGGAGAGCCCGGCCCCCAGCGGTTGCGAGAACGTGAGACCGTAGCGCGAATTTGAGAGCGGATTGATTGCTTTGCCCGCACCGGCGGTCGTCGCGCCGCCGGCGTAGTATCCCCAGTCCAGCGCGAGCCACTGTCCGGCGGGCACGTTGTATCCCGCGTGAACCTGATAGTTGGCAAGGGGAGGCCCTGGCGAGCGCCGGCGTCACGAGCGCGGCGGCCAGAAGCATCGTGGCGAAACGACTCACGGCGAGGCTTCTGCGCGAACGGCCGGAACGGGTGGATTCGTGACCCGGCGGATCACCGGCCGGCGTTAGCGTTGCACCGCTTGCAGACTGCGGATCGCGGGTCTCGCGGGCAACTGAACCCGCACGGGGCTTGGGAGCGCGGCTGCGCGCGGCGTGCCGACGATACGGTAGTCGAACGACAAGGTTGAACGGCCGCCCTGGTTCTCGCGTACGCCGAACCCGGTGTGGAGGTCTTGCCCGTTACGCGGCAGACGCGCCGGCGGCCGCTGTCGGCGCAAGCGCGAGGGAGGTGGTCGTGGCAATCCTAGTGCTCAACACAGTCGTGACCCCTATCTCATTCGTGAAGCTGGACGCGTACCGGCGATGATTCGCCTTTTTTCTCGGGGGACATTTCCGCTCATTGAGGCCGGCGGAGCGGGCTATGGGGAAAACGCGCCGGCCGGAGAAGTTCGGGCACATGAGATTCGCCGCTTTATCACTGGCCGGCATCCTTCTGGTTTCGGGTTGCGCGTCGTCGTCCGTTTCGAATCCGCCGTTGCTGAACGTCGTCTCGACGCCGGTCACGGGGGCGCGAGGCGCGACGCTGAGCCTTCCGAACGGCGACGCCGTGGCGTTTCCCGCCAACGCTTTGCTCGGAAGCGTGAAGGTCACGCTTTCGTCCGATGCAAGCGAGACGCCGGGGTCGCCGCAGCGGGGATGGTCGCCGGCGCCGGGCACCATGACGCTCACGTTCGGAAGCGCTGCCGGGACGAATCTCGGCGCGACGCAGAACGCGCCGAAGGTCACGCTGACATTCACGTACTCCGCGGCGGATGCGGCGGCGATCTTGGCCGCGCAGGCGCCGGTTCTGGAGATCACGACGTCGTCCGGGAAAATCGAGCGCATCAGCGCCGACGCGACGTTCGACGCCGCCAAGGGCCAGGTGACGGCGACCGTCCTGGCGTCGCAACTCAACGGAGCGGTCTCGGCGAAGTTCTACGTCGCTCGCGACGGAAGCGGCGTCACCAGCTATCCGCTGGGGCCTAAACTCTGGAACTCGGCGACGGGAAAATGGCAGCCCGAGCCGTTCACGGTCGATCCGACGAAGCGAACCGTCGTGATGGTACACGGGATCTTCTCGTCGGTCGAGAGCGCGTTTCCGTGCGAGCAGGCGATCATCAACGCCGGCGGTTACCAGCAGGCGGTCGGGATCGACTACGACTGGACGCAACCGCCCGCGACCGAGGCGCCGTTCGTTTCAAATTTCGTCAACTCGTTGCCGCTCTCGAACGTTGACCTCGAAGCGCATTCGTACGGCACGGTCGTGACGCTGGCGGCGCTCCCGCAGGTGAAGAAGACGGTCGGCCACGTCGTGCTGCTCGGGGGGCCGTTGCCGTTAAACGGCGCACCCCAAGCGGACCCGGGCTACTTGCGCGACCTGCTCATGCTCGGCGTATGGATCGCATACCCGTCGGAGGTGTATAAGGCCTATAAGAGCGGCATGATCAACGCCATGGCCAGCAACAGTCCGCAGCTCAAGGCGATCGATACCGGACTTTCGGCGCTGTCGCTGCCGCCGTTCGTGCAGGCGGCCGGCGGTTCGCCGCTTCCTCAGGAGAAGGAGAACGACGCCGTCTACCTCTTATATCTATATCTTTACGGCGACGGCATCAACGACGGGATCGTCGAGCAGAAGAGTGCGACCCAAGCGTTCAAAACCAAGACGAACGAGATCACGTTCCTCAACGACGATCACATCCAACTCGAATGCGATCCGCAGGTCCAGAACTTCGTCGGGCCACTGGTCGCGCCTTAGGAAAAGCTCCTAAGCGGGCGCTTAACCTGTCGGGTTAACCGAAGTCGCCGCCTGTCCACTCTTAGAATAATCGCCGGCGTTTCGGCGGGGGAGCGGCGATGGGCTCGCTCATCGTCGAGGATCGAGCGCCGGCATGGTCGGCGCACGGAAACCACAGGTGTATGTCACCCTGCTTTTTCTGGGGTCTCGCCTCGCAGCCGCATTCCCACGTCAGGCCTCGCATCGTCTGCAGTTTCGGTTTGCCGATCTTGGCGACTAGAGTCTTGAGGGGTACATACATATCTGCCCCCTGGTGTCGGTTCGGTTGGCGTTTTTTCTTAGTCCTTGTTCCTGCTTCCAGCCGTCTCACTACCCGGAGCGTCGCCTCTCGAAAAGAATAGCGTGGTCCGTCCGTCGTACGCCGTTCGATCGAACGCGCGATAGCCACACTTCTCGGCGACGCGGATGGAGGGGGCGTTCTCGGCGTCGATCAGACAAACGGTGCGCGCGCTCGGCAGGTTCTCGTCGCCCCAGCGCAATGCCGCACGCACGGCTTGCGTTCCGTATCCGCGGCCGTGAAAAGGCGTTGCCAACGCCCAGCCGATTTCGGGAACGCCTCGCATGGAGGGCGCGACGTCGCGCTTGAAGTCGGCAAACCCGACGTCGCCCACGAACGCACCGGTCTGCCGATCTTCGATCGCCCAATAGCCGAAGCCCAGGAGCGACCAGTGTCCCGCATATGCCAACAGGCGCATCCAGGTCTGCTGCGGCGTGGACGGCTTGCCGCCGATGAAACGGACTACCTCAGTATCGGACCACATGGCGATGCAGGCGTCGAGATCTTCGACGCGGTGCCCGCGCAATCGCAAGCGATCCGTTTCTATGATGGGAATCACGGCAGCCATCGCTCGAAGAACGGACCGTCGAGCGAGAGGCCCGCGCGGATTCTGGAATCGGCGCGCATGACTTGTGCCATTGTGGCGCCGCCGAGCGAATGGCCGAACATGCCGATGCGCTTGAGATCGAGCGTTCCGGCGAGGTTGTGCGGCAGTTGGCGCCCATCGGCGTCGGGATTCTTCCCCGCGTCTATGATCGCCAATTCGTCGAGGACGAAGCGGACGTCGGCGACTCTGACGCGCAGGAGCGGTTTGACCATCGCGTACCAGGTTTCGTACGTGAGGACCTTGTCATTTCCGGGTACGGCGAGGGGCGTCGACTTCACGATCGCGCCGTTCGGAAACTCGACGGCCGCTCCGTCGTACGGATGGTCAACGGTAACCACAACGAAGCCGTGGCTGACGAGGTCTTCCGTCAGCTGCGGGGCCCGATGGGGCAGGCAGCGAGAGCGGATTTGCAGCACGCGTTTGTATCGCGATGCCGGACACGAAGATGCCGGCGATCAGGATAACCGTGCGCGCAGCGCTCATTCAATCACGGGGAGGCGGCGTGGCGTTCGTACTGACATTCCTGGCTCAGCGGCGCGCGCGCATCCTCGCACGACTCCGAGGCGACGGGTACGTCTCGCAGGGCGATGCGGCCGTGAACGTAGTCGAACGACACCGCGAAGTGCTTGAGCAACGCGCCTCCGATGCTGCCGTCTACGTCGGTTACCGCAAACGCGCCCGACTTCTGCAGTGAAATCCGCGCGACGACGCCGCGGACCTCGTGCGTGCCGACGCGCATCGAGGACGCGCGAAAGAGTGCGGAATGGATCGGGCCGCCCAGTCCCCACCCGGTAATAACGTGATTTTGCAAATCCGGCCGTGCGAAGAAGCCGTGCTTGCGCGCGAAGGTCTCGTAGAGCGTTACGGCGGAGCGGTCGCCGGTGTCGATTAAGAATCGTCCTTCGACGCCGTCGATAGTCGCGTGGATCAGCGGGATCGTTCCGTAGAGCGTGAACGGGATGGACGTTGATCCCGCCGGCCAGCGGTCGTTGAATCGAATCGTGGAGGTCTCGTAGTCAATCGTCGTCACGCCGTCGCGCAGTTCTTCGTAGCCGATGATGCCGTCGAATGGGTTGAGTTTTAGAGCGTTTGCAATCGGGCTCAGGTCCATGACGTCTACGGTTCGCAGCGGCGTCGTGACGCCGTCGAGCGTGAACCGGACTTGCGCTTTTCCCATCGCAACGCGAGTCTCGCCGGCACCGGTCGCGCTTCCCGCGAACTTTGCGCTAATCCCATTGGCCTTGGCAAAGGCCGTGTCGAGCGCGTCGGACCCTCCGGTGTCCACCACCATACGGGCGACCGGCGTCCCGACGTGGACCGACACGAACACGCGGTNNTGATGCCGGCGTCCGGGGCCGTAATGGTGAACGGCTTGACCTTCGGAAGACCGGCGACGGCGTTGTGGATTTCGTACGAGATCGTGTACCGGTCGGTTGCGAACTTGCTGTACTGCGCGTTGCCGAGCAAGACCACGTCGCTTCCGTCGGGGAAGAGGACGTTGCTGCTCGTGAAGATCGTGGTATTGCCTTCGTGATCGTAGACGCCGTACCCGAAGACCGGATCGTTCCGCACGTTCCAGCCCATCGCGTAACTGTCGCCCGGGAGCCCGACGCTACTTGGAAGCGGTAAACCGTTGGGGGTAAACATCGCCTTGGCGAGCGCGCCCTGCACGAGGCGCTGCGCGCGCACGCCCTCGTCCCAGAGGATCACGTCGCTCGCGGTCATGGCGCCCATACCGGCGGCGTCGGACGTTGAGAAGTTGAGCTCGGGGCACGCGTGAAACGTGTGGTCGGAAAAATACGCATAGCCGGTGGCGAAGTTCACGTCCGGCTGCGTGCCGCGAATGTACGCGGTCGTCATGCCGAGCGGGGCGAAGACGCGCTGCTCCATCGCGGCGGCGTACGTTTGCTTCGTGGCCGCCTCGATGGTGCGCCCGAGCAGCCAGTACCCGATGTTGGCGTAGTCCCAGGCCGTGTCGGCCGGGAGCGGCGCGTGCGCGTTCAAGTTTGCATAGACCTGCGCGACGGTGCTGTTGCCGGTGAAGGCGCCGACGATTCCGTAGAGCGCGTCGCCGTCGTGTGAGGCGCCCTGCAGGCCGCTGCTCATCGCGCTCATCTGCCGCAACGTCATCTGGCCGCCGTAGAGGTATTGCGGCAACAGGACGTTGACCTTGTCGTCGATCGAGAGCTTCTGGTCGCGCGCGAGGGTCAGGATCGCGGCCGACGTCATCTGCTTTTCGAGCGATCCGACGCCGAGCCGCGTCTGCGCCGTCATCGGGACTGCGCTGGCCAGATCCGCCTTCCCATATCCCTTCGCGAAGATGATCCGGCCGTGGTATCCGATCGCGACCGAGAGCCCGGGCGTCTGCGTTCCGATATAGGGAGCGACCGCGGAATCGACCGCGGCCCCGTTGACTTGGACCGTTGACGATGGAATGGCCGACGCATTGCTGCACGCCGCAAGGGAGGTGCAGGCGGCGATTGCCGCGATCGCAGCGCGACCTGCACGAATGAAAAAGCCTGAAACGAGACGCATCGGTCCTCCGGGGCTGGGCGGGCGTTGGCTGACCTATTCGCCGACGCGGCTGCAGATATCCCGGCTGCGCTTCGTTGAGCGCGTCCTTCGACAAGCTAGGATGACACGTAGGTTGGGGGTGGTAATGCTTCGGGGCCCTTTTGTCACAAAATGTCGGAACGCAGGCACCACCCATGTAGATCCGTGCAGGGCGGGGCAGCCGCGTAGCATCCAGGAGTCGCGTACCTGGCCGGGCGAATCGGCAACGCATGATCGCGCGATTGGCGATTCCGGGTGCGTGGATGTGGTCCGCGTGGCAACCCGATCGAGGCATGGCGTTTAACAGTTACCTCTTCGAGCGCGACGGCGGTTGCGTCGCCGTCGATCCCCTTGCGCTCGAGGATTCGAGCCTCGACGAGATCGCGCAGCTTGGCGGCGTCCACACCATCGTGCTCACCAATCGGGATCACGCCCGCGGCGCGCAGCAACTGCGCGAGCGCTTCGGGGCGCGCGTGCTCGCGAGCACCGACGAGGCGCGGCTGTTCGACATGACGGTGGACGCAACGTTCACTCACGGAGACGAAATCTTTTCGGGAGCGTTCGCCATCGCGCTCCGGCACGGAAAGACACCTGGCGAAATCGCGATACACCTGCCGGACGCTAAGGCCGCGCTCGTCGGCGATGCGCTGATCGGCGCCCCCGCCGGAGCGCTCGCATTGGTTCCCGCCGAGAAACTCGAAAATCGCGAAGCCTTCGTCCGCGACCTGCGCCGGCTGTGGGCGCTTCAACTCGAGACGCTGCTTCTGTGTGACGGCCAGCCACTGTTCGGCAACGCCGACGCGGCGATCGGCAGGCTGATGGAACGTGAGGGCTCCGCGGATATCCATCGCATCAATCTCGATGAGATCGAGTATGCGATCGTGCGGCCCGAAAAATATGCGTGCCAGGATGGCGAAGTTGGACTGCCGGTCGGCGCTCGGAATCTCGGTTATCGCGTCGCGCGAATTCCGCCCGGCAAAGCCTATTGCCCGCTGCATTGGCACGTGCGCGCGGAGGAGTTCTTTTATGTGATCGAGGGCCGTCCGTCGATTCGCACGCTGCGCGGGAGCTTCGCGTGCCGTCCGGGCGACTTCATCGCCTTTCCGACCGGAGAATCTGGCGCGCACCAGGTCTTCAACGAATCCAACGAGCCGTGCCTAGTGCTTCTCGTAGGGATTGAAGAAGATGCCGTCGAGCTCGAGGCATGCTTCTATCCCGACTCNNTACGACGGAGAATGAACGCGGTCACGGCCCGCGTTAGCGCAACTATGGAGCGACCGCGCCGGTCTAGGGGCATACTAAGGAGCACATTATGAAGATCGGCATTATCGGGGCAGGACACATCGGCAGCGCGCTCACGCACCGCTTTCGAGCCGTCGGACACAACGTTTCGGTCGCAAATTCGCGCGGACCGGAGACGCTCGTCGATCTCGCGAGAGAGACCGGCGCCTCGGCGGTGACGGTAGAGGAAGCCGCCCGGGGCAAGGATCTCGTCGTGGTGACGATTCCGGAGATGCACGTGATCGATCTGCCCAAAGGTATCTTCGATGAGGATACGATCGTCGTCGACACGGGCAACTACTATCCGCAGCAACGCGACGGACGAATCGAAGCCATCGAGGCGGGCATGACGGAGAGCCGCTGGGTTTCCGAGCAGCTGGGGCATCCCGTAGTCAAAGCGTTCAACAATATCTACGCGCAGCATCTGCTCGAGAAGGGCAAGTCGAAGGGAACTCCGGGGCGCATCGGATTACCCGTAGCGGGCGACGATGCCAAAGCCAAAGCCGTGGTCATGGGATTGATCGACGAGATCGGGTTCGATGCGGTGGATGCCGGGACGATCGATGAATCGTGGCGTCAGCAGCCCGGCTCACCGGTATACGGAACGGACCACGACGCTGAGGGCGTGCGGGTGGCACTTGCGCAAGCGAAACAAGAACGCACGCCGGAGTGGAGCGGCACGGAGAAAAGTCCCGTAGCGTGAAGCGCTGGCGATGACGTACATGCCGGATGTCGTCGGCGACGA
>PMFP01000005.1:0-356 GCA_003155175.1 Vulcanimicrobiota bacterium
CCGGTCATCAACAAGATCGACTTGCCCGCCGCCGACCCCGAGCGCGTGATGGACGAAGTCGAAGAGCTGCTCATCATGGAGAAGAGCGAGTGCATTCTCGCCAGCGCCAAGAACGGCATCGGCGTCGCCGAAATCCTGGAAGCCATCGTGGAGCGCATTCCGCCGCCTCAAGGCCACCGGGACCACCTCCGGGCGCTGGTGTTCAACGCGCAGTTCGATCCGTATCGGGGCGTCGTCAATTACGTTCGCATCGTGGACGGCGAGTTGCAGCCGGGCACGAAGTTCATGTCCATGGCGCACCAGCGCGTCTTCGAATGCACGGAAGTCGGCGTCTTCGGCCCGGAGATGCGCGCGGT
>PMFP01000005.1:398-539 GCA_003155175.1 Vulcanimicrobiota bacterium
CCCATGGTCTACTGCGGCCTCTATCCCAACGAGGGCGACGAATACGGCGACCTGCGCGACGCTCTCGAAAAACTCAAACTCAACGACGCGGCACTCGTGTACGAACCCGAGACGTCGGTCGCGCTCGGCTTCGGCTTCCGC
>PMFP01000005.1:645-3971 GCA_003155175.1 Vulcanimicrobiota bacterium
CGCGTCATCCTCACGTACGAGATGCCGCTCATCGAAGTGATCGTGGACTTCTTCGATCAGCTCAAGTCGCGCACGAAAGGCTACGCGTCGCTGGACTACGAGATGATCGGCTACCGCGAAGGCGACCTGGTTAAACTGGAGATTCTCCTGAACGGCGAGCCCGTGGACGCCCTCTCGTTCATCGTGGCGCGCGAGAAGGCGCCGCAGCGCGGCCGCGCGCTCGCCGAAAAGCTGCGGGAGCTCATTCCTCGCCAAATGTTCGAAGTGCCGATTCAGGCCTCGATCGGCGGGAAGATCGTCGCGCGCGAGACGGTCAACGCGATTCGCAAGAACGTGCTCGCCAAATGTTACGGCGGCGACATCTCCCGCAAGCGCAAGCTGTTGGAGAAGCAGAAGGTCGGCAAGGAGCGCATGAAGCGTGTCGGCCGGGTCGAGCTTCCGCAAGAGGCCTTCATGGCCGTCCTCAAGCTCGAAGACTAGACCTTGTGAAAACCTACGTCGCGACCAAGAGCGCCGGCAAGCTGCCGGAGCTGCGCGCGCTGTTTGCCGGTTCGGACCTCGATCTCGAGACGTACGCGGCGTACGAGGACGTCGCGGAAGGCGAGGAAAGTTATGCCGCCAACGCGCTGCTCAAAGTGCGNNACGCCGTGGCCGGAGCGGCTCGACGCGATGCTCTCCGATATCCGGGGCCTTCCGCCGGAACGGCGGGGCGCGCGCTTCGTCTGCGTGATGGCGTTCTGCGATCCGGACGGCGTCGAGACGTTGGCGACGGGAACGGTCGCCGGGCGCATCGCGGATGCTCCGCGCGGCGAGCGCGGCTTCGGCTACGATCCGATTTTCGTGAACCNNCGCCGTCGCGCCGCAGACGCGCTGCTGGCGCGGCTGCGCGGTCAACATGTCTGAACCGCACATCCGCCGGGCGGACGACGACGAGGTCGCGGCGTTTGCCGCTCGGCGCTACCGCGACTCATCGAGCCGCGCGCTCTACCGCGCGCTGGCGGAACGTTCGGCGGGCGGCGCATGGGTGGCGACGGACGAAGGCGAGCCGGTCGGCATCGCGTTCGCGCACGCCTGCGGCGAAACGTTGACGTTGAGCGAGCTCTTCGTGCACCCGTCGCAACGCAACGCGGGCCTCGGAGGCGCGCTGCTCACCGCGGCAACGGAAGAGTCGGCCGAGCTCTCGCGGCGCGCCATCGTCGTCGCGGGCGATCCGGCAACGGCTGCGTTCGCCGCGCGACGGGGCATGGGATCGTTCGAGTCGATCGTGCGCGTCGCCGGCACGATTCCACGTGAAGACGATCTGCTGGCAATGGCGGCGTCCGGCGGCTCGCGGTTCGACGTGGCCGAACTCGATCCGGCGGCACATGCGTCGGCGATCGATGCGCTCGACGGCGAGACCATCGGGACGGCGCGCGCGCAGGACCACGCGGACTTCCGCCGTTACGGCGGCCAAGGCAGCGTCTTCTTTTTGAGCGGCGAGTGCGTGGGATATGCGTACGTCTGGCCCGACGGCCGGATCGGCCCGATGGCGGCCGCATCGGCGGGCTATCAAGTCTCGCTGCTGGCGTTCTCGCTCGTCGCGCTCGTCCAGCGGTTCGGGGCTTCGTGGTGCACCGCGCTGGTCAGCGGCGCCAACGTGCGGGTCTTAAATCTGGCGCTGCGCGCCGGACTGCGCGCCGAGGAAACGCTGACCTTTGTCGCCGACCGCCGCGACGACGGCGACCGGTCGCGCTACGTCGGCTTCCACAGCCTGCTATTCTAGTAACGCGATCCTTGGGCGAACGGGGGGCACGCCGCCCCGTTTTTCGAAATAGGCTTCGCATCGGGACGTAGCTCAGCTTGGTAGAGCGCTGCGTTTGGGACGCAGAAGTCGCAGGTTCAAATCCTGTCGTCCCGACCATCGGACCCTTGCGCGGCGTGATATCCTAGGGCAGGCCCGCGGTTCACGAGCGCCCGTGGTCTAACGGGATAAGGCACGAGTCTTCTAAACTCGAAGATGGGGGTTCGAGTCCCTCCGGGCGCGAATCGACCCGGCCGGTTTTTCGGGCAGCAGCTCGACGTGGTGATTGTAGCTCAGTTGGTTAGAGCGCCTGACTGTGACTCAGGAGGCCGGGGGTTCGAGTCCCCTCAGTCACCCCAGAGATTTTGCCTCTTGCAAACGGCGTTTGGCGAGGGTACACTGTGGCAGTCGCTCGAGCGCCTTTAGCTCAGTCGGTAGAGCAGCGGACTTTTAATCCGTTGGTCCCGGGTTCGAGTCCCGGAGGGCGCACGTCTTCAGCACCGCTAGCTCAATGGTAGAGCAGTTGACTCTTAATCAATTGGTTGAAGGTTCGAGTCCTTCGCGGTGCACCAAGTGGAAGAAGCCCCCGCAGTCGCGGGGGCTTTCGTTTTGCGTACCGGTGTATGCGCCGATCGCGGGCCGTGCGTTGCTCGGGCCATGATTTACGTCAATCGACGCGAAGATGTTTGAAGTGATCGCCTTGATTCTTGCCGCACTAACCGTGGCTGCATCGCCGAATCCCTATCCGACGATGTCCCCGGCGCCCACGCTCTCGCCGCCGCCGTTCCCGCCCGACGGAACCTACGAGTACGGATTCTACCGCAATTCAAAGCGCGTTGGCGGCACCAAAGTCGTCATCGAGCGCCGCCCGGTCGAGAACCGCTTTGACGTCCTCGAGAGCGGCTCGTACGGAAACGTAGCGATCCGCTTGCACGGCGGCCTAGCTTACGCCGATTTGCTGCCGAGACCGTGGGATGTGACGTACGCGGGCGTGCCGCTGCCGAGCGCAGGCCATTGGAATGAGAAGTACGGGCCAGCTCCAATCGCCTCGGCGACCGAGCTCCCGTTCCCGGACGGGAGCTTCGACGTCGTCGACGGCATTCCAGCGGGTGACTCCTGGCCACTCTGGAGCATCCCGGCGGGGGAACGACGCGTGCTCTACTACACGATCTTCGAACCGCCGTTCATGGCCGGCACGATGTCGGTTCCGGCGACGCTCGCCTTGCGCGGCGAAACAGAGGTCTTCGCACTCTCGGAAGCGTTCCCCGACCTGGTCCAAAGGGCCCAAGTCGTCAACGGACCGCCGGGCGCAGACACGAACGAACGCTGGCCGAGCGATGGGACGATTCGATCCGCAGACTTTACGATTTGGTTCGATCCGAAAACCATGATCGTGCACCAAGCCTGGTTCAAGAAGCGGGACCTCACCGTGACGCTCGAGTCGCAGTCACCGACCATCGCGACCGCGATTCCCTTCGGATCTCCCTAGGCGGCGACGTCGCACGGGACGCGTCCGCGAGGTGATCTAGAAGTCGTCGCCGATCAT
>PMFP01000006.1:0-181 GCA_003155175.1 Vulcanimicrobiota bacterium
TTGTGATCCTTGCCGAACCACGACGTGCGATAGCCGTTGTCTTTGAGAATGCGGCCGATCGTCGCCGTGTTGCGCTCGATGAAGCTATTGTAGCCCGGATATCCCGTGGACTGCTCAGAGATCACGCCGAAGCCAACGCTATGATGATTGCGCCCGGTAATGAGCGCCGCGCGCGTCGGCG
>PMFP01000006.1:249-2865 GCA_003155175.1 Vulcanimicrobiota bacterium
CGGCGGCACCACGCGCGCCGGCCAATACGGCTTGGACTCCGCAGCGTTCCGCGCGATCGTCCCCCCGAATTTTTGCAGCGGCGGCGGAATCTGCTTGCCATCAATAGTCGTGGTCGCGCTCGCCGACCCGGGAACTCCGGTCGTCTGCTCCGCGGAAGCCCCGCCCCCGCCGCTCGAACTGGTGCTCATGTTCACCTTTCTTGCACTGCAGCGTTATACGTCAAAATGCGCTATCGGATGCCAAGGACCAACGACGTCTTCGCCATCCCGGCCATTCGACAATCGGATTCGACGACGCGAAATTCCTCTCCATCTTAAGACCAAATAAGAAAAGTCAAATCACGCTGCAAGCCACGGCGCCGCNNGAAGGACGGAGCCTGTCGAAGGGCGGAACGAAGCGACCGCAGGCCAAGACCATCGGAACGCCGGAAGGTCCGGCTAAGAAGGGGACCGGTCTACCAATGCGCGCCAATCCGATTCACCGCATAGCCTGGTCCGTGATTTTCACGCTCGCCGTGACGATGACCGAAAGTCATGCGGCCTCGACTCAGGCTCCCGCCGATCAGTACTTCGGAAGGTTGAAGCTTAGCTACATCGCGATCAACAACACCCTCACCGACGCAAGAGCGCACGCCGGCCCGTACACCGTCGATCCGGACATTATCAACAAAGTCGCGCTGGCGGAGAGCGCGTTTCTCGATTGGAAGAGCAAATACCCAAAAGACTCGCAGATTCCGCGCACGACGTTCCTGCTCGCGCAAGTCTATCTCAAAATCTGGACGACGCAGGCACAGGACAAGGCGGGAAACTATCTGATCCAGCTGCGCGACCAGTATCCGGCGACGTACTTTGGAAAGACCACGAAGGCCGATTTGGCCAAGGGTTTCACCAAGCACGTCCTCATCGCCGGAGGTCCGTGTCTGCCGGCGCCCGGAGCGACGCCGACCCCAGCCCCCAAATTGCCGACCGCGTCCGCGCAAAAGAAGATCAACGTCCAAGTCATCAGCGCGCCATGCGTCCCGGCAACCCCGTCGCTATCGCCGTCGCCATCGCCGACACCGGTGACGGCGCCCGCGCCGTCCTCTAGCCCGTCACCGATATCAAGCGCGACACCCCAACGGAACGGATGACTTCGTAATGAAGTCCCCATGAAGAAGCCGCAGTCGCCCCTGGAGAGACTTCGGTACTTTTTCGGAATCCTCGGGCCCGGTCTCATCACCGGGGCCGCGGACGACGACCCTTCCGGGATTTCGACGTATTCGGTCGCCGGCGCCACGACCGGATACTCGATGTTATGGTTGACGCTTATATCGACGCCGATGATGGCGGTAATCCAAGGTATGTCCGCCCGGATCGCATCGGTGACGGGCGAAGGCTTGGCCGCGCAGATGAGAAAGCGTTTGCCGGTTTCGCTAGCGTATGGCTTAGCCGTCGTCGTCATCGTGGCCAACACGTTTAACGTCGGTGCCGATATAGCGGGCATGGCGGCTTCGGTGCATCTTGTCGTCCCGATCCCCGTAAACGCCATGGTGGTGTTCTTCGGCGTCGGGTTGTTGGCGGCTCAAGTGTGGCTGCCGTATGCCGTGATAGCGCGTTTCTTCAAGTGGCTTACGTTGTCGCTGTTCGCCTACATCATCACGGCCTTTATCGTTCATCCGCCCTGGGCCCACGTGCTGCTGCAGTTCATCATACCTCACGTGCAGTTCAACGCCATGTGGCTCTCGACGATGGTTGGCGTTTTGGGAACCACGATAACTCCGTATCTCTTCTTTTGGCAGTCGGCCTTGATGATTGAGGATGAAAAACAGTTAGGGCAGACGACGATAGCCGCGCGCCGCGGAACGGACGCGCAGTCGGTAAAGGACTTGCATGCCGACGTCAATACGGGGATGATTTTCTCAAATCTGGTCGCATTTTTCATTATCGTGACGACGGCGGCGACGCTCCATGGTAAGCACGACATCGCCACCGCCCAACAAGCTGCCGAAGCTCTACGCCCGCTTGCCGGAAATTTTGCCGCGCTGTTGTTTACCCTCGGCATGGTCGGAACCGGCGTGCTGGCCGTGCCCGTGATCGCCAGCTCGTCGGCGTACGTGGCCGCGCAGACCTTCAAGTTTCGCGAAGGTTTAAACGAAACGACACGACGCGCGCCCGAATTTTACGCGGTGATTGCCGCGGGCATGGTGATCGGCGTGGTGATGGATCTCCTCCGAATCGATCCCATCAAAGCCTTGTTCTGGTCGGCGGTACTCAACGGCGTCGCCTCGGTGCCCCTGATCGCGGTGATCGTATGGTTGGCATCGGACCGCAAAGTCATGGGCAAGTGGACGAGCTCGCTTGCCGCGCGCGCCTGGGGTTGGGCGGCCGTCGCGCTCATGGGAGGCGCGGCCATCGGCATGTTCTACTTCATGTTCAAGGGCGCATAGCGCACCCCGCCGCTGGTCCGCGTCAGGGCTTAAGATGACCGTGCGTGCTACACACGCTCCTCATCACCCATAGGCCTCCCGGCCGTTCCGTTGCCATGCAGTAGCCCTTCTCCGGAAAGCCGGCGCAACGGGCCGGCGTACGCAAAGCGCGCGCCGCCAATCCCCCAGTGTCACCCTGAGCTTGTCGAAG
>PMFP01000081.1 GCA_003155175.1 Vulcanimicrobiota bacterium
AAGCGCGCGCCGAGTTTGTAGTACTCGTCGACGCGCTTCGGCAATCCGTCGAGTCCCTCGGTGATGAGTTCGCCGTCGCAGCCCGGCAGCGGAACGGTTCCGGCGTCGACCTTGATGCCGGGGATGATGCCCGCGGCGCGCATGACGTCNNTCGGGCGCGATGCCGAGCTTCTCGAAGCGGCTGTTGCACGTCTTGTTGCTCTCGTCGATCGCGAGAATGCCTTTACCGGGAGCGACCATCGCGTCGGCGACGGCGGCTAGATCGTGTGCGCTCATGCGGTGACCTCGTGCGGGGCGTCGGGTGAAAGTAAGTTGTGAAAGATCGCCGCGCATCCGGCGATCGAAGGCGGTTCAAATAAGGCGGAACCGACCACTAAGCGATCGGCACCGAGCGATGCCAGGCGTTGTGCGTTGCCGGCTTTGACGCCGCCATCGACGTTGATGTGCGTTCCCGTGCCGGCACGATCGATCATACGGCGCGCGTCGGCGATCTTTTGCTCCACCGCGCCGATAAACGCCTGTCCGCCGTACCCGGGATTCACGCCCATCAGCAAGAGTTCATCCAAGTCTTCCAGCACGCACCGGGCGGCGTCCACCGGCGTCCCGGGATTGAGCGCGACGCCGGCTTGCGCGCCGAGTTTTCGGATCGATGTCAGGTCGCGGTGCAGTTGGGGGCAGGCCTCGGCATGGACGATCAGGCGCCCGGCTCCGGCGGCGTGGAAGACCGGCAGCAAATGCGCGGGGCTTTCCACCATTAGGTGAACCTCAATCGGCAGTTTGGTGCGCGAGCGCAGCGCTTCCACGGACTGCGGACCGAACGCGAGATTCGGCACGAAGCGGCCGTCCATCACGTCGACGTGCAGACCGGCGACGAACCCCGACGCTTCCAACTCGGCGACCTGATCGGCTAAGCGGCCGACGTCGCAGGTCAGAAGCGACGCCCAGATCGTTGCTTGCAAAGACCGAACTCCTTTTCTAAAAACTATACGCGGTGCCGTCGTCCCCGTCGAGCGACCATGCACGGGAGCCGCGAGCCGCCGCCGGGAATGCCCGATATACGACACGGGCGCCGTGGCGCCCCCGGATGGGCCACGATAGCGAGCGCCGGCCGGAAAAAAGTCCCCGACGTGCCGACTAGAGCGGACCGGATTGCCCGGTCCTTATGCGTATAATGAACGAGAGTCAAGCGACCGTAACCGGTCCCATCGTGCTGTTTGAGCGGAGGTTCTCCCTAATGACCCCTACGACCCCAACGACGGGCAACGGCAAGTCGAACCGATGGGCGTCCGGCGTACTGCCGTACGTGCAGATGGGCTATTACGACGCCGACTACCAGCCCAAAGACACCGACGTGCTGTGCGCGTTCCGGCTCGTTCCTCAAGAGGGCGTCGACCCCATCGAAGCGGGGGCCGCGGTCGCGGGCGAGTCTTCGACGGCCACCTGGACCGTCGTGTGGACCGACCGCCTGACGACGTACGAGCACTACCAAGCCAAGTGCTATCGCGTGGACCCCGTTCCCAACAGCAACCAGTACATCGCCTACATCGCGTACGACATCGATCTCTTCGAAGAGAACTCGATCGCGAATCTGACGTCGTCCATCATCGGCAACGTCTTCGGTTTCAAAGCGCTCGTGTCGCTGCGGCTCGAGGACATGCGCATTCCGCAGGTCTACGTCAAGACGTTCCAGGGTCCGGCGCACGGCATCGTCATGGAACGCGAGATGCTCAACAAGTTCGGGCGCCCGCTCATCGGCGCGACGACCAAGCCGAAGCTGGGACTCTCCGCTCGCAACTACGGGCGCGTCGTCTACGAGGCGTTGCGCGGCGGCCTCGACTTCGTCAAGGACGACGAGAACATCAATTCGCAGCCGTTCATGCGCTGGCGCGACCGCTTTCTCTACTGCATGGAAGCCGTCGAGCGCGCGCAGGCCGAGACCGGCGAGATCAAGGGCCACTACATGAACGTGACCGCGGGCGACATGGAAGAGATGTACGAACGCGCCGAGTTCGCCAAAGAGATCGGTTCGGTCATCGTCATGATCGACCTCACCATCGGCTACACCGCGATTCAGTCCATGGCCAAGTGGGCGCGCAAAAACAGCGTGCTGCTCCACCTCCACCGGGCCGGACACGGCACGTACACGCGCCAGAAGACGCACGGCATCAGCTTCCGCGTCATCTCGAAGTGGGTGCGCTTGATGGGCGTGGACCACGTCCACGCGGGCACCGTCGTCGGGAAACTCGAGGGCGACCCCAACATGATCGCCGGCTATTACGACACGCTTCGGCTCGACCACGTCGAGCAGAATCCGCTGCACGGCATCTACTTCGACCAGGATTGGCTGAGTATGCCGGGCGTAATGCCGGTGGCCTCGGGCGGCATTCACGCCGGCCAACTGCCGCAGCTGCTCAATTACTTGGGAGAAGATACGATCATGCAGTTCGGCGGCGGCACGATCGGCCACCCGGACGGCATCGCCGCCGGCGCGACCGCCAACCGCGTCGCGGTCGAAGCCATCATTCAGGCGCGCAACGAAGGCAAAGACGTCCTCACCGAGGGCCCCGACGCGCTCAACCGCGCCGCCAAGTGGTGCAAGCCGCTGGCTCGCGCGCTGGAAGTCTGGAAAGACATCAGCTTCGATTACACGTCCACCGACACGCCCGACGTCGTCGCGACGCCGAGTTCGTAAGGCCGAGGAGAGCGCATCATGCACATCACGCAAGGAACTTTCTCGTATCTCCCCGCGCTGAGCGACGACGAGATTCGGGCGCAAGTCGAGTACGCGCTCGACCGCGGCTTCCCGATCTCGATCGAGTACACGGACGATCCGCATCCGCGCAACGTCTATTGGGAGATGTACGGTAGCCCGCTCTTCGACGAGAAGAACGGCGACAACATCATGGCGACGCTCGACGAAGCGCGCGCCGAATTTCCCGAGCACTACATCAAGATCAACGCCTACGATCGCAGCCTGGGCCGGCAGACGACCGCGCTGAGCTTCATCGTGCAGCGCCCGAGTCACGAACCCGGCTTCGCGCTGGATCGTACCGACGGTCCGGATCGACAGCAGCGCTATTCGCTGCGCTCGTACGCGACCGACCGGCCCAAAGGAAAGCGGTACGGCCCGACGGCATGAGCGAGGACGGCGCCGCCGACCGCGTCGACCTGCGGGCGCGCCTGAGCGAGGCGAGTGTGGACGACGTGCTGGCGCGGCTGGACACCGAGCTCGTCGGCCTGGTTCCGGTCAAAACGCGCATCCGCGAGATCGCCGCGCTGCTGGTCGTGGACAAGCTGCGCCAGGAGATGGGCTTGCAATCCGATGCGCCGTCGCTGCACATGAGCTTCACCGGTTCGCCCGGCACGGGCAAGACGACCGTCGCGCTACGCATGGCCGAGATGCTGCACAAGCTCGGCTACGTGCGCCGGCCGACGGTCATCAGCGTCACGCGCGACGACCTGGTCGGTCAGTTCATCGGCCACACCGCGCCCAAGNNTACGGTCAGGAAGCGATCGAGATCCTGCTGCAAGTCATGGAGAACGAGCGCGACGATCTCGTCGTGATCTTAGCCGGCTATCGCGACCGGATGGATCAATTTTTCTCCAGCAATCCCGGCATGCGCTCGCGCATCGCGCATCACGTGGACTTTCCGGACTACAGCCCCGAGGAGCTCGTGCAGATCGCGCATCTCATGCTCGCCGAGCAGCAGTATAATTTTTCGCCCGGCGCGGAGCGAGCGTTTGCCGAGTATCTGGACTTACGGATGAGCCAGCCGAGCTTCGCCAACGCGCGCAGCGTGCGCAACGCGCTCGACCGAATGCGGCTGCGGCACGCGAACCGGCTCGTGGCCCTCAACACCGTCGATCGAGCGCAGTTGCAGACGATTGAGGAGAGCGACGTTCGCGGGAGCCGCGTGTTCGCGCTCGGTCACGTCGGCGGCGAAGCGACGACGGCGCCGTCTTCGAGCGCCGGCAGCACGTCGTAGCGGTCGAGTTTCGCCGCGAACGGGATATCCGAGCCGAAGCCGGCTCGACGCAGCGCTCGCGCGTGATTGCCTTGCTCGAGCAGCGCCGCTAACGCACCGCGGTTTGCGCGGAACAACTCTCGCGCGGCGATGGCTTCGTCGTCGCCGTGCGTCTCGCGCAGCGACCCGATGCCGTCCACGAAGGCGCCCGCGCAGACGAAGTCCTCGAGGCTGAACTCGCCGGCTTGGCCCGCGCACACCAGCGTTGCCGACGAAACGGCGGGCCTTGCGAGGGCACGCACGATCGCGGATGCGTTTGCAAAAGCGCCGCACCAGACCGGGCTGACGCCGCGAAACGCTTGGAGCGCGCGCGTGCCGTTTGTCGTGCGCAGGACGACGGTCTTCTCGCGAACGCGAGCGTCGTACTCTTGCGGGGAGTTGCCGAAGTCGAATCCGGGGATGCGCTCGTTGCGCTCCTCGCCGCCCAGCAGCGCGCCGCCGCGCGACTTGGCCAGATCGCGCGCCGCGTCCACGCCGGCGACCGGAATCACCTCGCGGGCGCCGTTGGCAAGGGCGCAGACGATGACCGTCGTGGCGCGGAGCACGTCGATGACGATGACGGCCCGGTGGGTGGCCGGCGGATCCGGCATGTGGTCGAAGTGGACGACGGAAATCTGCAGTGCTGATGAAGGCATCGTAGGCCGTAGGTTGGCGCGACGGCCGCTCGCGACCTATACCAAAGGGACTGCCTCGCCCTGCGGGAAGATTTTAGCGAGGCTACGGGCCTGTAGCTCAGCGGTAGAGCGGCCGGCTCATAACTGGTTGCGCGTAGGTTCGAATCCTACCGGGCCCACGGGACTTGCCGGAGCGCCCTGCGAAGCGTTCGCGTCGTGAAACGCAGCGAGTTCAATGCGGGGCTGGGCGCGGCCGTCGCGACGCTGGGCGTCGCCGGGTGTGCGGGACCGGCCAATCTTCCGAGTNNACGATCGCCCAAGATGCGGCCGACCCCGTTCTCGCGGCCACCGCGCTGCCGCGTCTCTACGAGCACGGACACCGGACCGAGAACGCCGTGTTGATGTTCCACGGCTTCACCAATTCTCCGCAACAGTTCGACCTTCTCGCGCGACAATTCTACGCGCGCGGCTGCAACGTGTACGTGATGCGCATTCCGCGCCACGGGCATAAGGATCGCCTCACCCACGTGCTCGCCGATTTGACCGGGCACGAACTCGCGGCCAGCGGTTTGGAAGCGTATCGTTTGGCGAGCGGCCTGGGCAACCGCATCACGGCGCTCGGGCTCTCGCTCGGGGGCTCGATGGCGCTGTGGCTCGCACAGGCGCAGCCGCTCGACTTGGCGGTGCCGATCTCGCCGTTTCTGATGCCGATCGGCCTCGGACGCACCATCGGGACCGTAGCGATGCGCGCGGTTTACACGCTGCCGAGCATCTACGTTTGGTGGGATCCACGCCTGAAAGAGAAGTGCTTGCCGGATTACGCCTATCCCGGCTTTCCCTCGCACGCGCTCGCGGTGGTGACGTTCTTCGGCGACGGGATCTTCCAGTTCGCCGGATCGGTCAAGCCGCTCGGGAAGCGCTGCGTCGTGGTGCTCAATCAGAACGAGAGCGCGGTGAACAACTCGATTACGCGCTCGCTCGTCGAAGGATGGCAGAAGGGCGGCGCGCCGTACGAGATCGACGTGCTTACCGGCCTGGGCCCACCACGCCACGACATCATCGATCCGACGACGTTCCCTGAAGGCGTGAAGCTCGTGTATCCCAAGCTCGAGCAGATCGTGCTGGGCTAGCAGCCTCCGGCGTTGACAGGACCGCAGGGCTCGGGTAGGGTAAGGGCTGGTCCCGCGGCGCCATCGTCTATCGGTTAGGACATCGCCCTTTCAAGGCGGAAAGACGGGTTCGATTCCCGTTGGCGCTACCA
>PMFP01000139.1 GCA_003155175.1 Vulcanimicrobiota bacterium
TGGCGACGTCGACCAGGTATGCGCCGGGCAAAATCAAGATCGCGATCTTGCACGCCGTCGCGGCGACCGTCGTCGTGCATCCCGGCGACTCCGGGGTCAGATTGACCGTCCGCGAAAATGCGGTTTCCTTCGTTGCGGCCGAGACGATTTTGACGGAGAGCGATTGCGTTGCCGGCGACACGTACGACGGCCCAAGCCGCTCGGCTCGCGACGCCGCCCTTGACCGCTTAGGAACGGAGATGCTGAGCGTCGCCGTCAGCGGCGAGTTTGATGCGATCGGACCGGGCGGAGGAAGCAGCGACGGGGACCCGCCGCCGCCGCCGGAACATGCCGCGGCGAGAGCGGCGCCGAGCGCCCAGACCGTTAGGTAGGGACTCCGGCGAAGGTCCACGCTGCGAGGGGCCGTCCTCGACGTCTCGTCCTTACGGCTTTGGCTCATAGCGGCTCAATGTCACGGATGCCTCCAAGCGACCTTTGAATCGGCTGGGTGCCGTGCCGCGCCCTCGGGATGCGAGTCCGCAGGGTCCTTTGACTCGCCAGCCAAATCAGGCGTCCACGCGCCTTTTGGTAAAGGAGGCTCTCGTGAAGCGCACGCTTTCTCTTTCGACGCTCTGCGTCATTGCAGCGCTCTCCGTCATGTGCGCAAGACGGGGCAGGCGCGACCAGAGCGCCTCGTCCACGCCGCCGACGTCTCGCCCCACGACGAGCCCCACGGCCGCGCCAACGGGCACGCCCACCGCCAGGCCCACGCCGACGCCCACGCCCAGACCGACGCCGACACCCACTCCAAGACCGACTCCGACTCCGGTTCCCACCCCGACGCCGACGCCGACAGCGGTTCCAACGCCGACCCCGACTCCGACGACGGGACCCACGATCACCTTCAACCCAAATCCGGTCATCATTTCCGGCATCGGGACGGGCTGTTCCACGAGCGCCTCGTTCACCGCAAGCGAACCCGGCTACACCGGCAATTTCACCGGAAAGGTTGCCAACACGGCCATCGCGACGCTGGCGCAAAGCACGACTTCGGGAACGTTTACCGTCAACTCGGCGACCACGAACAACGGGCCTCCGAACACATCGGTCACCGTGAAAGATAGCCATGGCAACAGCGCTACGGAGACCGTCGACGTCTCGATCTGTCTGTAGCGTCGCGCTTTCCGGTTGCTCTGGACAGGTGCGTAGGGAAACGCTTTGAAATAACGTTGCAGATACTAAACTGCGCGCCGGGGAGTCAGTAGCATGCGAGTCCGCACTTTGTCTTTGGTCGCCGTCGCCGCGCTTTCTGTCGTGCTGGCGCAGTGCAGCGGGTCGGGCGGTAACGCGTCGTCCACGCCGCCGACGGCGAGACCGACCACTACGCCCACGGCCGCGCCGACCGCTACGCCGACGGCGAGACCGACGCCCACGCCGACGCCGAGACCAACGCCCACGCCGACGCCGAGACCAACGCCCACGCCGACGCCAAGACCGACGCCCACACCGTCTCCCACGCCGACGCCCACGCCGTCTCCCACACCGACGCCGACGCCGCCGCCTCCGGCGATCGTCGTATCACCGAGTCCGCTCCAGCTCGAGCCGTTCGGGTCGGGTTGCGCCGGGATCAGCGCGCCGTTCACGGCGACGGAGACCGGCTATACCGGCAACTTCACGGCGACCTCGGCAAATACGTCGGCGGTGACCGTTACTCCGACTACGAGCTCGGGAGCATTTACCGCCAACGCGGTAACCAACAGCGTCACCAGCACGACGATCACGGTCAAAGACACTCGAGGTGGCTCCGCCGCCTTGACGGTCCAGATCGTGCCGGCCTGCTGATCGCGCTGCCAACGCTTCCGGCCTGAGCAACGGCCCGCGGACGGAGGGCATCCCGCGGGCCGTTGCATAATTCCGGAAGCTTCATGGTGGACGATGCGGGGGGGAGCGGCGCCGCGGGCATGACCCGTGATGCGTTCGTCAGCTACTCATCGAACGATCGAGCGATTGCCGACGCCGTGGTCGAGCGCCTCGAAAACGGGGGCGTCCGCTGCTGGATCGCCCCGCGAGACATCGGCGCGGGACAAGACTGGTCGGCGTCGATTCCGCCGGCAATCGACGAATGTGCCGTCTTCATCCTGATCCTGTCGCCGAGCTCGAACGATTCGCAGCAAGTCGCACGCGAGGTGCACATCGCGCAGGCGGTTCCCGGCAAGCTCGTCATTCCGTTCCGCGTCGAGCCGGTCGAGCCGAAGGGTGCGCTGCGATACTTGCTCTCCGGCTTGCACTGGCTCGACGCGACCGGACCGGACCGCGAGAGCAAGATCGACGAACTGCTCGAACGCGTCCGCGGGTCGGCGCCCGGCGGCGAACCCCCGGAGCCGCCGCAGCGCATGAAGGCAACCGTTGCGCCGAGCAATATTCCGGCGGAAGCCAACGCGTTCGTCGGACGCGAGAGCGAGCTCGCATCGCTAAAGAGCGACCTGCGAAGCCACCCCGTCGTCTCGCTTGTGGGCACGGGCGGCGTAGGGAAGACGCGCCTTGCGCTCCAGGCCGCGCGCGAGACCCTGAGCGATTTTCCGGACGGAGCCTGGTTCGTCGAACTCGCCGCGATCGTCGACCCAAAGCTCGTCGCCTCGACGATCATGGACGCGCTGGGCATTACGGAGAGCGCTTCCCAAGACCGTTCCGAGGGACTGCTGAGCCACTTGGCTTCAAAGAAACTTCTTCTCGTCGTGGACAACTGCGAGCAGGTGCTCGACGCATCCGCCGGCATCGTCGCCGACATCGCGCGAAAATGCCCCGGCGTTCGCGTGCTCTGCACCACGCGCGCCCCGCTCGGAACTCCCGGCGAATTCGTCGTGCGCTTGCAGCCGCTTCCGCTTCCGGAAGCCGCCCACGGTGCTCCGACGGTCGCCGAGCTGGAATCGTCGCCGGCCGCGCGCCTTCTGCTCGCGCGTGCCGCGGCCATCGCGCCCGTCTCCCTCGAATCGCCGGCCGCCCGCGCCGCCGTATCTGACATTTGCCGGAGGCTCGACGGCTTGCCGCTCGCGCTCGAGCTTGCCGCCGCGCGAACCAACGTGCTTTCGTTCGAGCAGATCTCTGCGTCGATTGACAAGCGATTCAAACTCCTTACCGGCGGAAGCCGCACGGCTCAGCCCCGCCAGCAAACGCTCGGCGCGCTCATCGCGTGGAGCTACGACCTGCTCGACGAGGACGAACGAACGCTCTTCCGTCGCATGGCGATCTTCCGCGGCGGATGCACGCTCGAATCCGCAACCGCCGTCTGCAGCGACGAAAGCATGGACGAATGGCGCGTGCTCGACCTGCTCGCGTCGCTCGCCGACAAGTCGCTCCTCGTCGTCGAAAGTGGGGGGTCCCGCAAACGTTACGATCAGATGGAGTCCATTCGCGAATACGCTCGCGAGCGGCTCGTCGAAGGCAACGAGTTCTCAGCGATCGCCCCCCGGCACGCGGTCACGTTTTCCGAAATCGCCCGCGCGGCGTACGAAGAATGGGATACGGCGCCGCGCCCCGAGTGGCTCTCGCAGCTCTCGCCGGAACTCGATAATTTTCGCGCCGCGCTCTCGTTCGACGTTGAGGGCAACGGCGACGCCGAACGCGGCCTCGGGACGGCTGCGGCTCTCGGACCCGTGTTCCTGCGGATGTCGCTGCTGCGTGAAGGGATCGAGTGGTGCGAGCGCGCGCTGCTCGCGGCGCCGAACGCTCCGCCGCAAATCCAGGCGCGCGCGCAGTACGTCCTTTCGATGCTGCACTATAATCGTGGTGAGACCAAGAGGGCGGTGGACGCCGCCGAACGCGCCGCCGCCCTCTACGAACAAACCTCGGACGAGCGCGGCGACACTCGGGCGCTATCGCAGCTGGTGCAGCTCTACCAGCGAGTGTCGCGAGGAGACGAGGCGCGTGCCCTGGCGCCGCGGGCCGTCGCACGAGCGCGAGCGCTGGGGGACGAGCGTCTTCTCGCCGCCGTCCTGCAGCGATGCGCTACAGCTTTCGAGCCTCGCGATATCGAGCTGGCACGGGCACAGTTTTCCGAGTGTCTGAGCATTTTCCGAATCGCCGGCACGAAAGACGACGTCGCGCGCGCTCTAATCTGGTGGTCGAGCGCCGAAGCAGAGGCCGAATGCTATCGTGAGGCCCGCGATCTTTCCCTCGAAGCGCTCGCGTACGCCGTTACGAGCGACGCGGACATGGTTCTCAAGAGCAACCTCGCATTTTTTTCACTCGCACTCGATGACGAGGAGAACGCCGGTCGGTACGCGCGCGAAGCCCTTGCGCTAGCCGCGCAAGCGCGCAACCCGATGCTCGTTCCGATCGCCATATCGTATATCGCCGTCGTGCTGCACGACGATCGGCCCGAACGCGGAGCGCGATTGCTCGGCTATGCGGAGGCGCGCTTAGCCGCCCTGGAACGGACCGATACGCCCGGCGAAAGAAAGATTCACGCACGGCTGCGGGCCCCGCTGCGCGCCAACTTCTCCGACGCGCAATGGAAAGCTCTCTTAGAGGAGGGGGCCGCTTGGAACGAAGACCAGGCGGTAGAGTACGCCCTGGAACCAGAACCTCAGCACGGCGCCACGACGTGATCCGTCCGCGCCCTTCGCCGGTCGCTGGCCGTTGCTGCCGCCGTGTTGTTGGTCGTGCACCGCTGCTGGAGGACGAACGTCCCCGACTGCGTGCCGCACGAACCCGTTCCGGCGTACGAGACGTTGAAGTTCGACGCGACGTTGGCCGCGTTCTGATTGAAATTGCCGTTGACGTTGAACGTGCAATTCGTGGTGGCGCCGCCGGACGTCACCGCTCCCGGCATCGTTCCGCTAAACGAACTGTTCCCGCCTACGAGCGTCCACGTGAAAGGTCCAAACAAAACGCTCGCACCCGTAAATGCGATTCCAACCGAGCCGTTTACCGCCGTGCCGCTCTGCGTCAGCGTGGGGCACGTGGCGCTCAGACACGTCGTCGAGGATCCGAGCAGCGAGTCGGTCGCTGACTGAATCGTGTACTGACCGCCGGCGTTGGTCGCGGGCGTCGTCGGAAGGTTTGCGACGGCGCCGGTTCCCCCGCACTGCGCGAGCGTTACGCTCAATACCGCGACGGCGACGAGTCCAAGAAATGAAACGCGCGCATTTTGCATGGCTGGCGGCTTCCGCGGCTTCGGCCGCGCGTCCTTCTCAGCTCGCAATCACGCGCAGCGGACGCTCGCGGCGCAACACGAGCCAGTAGGCGTGTTCGGCCAACGCCTCCCGGCCGAGTCTTCGCACGATGGTTTGCGCGGCGGCGAGACTGTCGTGTAACTCGTCGAGATGTTCGAGCGCGCGTTCGAAGACGGCGCTCATGCGCTCGTAGCGGTGCGAGTTCTCGAGATATCCGCGCTGCTGCGCGTACGCGCCCAGCAAGAGCGCGAGCAGGCCGGCAAGCGTCACGGGCGCGGTGGTGAGAAAGGCCAGCCACTCCTGAGTTCGCGCGTCGCCCTTGGTGAAAAAGAGCAGCGCTCCGAACACGACCAGACACGCCATGCCGCCAACCAGCGAGACGGTCGTGACGCGCTCGACGGCGGCAAGCTTGTCCGCGTCGCGTCGCGCCGCACGTGCGTAGAACGTTCGCTGGTCCTCGATCCAAGCGCGGGCCAGAGCGGGATCGGGTGGACTGCCCGCGTCGTGGACACGATGGCAGATCAAATACGCCGTCCGGAGCGCCAGGCGTATCCACTGCAGCTCGCCTTGCTGCATGCTCAGGTACGAAGCCTCGACCGGTTCGTCGCAAATGCCCGCGTCGCACCACGCCGTCTGCACGCGCAGCCCTTCGGCGGTCGCGCGATAGTCTTGATACCGATTTTGATAATCGTTGCGCCGTGCGAACTGAAACGCGAGAAACGCGAGCACCAGCGCGCCGACTCGAATCGCGATGGTGTACGGACCGAGCGGCGCGAGCTGCGCGAGACCGGCGGCGAACGCGAACGCGAACATCACGTTGACGTCGATCTGGCTCTTGCGCTGCAGCCCGTTGGCGATGCGGTCCACGCGCTGCATGAGCGCGGAGAGGCTCCCGTCGCCGCCGGGTTCGTTGCGCAGATCGCCGTTGAAGCGATCCACGTTTTGCGCCGCCAATCCGAGATCGGCCTCGAACGCCGCTCCGTCTCCGGTGCGAGCCGGATAGCGCCGTCGTATCGTGTAGCAATCCGGTGGCGCCGGGCGACCGGCTCGCGGCGCGACGATCTGCAGCACCGATCCGGCGTCGAGCTGACGGATGGCCCCCGCATTCGTCGCACTGGCGATCCCGGTTAAACGCGCACGCACGAGATCGGCGGTTCCGCCGGGTCCGCCGCTCTCGTTGCCATCCCAAAATGCGACTAAGACGTACGAGTAGTAGGCAAGGAACATAGAGGCCTCGACATAGTCCTCTTCGCGGCTCTCCCCGCGCCCGACGACGCGAACGGCGGCGCAGCGCGCCAGCGCGCGGTCGAAGCGTGCACCCTCTTGCGCGGAGAAGTCCGTACGGAACGCCTCGGTCGGCATCGGCAGCGTCGCAATGACGGGAATGCCGCTATCGAAGGCGACTTCGGCTGCGAGGACGTCCGCGCCGGCCGCCAGCGGCGACAGAACGCAAAGCGGCGTGTTCGGATATGCGCGGCCGATGTCGCGGAGCACTTCGGCGAAGCGCGCGCGCAGCGGCCCCTCCGCTTCGGCGGGAATGTCGCGGTGGCCGGCTACGCCGACGACGAGCGGCAAGCCCCCCGAAAAATCCAACGAGCCCATCGGCCGCGTGCTTCACCTTCCGGGCTGGGATTCATGCGAGCGCGCCGCGATGCGCGTAGAGTAGCGCCATCGCGCAGGACGCGACGCGATTGCTCGTCGAGTCGGCACGGCTGGTCAGAATGACGGGAACCCGAGCGCCCAGCACGAGACCGGCCGAGTCCGCGCGCGCAAGCAAGATCAGGCCTTTAGCCAGGATGTTCCCGGATTCCAGATCGGGGACGACCAGGATGTCGGCGTGGCCGGCGACCTCGGAACGAATGCCTTTTTCGAGCGCGGACGCTTCGTCGATCGCGTCGTCCAGCGCGAGCGGGCCGTCCAGAATCCCGCCGGTGATCTGTCCGCGATCGGCCATCTTGCACAACGCGGCCGCGTCCACGGTGGACGCGATTTTCGCCGACACGGTCTCGACCGCGGAGAGGATGGCGACCTTGGGCGTCGCGATGCCGAGCGCGCGCGCCAGATCGATCGCGTTCTGCACGATGTCGCGCTTCTCGTCCAGCGTCGGGTAGATGTTGACCACGGCGTCGGTGACCAGCACCTCGTGCGGATACTGCGGCAACGCCATGGCAAACGCATGACTCATGCGGCGATCCGTTCGCAACCCGGATTCCTCGCCGGCAACTTCGTGCATCAACTCGTCCGAGTGCAGCGACCCCTTCATTAGCGCCTGCGCGCGCCCGGCGCGCACGAGGGCGACGCCTTTGGCGGCCGCTTCGTGACTATGCGCGGCATCCACGATCTCGAAACCGTCTACGTCCATCTTGGCGTCGGCCGCGGCGCGCCGGATTTTCGCTTCGTTTCCGACAAGAATGGGGACGATGAGGTTCGCGCGAGCCGCCGCAATCGCGCCTTCCAGAGCGGGCCCGTCGCATGGATGCACGACCGCCGCGATCAACGGCGCCAGATCTTTGCACGAATCGATCAGCCGCTTGAAACCGCCGTGCGCGAAGGACTGCATTCCGCTTCCTGACGCGGCGTTAGCTACGCCGAGAAGAACCAGACGATCGCGGCGAGGACCACGAGCGCCGAAGCGACGGTCGTCGCCACCGCAAAAAGCGCGATGCCGGGCAGCGGCGTGAAGCGCTGCCGCACGGACGAGTATGCGACCAAGCCGGGCCGGCGGCGGCCTTCGTCGTTTCGAGCGTCGTTGCGAAGCGCGTAGTCGTAGACGATCGCGCGGGCGCGCTCGAGCGGGTCAACCCCTATCGGTCTCATATCGTAGCCCTCAGATCTGCAGCCTTGACCCTGCACCCCCTATCTTAGACGTCACGCGGGAAGGTCCGGCGAAGAACTCAAGAAGGCCCGCGTCGCGCCTTCTTCATGACCTAAGGACCGGTCGCTATCATAGGCCTATGGGACTACGCCGGGTCGCCCGCGGTCTGGCCGGGCTGGTGCTGGCGATCGCGATGCAAGCCTGCGGGAGTGGCCGGGACCTCCAGACCGCCCCGGTCGTGCGGGCGGATATTTCGCGCACCGTCACGGCCTCGGGAACGCTGGCCGCGCAAGACACCGTTCTCGTCGGTTCGCAAGTCTCGGGCACGATCCAAAACCTCTACGTCGATTACAACAGCCAGGTCCGTACCGGCGAGATCTTGGCGCGACTCGATCCGAGCACGTTTCAAGCCTCCCTCGACCAGGCAAGCGCGACGCTTTCGCAGCTGGAGGAAGAACGATCCGTCGCAGCATCGTCGGCCTCGAGCGCCGTCTATGCAAATACCGCCGCCGGGGAGACGGCGCAATCCCAAAGCGCGCAGATCGCGGCGAACGACGAAGCGGTTCGAAAAGCGCAGAGCGCTCTGGAACTCGCCGCCATCACGGCGCGCCGCGACCGTACGCTCCTCTCGCAAGGCTACGTGGCGCAGAACGTGGTCGACAACGATGAAAGCAACCTCGCCGCCGCTCAAGCCGGCGTCACCGCGGCCGTGTCCAACGCGCGGAGCGCGCGGCTCAATAGTGCGGCGGGCAGCAATCAAGCCGGCAGCACCGCGTCGCAGGCCACAGGCGCCTTCGCATCGGAGCGGGCGAGCGACGCCGCGGTCCGCGCCGCGCAAGCGGCCGTGCGATCGGCACAGATCAATCTCAACCACGCCACGATAACCTCGCCGGTGAACGGAACGGTGATCGAGCGCAACGTTTCGGTCGGACAAACCGTCGCCGCCGCGCTGGCGGCTCCGACGCTGTTTACGATCGCGAAAGACCTCGCGAAGATGGAGCTCGACATCGCGGTCGGCGAGCCCGACGTCGGCGCGGTGCGCTCCGGCCAAGCCGTGACGTTTTCCGTGCTCGCTTACCCGGGTCGCACGTTTCGTTCGACCGTCAGCGAAGTGCGCCAGAATCCAACCATCGTCAACAACGTCACGACCTACGACACGGTAGCGTACCCCCGCAATCTCGACGGAGCGCTGCGTCCCGGCATGACCGCGAACGTGCAGATCGCGGTGGCGAGTTTTCCGCAGGCGCTCGTCGTGCCGCAGGCGGCGCTGCAATGGAATCCGAGCGCCGCCGTCAAGAAGAGCTACAAGGTCGTCGCCGCGACGCCCGAAGCCGCGGGCGCCGCGACCGCCGCGCGCTCGGCGTGGGGAAAGACCGGCGCGCTGGCCGGTGCGGCCGTTTCCATCGGCAGCCAAGGGCACGTCTTCGTCTTGGCCGGGAACGAGTTGCACGAGGTGAGCGTCAACATTCTCGCCATCGACGGGGTCAGGGTCGGCATCGCGCCCGTCGCGGGAACGCTGACCGTCAACGACTCCGTCGTGACCGGGGAGGGCGCCGGAACGAACGCAACCGCCCAGCCATGACGGCGACCGTGCAGACTCACGGCATCACGCGACTCTTCGCGACCGGGGAAACGACGTTCGCGGCCATCGAAAACGTCTCGTTCGAACTGCAGCCCGGCGAGTTCACCGCCATCATGGGGCCCTCGGGTTCGGGCAAGTCCACGTTCATGAGCATCGTCGGCTGCCTCGATCGCGCGACGTCGGGGACGTATCTTCTCGACGGGACCGACGTCTCGGCGCTCAGCTCCAACGAGCTCGCCGACATCCGCCGAACCAAACTCGGGTTCGTCTTCCAACAATACAACCTCTTGCCTCGGACGTCGGCGCTCGAAAATGCCGAATTGCCGATGGTCTACGCGTCGGTTCCGGCCCAGCAGCGGCACGAGGCCGCGCGTAAAGCGCTCGACGACGTCGGNNATCGCGCGGGCGCTGGTCAACAATCCGAGCCTCATTCTTGCCGACGAACCGACCGGCGCGCTCGATTCGAAGACGTCGAAAGATCTCATGGAGCTCTTCCTGCGCCTCAATCGGGAGCGCGGAATGACGATACTGATGGTGACGCACGAGCTCGACATCGCGCGGTATTCCAATCGAATCGTGTCGTTCTTGGACGGCCACATCGTCAACGACGAGCCCGTCGTCCGAGCTAAGGCCGGTTCCGCGACGTGAACCTGCCTCTCGCGATCACGATCGCGTTTCGCGCGCTGATGCGAAATCGCGAGCGTTCGCTCCTCACGGTCCTCGGGATCATCATCGGCGTCGCCGCCGTGATCGTGACCGTCGCGATCGGCGCGGGCGCGAAAGCCTCGATCGAGGCCTCCATCGCAAACCTCGGAAGCAACGTGATCGTCATCCTTCCGGGCAGCACGAACGCCGGAGGCGTGAACGCCGGCATCGGCGCGGCGTCAACGCTAACGCTCTCCGACGGGCTTGCAATCGCGCAGCAAGTGCCGCACGCCGCCGCGGTCACGCCCGTCGTGACGCTCAGGGCGCAAGTCATCTCGCAGTACAGCAACTGGCAGACGACCGTCTCGGGAGCCTCGCCGGCGTGGCCGTACGTTCGCAGCTGGTACCTGCAATCCGGTTCGTTCTTCAGCGACGCCGACGTCGCGACCAGCGCCAAAGTCGCCGTCATCGGCACGACCGTCGCGAGCGAACTCTTCCCCGGTCAGGACTCCGTCATCGGGCAAACGATCCGGATCAACAACGTTCCCTTCCGCGTGATCGGGCTGCTCGTCTCGCGCGGACACAACGCGTTCGGCGGCGATCAAGACGATACGGTCGTCATTCCCTACAGCGCGCTCCTACAACGTCTCTCGACCTCGGCAAACGGGCCCAACGTCGTCGGCGCCCTGATGATCTCGATCGACGATCCGAAGAACATCGCCTCGACCATCACCGCCGTCTCGGAGCTTCTCCGAACGCGCCATCGCATCGTTCCTCCGCAGACCGACGACTTCCAGGTCCGGGACCTTGCGGACATCGCGCAAGTCGCAAACTCGACCGGCGTGATGCTGCAAGTGCTGCTCGCGTCGGTGGCCGCGGTGTCGCTGGTGGTCGGCGGCATCGGCATCATGANNCATCATGAACATCATGCTCGTTTCCGTGACGGAACGAACGCGCGAGATCGGGCTGCGCATGGCCGTCGGAGCGCGCAACGCCGCCATCCTCCTGCAGTTTCTGGTGGAGGCGGCGGTTCTTTCGATGCTGGGCGGCGCCGCCGGCGTGCTGCTGGGCGTCGGGTTCTCCGCGATCGCGGCCGTCCTGGGCCACTTTCCGTTCACGGTCTCGTTCCCCACGATCGCGCTCTCTCTCGCGTTCTCCGCCGCGATCGGAATCGGGTTCGGGTATTATCCGGCGCGCAAAGCGTCTCTGCTCGATCCCATCGCCGCTCTGCACGCCGAATAGCGCTTATGGCGCGGCGCACCCGTCCTGGGCGGGCTTGCCCGCGAAGCGATCTTCGACCCACGGAACGTAGAGCGGCTCGGCAACGGGCGGCGTCGTGTAGTGCGTTTGGCTTCCGGGCAGCTGCACGCGGGCAACGTTGGCGCCCATCGCGCACATTTGCTTGCGGTACAACTCGCCCATGACCGGCGGCACCGTAACGTCGGCCGTTCCCCAATAGATGATGATTGGAGCGACCGGTTTGACGTTCGGGACGCTCGAAGCAATGATGGCCTTCGACCAGGCCAGCGCGTTGGTCGCCTGCGGATTCATCAGCGACATGAACGAGGCGCCGTAGACGTAGTTGATGGTGTCGGCGGCCGAGTGGACGCATTTCCCCGTCATGATGCGATCGATCGCCTGAGCGCCTTCGGGCGTGAACACGTCGGTGAGGTGAAGATCGCGATAAACCCCCGGCAACGCCCACAGCGTCATTGCCAGATGTGCGAACTGAAATACGTTGTCCCCGAACGTCGCATTTTGCTGCGCCAGCATTTTTTCCGCGGATGCCTCGTCGGTCGGCGGCGACGGAACCGTCGCAGCCACGTCGGCGGGCGCGAGACCGACGGCGCCGACTAGCTCGATACCGTCGAACGCCGTTCCGGTTTGCGCGATGTATTCGGGCAAGCTGAGCGCGGTCAAGACGGCGCCGCCGCCCTGCGACCAGCCGTAGATGACGGCCTTCTTGCCCGCGCCGACCTCTTTCATGTCGCCGGCCGCGCGAATGGAATCGATCAAATCGTGCGCCTGGGTGCCCGTAACCATGTACTGATGGTTCCCACCCCCGCCTTGACCCTGGTAGTCGGTGCCGACCACCACGTAGCCGTCGTTGATGAATCGCTGGACTGCGGGCAAGCCGTAGTCGGTCGTCGAGTTGCCGCCGATGAGGAAATATTCGTTTAGGGGCTGCGCCGGATTCACTTCTTGCGACGGCCCGCAATTCTGGGCGGTTCCGGTCGTGCCGTGAGCCCACGCGACGACGGGCCGTCCGTCCTTGGGCGCAGCGCCGGCCGGAGCGACGACGATCCCCGTCGCGATGGTTTTCTTGCCCATCTGATCCGAGGAGATGTAGGCGATGCGCCAAGCACGCGCCCCCGGAATCGTGGTGGAAATGCTTTCTTCTTTAATCACCGAGCCGAGCTTGCCGACCGGGGCCATTGCCGCGACCGACTCGTAGAAAGGCGGCACGTAGACCGTGGTCGTGTCGGCGGCGGCGGCCGGCGGTGCGGAAGAAAACGTCGCGGCGACGAATGCGGCGGCGAGAACGAATCGTCCGATCATATGCGGGAACTCCTTGACGTTCGCGCATTCGACCGCAAAGAGCCGCGGCATCGCGACGTCTCATCGAGCTTTCGCCGGGCGCATCGGGATACATTTTGGAGGGCGTTCGGCTTAGCTCGCAGGCACCGTCTCGACGGGCGCCAGCCTTGCGGTTTCGTCCTCGGAATAGACGCGCGATCGCGTGAGGAACCGGACGCCTTCGGGGTTCTCGAGCGAGAACATGCCTCCGTGGCCCGGGACGACGTCGATGATCAGCTTGGTGTGCTTCCAATAATCGAACTGCGACTCGCTCATGTAGAACGGCGCGCCTCCGATCTCGCCGAGCTTCACGTCGGACGTGCCGACCAGAAACTCGCCCAGCGGGAAACACATCGGGCTGCTGCCGTCGCAGCAGCCGCCGGATTGGTGGAACATGAGGGCGCCGTGTTTGGCCCGCAGGCGCTCGATCAGATCGAGCGCCGCGGGCGTTGCCTCCACGCGCGTTACGCGTTGCATGGGCTCCTAGAAGAAGCCGAGCTTGTTCGGGCTGTAACTGACCAGCAGGTTCTTGGTCTGCTGGTAGTGGTCGAGCATCATCTTGTGGGTCTCTCGCCCGAAGCCGGACTGCTTGTACCCGCCGAAGGCCGCATGCGCCGGATAGGCGTGATAGCAGTTGGTCCAGACGCGACCGGCTTGAATGCCGCGTCCCATACGGTACGCCGTATTGAGGTCGCGCGTCCAGAGGCCGGCGCCCAGCCCGTAGAGCGTGTCGTTGGCCATCTCGAGCGCTTCGGCTTCGTCCTTGAACGTCGTGACGGAGACGACCGGACCGAAGATCTCTTCCTGGAACACGCGCATCTTGTTGTGCCCCTTGAAGACGGTCGGCTCGACGTAGTAGCCGTCTTTGAGTTGGCCGTTGATGGCGGCGCGCTTTCCGCCCGCGAGGACCTCGGCGCCCTCTTGCCGCCCGACGTCGAAATAGGACAGGATCTTTTCGAGTTGCTCGCTGGAGGCTTGCGCGCCGATCATGGTGTTCGTGTCGAGCGGGTTGCCTTGGACGATCGCCTTGACGCGTTCGAGCGCGCGTTCGATGAACCGATCGTAGATGGATTCCTGAATCAGGGCGCGCGACGGACACGTGCAGACTTCGCCCTGGTTGAGAGCGAACATCGTGAAGCCTTCGAGCGCCTTGTCGAAGAAATCGTCGTCTTTGTCGAGGACGTCGGCAAAAAAGATATTCGGCGACTTGCCACCGAGCTCCAACGTCACCGGAATCAAGTTCTGCGAGGCGTACTGCATGATCAGCCGTCCCGTCGTCGTCTCGCCGGTAAACGCGATCTTCGCGATGCGCTTGCTCGAGGCCAGCGGCTTGCCCGCCTCCAGTCCGAAGCCGTGTACGATGTTTAGCACGCCCGGGGGCAAGAGGTCGGCGACCAGCTCCAGCCAGACCATGATCGAGGCTGGAGTCTGCTCGGCGGGCTTGAGCACGACGCAGTTACCGGCGGCCAAAGCCGGCGCCAGCTTCCACGTCGCCATGAGNNACGACGCCGAGCGGCTCGTGGAAATGATAGGCGATGGTGTCGTGGTCCACTTCGCTGATGCTGCCTTCTTGCGAGCGCAGCGCAGCGGCGAAATACCGGAAGTGGTCGATGGCCAGCGGAATATCGGCCGCGGTCGTCTCGCGAATCGGCTTCCCGTTGTCGATGGTCTCCGCCAGCGCGAGCTGCGCTAAGTTCTCTTCCATCCGGTCGGCGATGCGGTTGAGAATCAACGCGCGTTCGGCGGCCGACGTGTGTCCCCAGCGCTCGCGCGCCTCGTGCGCGGCGTCGAGCGCGAGCTCGACGTCTTCGGCCGTCGAGCGCGCGATTTCCGTGAACGGCGAACCGACGACCGGACTGATGTTGGGGAAGTACTGTCCCTTGGCGGGCGGCACGAACTTGCCACCGATGTAGTTGTCGTAACGCTTCTTGAAGGGGCTGTCGATACCGAGCCGGCTCAGGTCGTAGAGCTCGTGGCCCGCGAGGGTTGCGGTCATGTCTTGCACTCCTCCGTTTGGGTGGGCGAGGGACGTTCGCGTGGGCCAACCATAGCCCTGCGCTCCGTTTTCCGCGCCCCGGCCCCTCGGTGGCCCTGCTCGGCGAGGAGGCGCCTGCTGACCTCGCGGAGAAGCGCGGCGCTCATGAACAGATTGCTTTCTATCTCTCTGGTATTTGCGTTTGCCCTAACGGCCTGCGGCGGCGGCGGATCCACGGCGAACTTAGGCGGACCCCCGATCGTCGACCCGACTCCGACCTCGGCCCCGCAGTCGCACCAAGCAACCGCCAAGATTAAACTCAAACTGCCCGCCCACGATTCCCAGGCGTCTGCGATCGCCGGCAGCGGCCGTCGCAGCTCTTCCGGTCACTCGCGTCCCGACTACATCTCGCCCGGACAAAACACGTTCACGTTCCTGATCGACGGTCAGACGGCGCTGTACGTGAACCAAACGACCAACCAAACCATCTCGACGCCGACCTCCAACGGCTCGACGATCACGTATAACGGCGAAACCTCCGGCCAAGTGTACACGGTCACGCTGACCGTAACGACCACGCCCGGCCAGCACCTCATCGGTGCGGTCATTCAAGGCAATAAACCCGCTTACGTCCTCTCCGAAGGCCAGCGCGTCTACACGTTGGCGCCGGGACCGAACACCAACCTGGCGACGCTCGCGCTCAACGGCGTGATGGGCACCGCGTACATCGAATGCGCGACCGACGCGCAGATTACCGCGGGCAACAACTGCAACAACTACGCGAATTTCAACCCGGCCACGGGCCAGTACACGTTCACGGCGATCGCGGCCGACGCAGACGGGTTTCCGATCGTGCAACAGCCCAATCCCTATGGACCCGGCAACGTCCCGTTCGACAACGGGTCGTTCACCGTCGTCGAAACGACGGCTACGCCGATCCTCACGGTGACCAACGCCGGACCGTACGGCGATCCGGGAACCGCGATCACCGGACCCAGCGGCGGGTACTACGTTCCCGGTGTTTTCACGTACGGACAGAGCTTCAACGTGCAATGCAACCAGGTCGGCCAGGGAACGGTCGGGCTTGAGACAACGCAAAGCGCACCGACGACGCCGATTACCGGATTCACGTACGCGCCGGGCACGTATCCGGCCGCGGGCGTTCTGGCCACCGGCGACAAGGTCGCAGGCAATCCAAACTATCACAACGGCAACAATCCCAACCCGGTGACGAACATTCTGAGCGTCAATTGTCAGTCGAACGGAACGATCGTCATCGAATAGCACCGCGAACGCGCGAAAAAAGAGAGAAGCCCCGCGACGACGCGGAGCTTCTCTCTTTCGCCCTTGGCGCTACGTGGGCTTGAAATAGAAGATCTCGGGATCACCGGGATCGAGTCCCTCGAGCCGGCCCGTTTGGACGAAGCCGCGCTTTTCGAGGAGGCGTTGCATCGGAACGTTCGATTCGTTGGTCGACGTGTAGAGCCCGCGTTGTTCGTTGAGCGTTTCGACGTGCGCGATGAGTGCGGCGGCGGCGCCGCGTCCGCGAAACGCCTCGTACACGCCCAGCATCCACATGAAAGGCCGTGCGTAAAACCCACGATCCCAGACGGCGAAGCCCGCGAGTTCGCCGTCGATCTCGGCTACGAGGCACTCCTTGCTGCCTAGCGCGTGCCGGATGAAGTCCATGTAGTGCTCGTAGTGTGACGCGTGCGGGAAGCCTTCGAGCGTCGCGAGTTCGTCCCGGTGCGCCGCACGGATATGAATGCCCACTTCTAGATCGGCCGCCGGCTCAGCAGCTATTTGGAGCGGGTGGCCGGCGAGGCAGACGCCGGGACCGGCAAACTGAATGCGTAGACGTTCCCGCGCTCGTCGGCGATATACAGTCCGCTGGGAACGACGACCGGGCCCGCGTCAAAGAGCGTGCCGACGGGATTGGCAAAGGACCAGATGACCGAGCCGGTGTTGATGTCGAGCGCGTCCATGTTCGTATCTAAGCCCACGAAGGCGAGGCCGTCGTTAACGGCAACGTAATTGACGATGCGGCTCTGCATCGGGATCTTCCACTGCACGGCGCCCGTAGACGTAACGCCGACGAGTCTCGACGTGAACCCACTAACCACGTCGTTCGGTTTCGTGCCGTGCGGAATGCAGAACAGCCGGTCGAGATCGGCACTTCGGGCCGAGGGAGCGTAGGAAGCGGCAGTTGCGGCAAACTCCCCGGCACCGATGACGGTCATCGATCCGTCCGTGCCCGGGGACGCGAAGCCGCCCGCGCCATCACCCGCGCCGAGCGGCGTCGCCCAATTCTTGGCGCCCGTCGCCGCATTGAGATTGTAATAGCTCCCGTTCTTGTTGATGAACGTTGCCGTTCCGTTTTGGAGCATCACGCCGCCGCCCGTGTCGCCGTCGTCGTTGATGTCCGGATCGGCTATATACTGCCATACCGTCACCCCGCTCAAACTCACGGCGACCGCGCCCTGCATGTCCGGTGTCGGCGAGCACGTATTTCCGGTGCCGAAGTAGAGATTCTTTCCGTCGTATGCCAGCGCTCCCCAAACGCCGCCCCCGCCGCCCGGGTTCGTCGTCGTATTGGTGATCCACGTCCATTCGCGAGCCCCGCTCTTGGCGTCGAGCGCCGTCACGCCGCCGTTGAGGCAGGCGGGATGGTCGCCGCCGCCCCAGCCCTCGTAAAACCGCCCGTTGGCGTAGACGGCCTGAGCGCGAATGGAACCCGGCAGTTGCTCGTGCCAGGCGACGCTGCCGTTCGAGAGTCGTAGGGCGTATAGTTCCGACGGATACGAACCGGCCGGATGAGCTCCGACCAAGATCAGTCCGTCGTCGGGGTCGAGCGTGGGCGTCCCCGTTCCGGTGTAGTGAAGTTTCGCGGAGGACCAGAGCGTTGCGCCCGTCGCCGCCGACAGATCGTAAACAAAGCCGGAGGCGGTGCTCACGATCACGTTGCCGTTCCAGACGAGCGGACTTGCATAAATTCCGCCGACCACTTGCGTCGTCCACCGTTGCTTGAGACCGGAAACGGTCGACGCAGAAATTCCGGTGGTCTGAGTTTGCTGCGCGGTGCGTTGGAAGTTTCGCGCGAACGTGATCCAATCGTCGCCGGCGTAGGGAGCGAACGTCAGCGAAACCTTCGCCGAACAGGTCACGCCGGTCTGCGAACAGCTCGCCGGCGCGGGTAACGTCGCCGACGCGCTCAACTGCGCCGTCGCGTTCTGGGTACCGGCCGGCGTTACCGAGAAAACGTTCGGAGCAGCCGGCGCCGGCTGGCCGATCGAAAACGATCCGCTCGTCGACGCCATCGCAAACGTCGGAGCTTGGGGTCCGACCACGACGTTATGCGACGCATCTACCGCAACGATGTTGAAGGCTCTCGGCAGCGAATAGATGCCGGTGAGCGTAAATCCCGATGACTGGGAGCCGCCAACGGAACTCGACAGCGGCGTGAGCCGGAAGGCGGCCGGAAGACCGCCGAGCGTAAGACCGACCTGATTGCTACCGCCCTGCTCCACGCCGAACGCCACTTGCTGGCCGGCGGAAAGCCGGGTGCCGGACGCGGCGGTTGCGCTGTAGGTCGCAATCGTCGCGACGTACGAGCCCGCCTGAAGGGTAACGGTTACGACACAGACCGTCTGCGCCTGCGCCGCCGAACATCCCGGGGAGCTCGACGTGACGTCGATCGTTTGGTTGTGGACGACTTGACGCGTCGCGGCCGAAGCGATCGACATCGTCAGCGACTGCACCACCGGCGTCTGGGCGTTCACGCGTTTCGCCGCGCGAGTCGAGCTGGCCGACGATGCGGAAGGCACGATGATTTTGAAAGTCGTCTGTCCGCCCGGTCCGGAAGTCGGCACGACGACCGGCGGAGGGGTCGTTACGGCTGGAAGGTTGGCATTCTGACCACTGCCGCCGCCGCCGCACCCGGAGAGCAGCAAGATGGCGAGCGCCGTTCGCGCGACGTGGCGGAGCATGCGTGTTGCCTTCACGATCTCCGCTACGTCACTTGCGTGGCTGCGCGGCCGGCGTTACCGCAGCGGGCAAGCTAAACGCGTACACGTTCCCTGCCTCATCGGCGAGGTAGACGCCGCTGGGAACGATGACGGGACCGGCGTCGAACAGCGCTCCGACCGGATTTGCGAACGACCAGATCACGGCACCCGTATGGATGTCGAGCGCATCCATGTTCGTGTCCAGGCCCACCCACGCCAATTCGTTGTTCACCGCGGTATAGTTGACGATGCGGCTTTGCATCGGAATCGTCCATTCGACGACTCCGGTCGAACTGACGCCTTCGAGTTTCGACGTAAAGCCATTTACGACGTCGTTCGGCTTTTTGTGGCCCGGCTTTCCGTCCAAAGGACAGAACAGCCGATCGAGATCCATGCTCCGGACCGACGACGCCGGCGACGCCGCCGGGGTGCCGGCCCCAAACTCGCCGGCGCCGATGACGGTCATCGAACCGTCGGTGCCTGCCGAGGCAAACCCGCCCGCGCCGTCGCCCGCGCCGAGCGGCGTAGACCAAATCTTGGCGCCGGTCGCGGCGTTCACGTTGTAGTACGTGCCGTTCTTGTTGATAAAGGTCGCCGTCCCGTTCTGAACGAGAATGCCGCCGCCCGTGTCGCCGTCGTCGCCGATGTTGGGATCGGCGATAAACTGCCAAACCGTCGCTCCGCTCGTACTCAAGGCTACGGCTCCCTGCATATCCGGCGAATGCGAGCACGTGTTTCCGGTGCCGAAGTAAAGATTCGTTCCGTCGTAAGCCAAAGCGCCCCAGACGCCTCCGCCTCCGCCGGGGTTGGTGAGCGTATTGGTGATGAACGTCCACTCGCGCGCGCCCGTCTTGGCGTCGAGGGCCGTCACGCCGCCGTTGACGCACGTCGGATGGTCGCTGCCCGCCCAGCCTTCATAGAACGTTCCGTGCGCGTACACGGCCTGCGCGCGGATCGTTCCTGGCAAATTCTCTTGCCACGCGATACTGCCGTTCGAGATGCGCAGCGCGGTCAAGGCCGACGGAGTCGCACCGGCAGGGTGCGCTCCGACGAGGATGAGACCGTCATCGGTGTCGATCGTCGGCGTTCCGGTTCCCGTCAGCGAAAGCGGCCGCGACCAAAGGATCGCTCCGGTCGCCGCCGACAGATCGTAGACGACGGCAGGGCTGTAGGCGCTAACGATGACGTTGCCGTTCCAGACCAGGGGACTGGCGTAGATGCCCGCGGAAGGCAGCTTCACCGACCAGCGTTTCGAAAGCTGGGAGACCGTGGATGCGGTTATGGACGTGGGCCGGGTTTCCTGACCCGTGCGCCGGAAGTCGTGCGCGAACGTTATCCAGTCGTCGTTCGAAAACGGTTTGTAGGCGATGGCGGCCTGCGTGGTGCATACCGCTCCGCTGAGCGCGCACGTCGTCGGATCCGCAAACGACGCCGTAACCGTTATTTGCGTCGACGCGTTCTGCGTGCCCGGCGGCGTCAGCGAGAACGTATTCGGCGCTTGCGACGTCGGTTGAACGGTCGTGAAGGCCGCGTTCGACGAAGCGACGGCGAACGTCGGAGCGCCGTTACCGACGATCGTGTTGCCGGCAGCGTCGACCGCGACGACGTTGAACGAGCGCGGCGTCGCGTAGATGCCGCCCAGCGTAAAGTTGTGCGCCTGCGACTCGATCACGGCCGCCGACAGCGGACGTACGACCAAGCCTGCGGGAATGCCGTAAAGCGTCAGCCCGATGACGTTCGGCCCACCCTGGACGATCGTCACGACTTCGTTTTGCCCCTGCGAGAGTCTCAAACCCGTGCCGCCCGTGCCGCTAAACGTCGTTATGCTAGCCTGGTACGTTCCGGGCACCAAGGAAAGCTTGATCGTGCACAACGTCGCGGACGCCGTGGTCGAACATCCCGGCGAGGTCGGCAAGAGGTTGGTCGTTTGCGAGTAGACGACTTTCTGCGTCGAATCCGTGATTGCGAGCGAGAGGGATTGGGTAGCCGGCGAAACGTATTTCGGCGCAACGCGCGCGATCGCCGAAGCCGCCTTCTTCTTCGGGATGGAAATCGTGATGGTGGCGTTCTGAGGCGTAGCGCTGCCCGGGACCTGAGTATCTACCGCCGGCTGGGCGGTTTGCGGCAGAATCGAATGAGAACCGCCGCCGCCGGAGCATCCGGCCGCCAAAACAGTCACGATTCCCAAGCCAAACAGCCGGTGCATCAAACGTTGCCGCATGGATTCTACTCGCGCCTCCAAATCATTAGACTGTCGACGGTTCTGAGGCACTTTAGGGACTACCTCTCCGGACGGCTACGACTCGATTCCCTCGCGCACGATGAGCACGGGACACGACGACTTTCGTAGCACCATCTCGGCAACGCTTCCCATGAAGAACCGCGGCAGGCCCTCGCGGCCGTGGGTTCCCATGACGATGACGTCGGCGGCGTTTCTCTTTGCAAAGTCGAGAATGCGCTCGAAGGCGACGCCGGTAATGACCTCGCCCCGCGCGGCGACGCCGGCTTCCCGGGCGCGCTCGACGGCGTCGTCGATCCGGCGGTGCGCTTCGTTCTGCATGTCGGTCAGCACCACGTCCATCGCGGGACTGGGCGGGGTCGAGCCGACGACGAGCACCGGATCCACGATCGAACAGGCGGCGATCTGCGATCCGTGCAGCTTGGCCAGATCCACCGCGACGCCGAACGCTTTGTCCGCGCATTCCGATCCGTCGAGCGGAACGACCACACGTTTAAACATGATTCCTCACTCGCCGCTAGGATAGGACTCCGGAGGTTCGCCCGCGACCCAGACCGCGCTCGGCTCGAGCGGCGTCACGGCGTGCGTCCGATCGAAGTGATAGACCGCGTCGAACTGATCGAGCAGCCGCGCGTTAAAGTAATGGCTCTCCAGCTCGGTCTCGGGACGGTAAATCACGCCGATGGCGCGCTCGCGGGCGATCGGGGGCAAACCGGCGAGAGCGGGGCGATTTCCGCGCAGGGGCAAGAAGAATCCCGCCGAGCCCAAATCGTGAAATACGCTTTCGTAGCTGTCGTGGCGCGCCGGAAGAACCGTCTTGCGCTCTTCCGGCGCGTGCCAGTCGGATGCGGCGGCGACGGTCCCCGCGTAGGTCGTAAAACCGATCGAGACGCAGTCCGTTCCGTAGCGCGCGCGGGCGAGCGCGCCGATGTTCGTTTCTCCCCGCCGCGACATCGTCGTCGCGCCGGCGTCGCCGACGTGCGAGTTGTGCGCCCATACCACGGCCTTCGCAGGCCTCGGTCGGTCGGAAGACAAGTGCAACGTCAGCCGTCCGAGCGTGTCGAACATGTGCTCGTCGCGCAGGTTCCAGGTCGATATCGCATCGTCGAACATCGCGCCGTAATACGCTTCCGCGTGCGCGACGACGCGTGCGTTCTGCTCGGCAAAGAAGTACTCGTTCTCGACGGAAATCTCGTGCTGCGAAGAAACGGCGCCGGCGTTGAGCATCGACTGAAGCACCGCGATCACCTCGGGCCGGCACGACGGGTGCGTGCCGAATCGAAGCGCGTAGCCGTACTCCTCGGGGTGCCGCTCGAACGTCTCGAGGCAGGCGTAGTGGCGTCGCGCTGTCGCTGCCGCCTGCGGGTCGACGCCGTCGAGATACCGCAACACGGCTTCGATCGAGGCGTACATGCTGTAGAGGTCCAGGCCATAGAAGCCCGCCTTGGGCAACGCCCTCGAAGGGCACGTGTCGTTGTACGCGCGCAGCCAAGCGACGAATTCGAGCACCTCGGCGTTACGCCACATCCAGGTCGGGAATCGCTTGAATCCGCCGAGCGCGTCGTTCGGCAGCGCGTCGCCCGGCGCGCCGCGAACGTAGCGGTTCACGCGATACGCATCCGGCCAGTCGCCCTCGATGCAGACCGCCGTAAAACCCTTTTCGGCGATCAGCCGCTTCGTGAGATCGGCGCGCTTAGCATAGAATTCGTGAGTTCCGTGCGTCGCTTCGCCGATCAGAACGATCGGGGCGTCGCCGACGACGTCGAAAACCGCGCGAGGCTCATCGCCCGTTTCGAGTGAAACGATTTCGTCTTTCAGATGAACGAGCGCTACGCCACTTGCCACGTGTGGTGTCTCCGTTCGGCCTGGCTCAAAATCCGGCGCACGTCCTCGTCGCTCACTTGCGCGAAATCGTCGTAGTAAAATGCGACGGCGTAAAACGGCTCGGGCATATACGGGCAGACGACGGCATCCGCGACGGTCTCGAGAAGTTCGCAGGCCGATCGCGATGCGACGGGGACGGCGACGACGATGCGCGCCGGTTTTCGCGTACGAACGGCCCGCGCGGCCGCGTACATCGTCGCTCCGGTTGCGAGGCCGTCGTCCACCAAGAGCACGGTCTTGCCTTCGAGCGGATAATCGCGACCGTCGCGATACGCTTCTTCGCGGCGACGCAGCTCGGCTAGTTCGCGCGTCAGCACGTCCCGGAACTGCACCGGCGTCACGCCGGCTTTTTCGATCAGCGCTTCGTCCGCGACGTAGCTCGCGTCGGACGCGACTGCACCCATGGCCAGCTCGGGATGCCCCGGAACGCCAATCTTGCGGACCATATAAATGTCGAGCGGAGCGCGAAGCCGCTGGGCGACCTCGAAGGCCACCGGCAGCCCGCCCCGGGGAAGCGCGAGAACGATCGCCTCGCCGTCAAATGGATAGCGCACGAGCACGGCGGCCAATTGCCGCCCCGCCTCGGCTCGATTCAGGAAGAGTGCCATACCCTTTCCCTCCGCTTCCATCGTACCGCCATAAGAAGAAGGCCGGACGAAGGCCGCTTCTCGGGACCTTCACAAGTCGCGGAACTTTGCGCGCGGCCGTCCCTGCGCGCAGGCAGGGGGCGCGGGCGAGGCCGTGAAGCAGACCTTTCTCGCATCCAGCCAACAAGGGTACGTGACCAGCATGTCCTCCCAACCCATCGGCGACAAGATTCACGAAGTCCACGAAGAGCTCGTGAAAGCCGCCGGCCGGCACGGCGAAGACGCGAAGNNCCGGCTGGAAGAGATGGCCAACACCGGAAAAAAGACGCTCGACGCTAGCGGCGAGGAATTCCGCAAGCATCTCGACCATCTGCTCGCCGAGGCCAAGAGCGCGCTAGACGGGAGAAAAACGTAGACCCCTACGCCGTGGCGCGAAGCTCGGAGCCGCCTAAGTGAGCGGCGCGCGTCCATGGATCGTGGGAGCCACCGTTCTGGCGGGCGCTTTTTTGGTGTGGAGCGTCGTCGCGGGCGCGCTTTCGGCCCTGTTGCTGCTCTTTACCGCCGTGCTGTTCTCCGCGGGGCTGCGGCCGCTCGTGGACCGGATGGCCAAGCGCATGCCGTTCGGAGCTGCGGTGGGCATCGCATTCGGAAGCGTCATCTTTGCCACCGTCGTCATCGGCTTCATCCTCGTCCAGCCGCTCGGGGCCGAACTGGTGAAATTAGTTCAGGCGGTTCCGGATTACGTAAACTCGCTCCAAATCCAACTCACGCTCCTGCAGCGCCACTTCGAGAACGACCAGATGGCAAAGCAGATTGCGTCGGTGGCCGCCGGCAGCGCGGGCGGCGTCGTGAGCGCGATCGGCCAGCATCTCCTGGGCGGTCCGATGATTGCCGCCACGCTCGTCGGCAACGGGCTTCTGATCGTCTTGCTTGCGGTCGGCTGGATGCTGTCGAGCGACGATCTCGAGCGGTTCGTGCTCAGCCTGATGCCCCCGACCGTGCGGAAAGATTGGAAGACGGCCTTCGCGGACATCGAGGCGCGGCTGAGCGCATACGTGCAAGGCGTCGTCCTCAACGGATCGGTCGTCGGGGTCCTGATGGGCGGATCGCTCGCGGTACTCGGCGTTCCGTACGCGGTGCTCCTCGGCTTCATCGCCGCCATCTTCCAAGCGATCCCGATGGTCGGCGCGGTCATTTCCGGCATCATCATTCTCGTCGTCGTGCTGGCGACGACGGGATGGACGAAGATGCTGATCGCGCTCGGCATTTTCGCAGTGTTGCAAATCATCGATCAGAACGTGCTCTCGCCGATCATCTTCGGCCAGCGCGTTCAGCTGAGTTTTCTCCTGATCATCCTGGCGACCGTCGTCGGCGGAACGCTGTTAGGCATCACCGGCGCCTTCCTCGCCGTACCGGCCGCGGCGGTGCTCCAGGTTCTCGTCGTGCGCATTGCCGCTCCGGCAATCCGCCGCGCAAACGGCGTCGCGAC
>PMFP01000160.1:0-5375 GCA_003155175.1 Vulcanimicrobiota bacterium
GGTCGTTGAACGTCACGCACGGGCTCACGATGTCCAGCACGGCCGTGCCGCGGTGCGCGAATGCCGCCTGGAGCAGCGGAATCAACTGCTTCCCGTCACCGGAAAACGAGCGCGCGACGAACGTCGCGCCGAGTTCGATGGCGATGCCGCAGACGTCGATGGTTCCGTACTCGTTCGCACGTCCGGCCTTCGAGGTCGAACCGACGTCGGCGGTGGCGGAAAACTGCCCCTTGGTCAGTCCGTAGCAGCCGTTGTTCTCGACGACGTACGTGCAATCCACGTTCCGGCGGATCAGGTGACAGTACTGCCCCAGGCCGATGCTGGCCGTGTCGCCGTCGCCGCTGATGCCGAGCACGAAAAGCTCTCGATTGGCGAGCTTCGCCCCCGTCGCCGCCGACGGCATGCGCCCGTGCAAGCCGTTGAAACCGTGAGCCTGCTCGACGAAGTAGGCCGGCGTCTTGGAAGAACACCCGATGCCGCTCATCTTGGCCAGCAGATGCGGCTCCACGCCGTAATCGAACAGCGCCTTAATGAGATGATTCGTGATCGAGTTGTGGCCGCAGCCCGCGCAGAGCGTGGTCGGGAGCCCCTTGTACACCTCGCGCGAGAGTCCTATGAGGTTGACGTTCGTGACGGTCATGGTTTCCTTGCTTACTCGGCAACGACCGCGGGTTCGCGTTCGGCGCTCAGGATGGGGTCGACGATGGCGCTCGCGTCGATCGGAACGCCGTCGTAGTGGCGGATGGATTCCAGGCGGGAAACGAGGTGCGTCGGCAACTCCGATCGCAGCAGCCCGTAGAGCTGTCCGTCGCGATTCTGCTCGACGACGTAGACGCGTTCGTGACGGCGGATGAAGGTCGCGACTTCCGGCGAAAACGGCAGCGCGCGAACGCGCATGTAATCCACGTCGATACCGTCTTCGAGGAGCGCTTCGCGGGCCTCGACGACGGCGTGATGCGTGGTTCCGTATGCGAGAATCGCGACCGGGCGTCCGTCCTCGTCGACGACCGGCACCGGCACGTGCGACCGGGCCGTCTCGTGCTTGCGCACCAAGCGATCGAGATTGCGTTTCCAGACGTCGGGAAGTTCGGAGTAGCGCGCCTCTTCGTCGTGGCCCGTCCCGCGCGTAAAGAACCCCGCGTTGGGATGGTCGGTGCCGGGCAACGTGCGGTAGGGAATGCCGTCCCGGTCGACGTCGCGATAGCGCCCCCACGAATGCACTTTGTTGAGGTCGTCCGCGGTGAGCACTTTACCGCGATCGAACGGCCGCGCGGGATAATCGAGCGGCGGCGTGATCCACGAGTTCATCCCGAGATCGAGGTCGCTCAGAACGAAGATCGGCGTCTGCAGCCGGTCGGCGAGATCGAAAGCCGTCATGGCGAACTCGTACGCCTCGCGCACCGTCGCCGGCAGCAGCACGACGTGTTTGGTGTCTCCATGCGAAAGCGTATAGGCAAAGGCGACGTCGCCCTGCATCGTTCGCGTCGGCAGGCCCGTGGACGGCCCCGCGCGTTGCACGTCGAAGACGACGCCGGGAAGTTCCGCGTAATACGCGTAGCCCGCGAACTCGGCCATCAGCGAAAGGCCCGGACCGGACGTCGACGTCATCGCACGGGCGCCCGCCCAGCCCGCACCGAACACCATGCCGGCGGCCGCCAGCTCGTCCTCGGCCTGAACGATCGCCGCCCTGCGCTCGCCGGTCTTCGCATCGGTGCGATAGCGGTCGCAGAGCTGGATGAACGACTCGCACAGCGACGACGAAGGCGTGATCGGATACCACGCGGCAAACGTGCATCCGCCCATGACGCAGCCCAGCGCGGCCGCGCGGTTGCCGTCCATGAACATCAGGCCGTCCGTAACTCCGCTCATCGGCTCGAGACGAAACGCATCGCTCTTCTTGAAATGCTCGCGGGCGTACTCGACGCCCAGGCGCACCGCCGCCATGTTCGTCTGGACCGCGGCCGGCTTGCTCTTGAACTGCGCGGTCACCGCAGCCTCGAGCGTCTCGACGTCGATTCCGAGAAGTTCGGCCACCGCTCCGACGTAGATCATGTTCGTTAAGTACTTGCGCAGGTCGCCTTGCGCGACGTGCTTCTTCGCAAGCTCCGCGAACGGGACCGCATAATACGTCAAGTCCTTACGGCGCGTCGCACCCGCAACCGGATAGGCGGCTTCGTGCACGACCACGCCGCCGGACCGGACGCCGGCGACGTCGGTCGGCCACGTCGAGGCGTTGAGGGCGACCAAGACGTCGAAGTCGCGCGCCCGGCACTGGTAGCCCTTCGACGTGACGCGAACGTCGAACCACGTCGGCAGCCCCTCGATATTCGACGGAAACACGTTTTTCGGCGCCACCGGAATACCCATTCGGAAGATTGCGCTCGTGAGGACCAGGTTCGAGGATTGGCTGCCGGAACCGTTGACGGTCGCGACGCGGATGGTGAAGTCGTTGGTAGCGCGCTGTTCCATTGCGTTCCTCACTTAGAGGACGCGTCCGGCAGCCCTTTACGGGGCCCGCGCCGGCCGAAGTTCTCAGCCGCGGTGCGCGATCGCTTTGCCCATCGGGACGTAGTGGCGGTCGGGCGCGCTCTCCGGCGAGATCGGGCGCAAGAAGAACGTGCTCGTAACGAACGCGAGCACCGCGGCGACCAGCGACACGACGAACGCCCACGGCAAGCCGAACGCCATCGAGAGGGCCGCCGCGAGCCCGACGCCTATACTGGACGCCGCTTGGACGCTCGCATTGATCAGGCCCGAAGCCAGGCCCTGGTCCTCCGTGGCGACCGCGGACAGCCCGGCGATGACGCCCGCTTGGTACGTCCACATGCCGCCGAAGCCGATCAAGACGGTTCCGGGCAGCAGGCCGGCCCAATACGGCATCCCCGGACGCGTCAGGAGCAGCATCAGCGCGCCGGCCATCAACGAGATGCCGCCGAAGAAACCGACGCCGCGAACGCCGATGCGTTTGACCATCGGCGCCGAGAGCGGTCCGGCGATCGCGGTGATGGCGATCGACGAAGGCAGAAACGCGAGGCCCGTCACAAGCGGCGAGTAGTGATTGCCTTGCTGCGCGAGGACCGAAGAAAAGATAAAGGCCGCGACGTATGCGGCGACTTCGAAGAACGTGTTGATCGTGCCGGGAACTAAATTCTCGTACCGAAAAAGGCGCGCGGGAATCAGCGGCGACTTCGCGCGGCGTTCCCAGAGTACGAAGGCGACGAGCAGCAAGACTGCAAAAGCGAGTTCCACCCACGTATCCCAGTCGGCGCTGCGATCGGCGACCGACTCGATCGAAAAAATCAAGAGCACGAGACCGCTCGTGAGGCACGCCGAGCCGATCAGGTCGAGCGGCATGCGCGGCCGCACGCGCTCGTCCTTGGGAATCACGAACGGCGTGAGCGCCAAGATCGCGATGCCCACCGGGACGTTTACGAAGAACACCGACCGCCAGCCGAGGTACTGCACGAGCACGCCGCCGACCAGCATGCCCGCGGCGATTCCCGCGCTGCCCACCGTATTCCACAACCCGAGGGCGCGGTTACGCTCGTCGCCGGATGGGAAAATCTCCATGAGGATGGCCATCGCCGAGGGCGTCACGATCGCCGCGCCCAGACCTTGCAGCGCGCGCATCGCAACGAGCACGGCCACGTTCGGCGAGACGCCGCCGACGAACGAAGCGGCCGTGAAGAGTCCCAGCCCGATCGCGAAGACGACGCGCCGATCGTAGAGATCCGAGCATCGCCCGGCCAGCATGAGGAAGCCCGCAAGCGCGATCGCGTACGTGCTGATGACCCACTGCGCGGTCGAGATGGGAAGGCCGAACGCGCTCTCGATCGCCGGCAGCGCCACGTTCACGATCGAAAAATCGAGCAAGAGCATGAAAAACGTCACGCTCAAGAAGGCAAACGACCGCCACGGCGGCATCAGGTCCGCACCATTGTCGGCGGCGCATTCGACTTGAAAGAAAGAACGGCCCCCGCGATTTGCGGGAGCCGTTCTCTTCTCTGCGATTCCCGAAACGGGAATTACATCATGTCGCCGTAGCCGCCCATGCCGCCGCCGGGCATCGCCGGCTCTTTCTTCGGCTCGGGCTTGTCGGCGATCAGGGTTTCCGTCGTGAGGATCAGCGCGCCGATGGACGCCGCATTTTGCAGCGCCGAACGCGTGACCTTGAACGGCTCCACGATGCCGGCCTTGAACATGTCGACGATCTCGCCCGTCATCGCGTCGAAGCCCTGCGGGGCCTTCTTGCTCTTGACGTTGTTGACTTCGACCGAGCCTTCGTAGCCCGCGTTGAACGCGATCTGACGGAGCGGCTCTTCGAGCGCCTTGCGAACGATGTCGATGCCGATCTTCTCGTCGGCCCACGTTCCCGCGTGGCCGTTGGTCTTCGGCGCCGCTTCGACGTACTTCTCGATCTCCTTGATCGCGTGCACCAGCGAGCTTCCGCCGCCGGGGATCATGCCTTCCTGAACGGCCGCGCGCGTCGCCGAGAGGGCATCTTCGATGCGATGCTTCTTCTCTTTGAGCTCGGTTTCGGTGGCCGCGCCGACCTGGATGACGGCGACGCCGCCCGAGAGCTTGGCAAGGCGTTCTTGCAGCTTCTCGCGATCGAAATCGGAGTCGGTGTCTTCGACCTGCTTCTTGATCATCTCGATGCGGCCCTTAATGTCCTCGGGCTTGCCGGCACCGTCCACGATCGTCGTCTCTTCCTTGGTGACCTTCACGCGCTTGGCGCGTCCGAGCTGCTCGGTGGTCGCCTTGTCGAGCTTGAGGCCGAGCTCTTCCGAGATCACGGTCGCGCCCGTCAACGTGGCGATGTCCTTGAGCATCTCTTTGCGGCGGTCGCCGAATCCCGGCGCCTTGANNTCGACGTCTTCGGCGATGATCAGCAGCGGTTTCTGAACCTGAACGACCTTCTCGAGCAGCGGCAGGATGTCGGCGATGGCCGAGATCTTGCGTTCGGTCACGAGAATGTACGGATCGTCCAGAACGGCTTCCATGCGCTCGCTATCGGTGACCATGTACGGCGAGATGTAGCCCTTGTCGAACTGCATGCCGTCCTTGGTTTCGACTTCGGTCTTGAGCGTGCGGGACTCCTCAACCGTGATGACGCCGTCCTTGCCGACCTTCTCCATCGCGTCGGCGATGAAATCGCCGATCTCTTTGTCGTTGGCCGAGATCGACGCGACCTGCGCGATCTTTTCTTTGGTGTCGACGTTCTGCTTGAACGATTCCATCGTCTTCACGGCGACGTCGACGGCCTTCTCGATACCGCGCTTGATGAGCAGCGGATTGCTGCCGGCGGTTACGTTGCGAAGACCCTCGCGGATGATCGCCTGGGCGAGCACCGTCGCGGTGGTGGTGCCGTCGCC
>PMFP01000160.1:5380-15407 GCA_003155175.1 Vulcanimicrobiota bacterium
ACGACGTTGCGGCCCTTCGGCCCGAGCGTCACCTTGACGGCGTCGGCGAGAATGTTCGCACCGCGCTCGAGCGCGCGACGCGCGTTCTCGTCAAATACTAGTTGCTTTGCAGCCATGATAAATTCCTAACTCTCCTTAAACGCCGGCCGGGACTTTGTCCACGATCGCGAGGACGTCTTTTTCCGAAATGATCAGGTACTCTTTACCGTCGACCTTGATCTCGCTACCCGAATATTTCGAGTAGATGATCCGGTCGCCGGGCTTCACGCTCATCGGAAGCGTCGTGCCGTTGTCGAGGACGCGGCCCGTGCCCACCGCGCGAATGTGGCCCTCTTGGGGCTTTTCCTTGGCGGTGTCGGGCAGAAAGATACCGCCCGTGCTCTTTTCGGTCTGCTCGACGTGCTCCACGACCACGCGATCGCCCAAAGGCTTGAGATTCACTGGAAACCTCCAAAATTCTGATTTCTGAACAGGGTTAGCACTCCCAACGTGAGAGCGCCAGCCCTGTCATGTTAGCAGACTCAGGGGGTGAGTGCAAGCCGGTTTGGTGGGGCCGGGCGTGCGTGCCGCGGCCTTATTCGCCGCACTCCGGGCTCTTGGCGCAACGGATAGCCTGCTTGACGGCGCCGGCCAGATCCGCTGCCGCGTAGACTGTGACTTGCTGCGTGTCGAGTTCGAAGCCGAACGGCGCTCCTACCGCTCGATAGAAGTGCAAAACGACCGAGCTGCCGTAGGTCGGCACGCTGGCGACCAGCCTCGCACCGGCAAAGTCGTTCTCCACGTCCGGACCGTACATCGCCGCGAGCAGCGCGCGCACGGCCGGGACGTTGGCGATCGGCGCCCCGCCCGCTTCCGGGAGGTAGCTCTCGCTCAAAACGCGGCCTTCCGAGCCGAGCGGCGCGTTGTAAACCCAGGTAAGCGAGCCGGCCAGGACCCGCGCTCGCCCGCCGCCCGGGCCTTCGCCGCCGCCGGTTTCCCGACGAACCGAGCCCTTGAGCACGGCCGGATTCCCCGCAAGCCAGGCCTGCGCCTGAGCCCACGTCATGCCGGGTTTGGCGGTGACGGCAAGGGGCGGCGACGCTGCGGCGAGCGCCGCGAAGAGCAGCGCGGTTGACCCCCGGCTCATTCTTGCGCGCCTACGGGACCGGCGCTCCCGTGTCGTCCCAAACGTTTCCGTTCTCGACGTTGCCGGCGCCGCTAGCCGAGAAATATGCGATCCAGCCGTATTGGCCGCCAAGCGGAAAGTAGATTGGGCTGATGCGATTGTTCAGGATGCGGATGCCCGTGGTCGCGCCCTTGCTGCCGTCTCCGCCGTAGATCGTATAACTTCCGCCGGCCAGCAAGTTGTCGTCGATCAGGACGTTCGACTGCCTGCCGAAGTCTTCGAACAGACCGACGGCGTCGGTTTGACCGAGTCGATTGAGGACCGTGTTGTGGTAGACGGTCAAATCGCCGCCTAAATTCGACGTGATTCCGTTTGTGTGGTCGCCCGCGATGTATCCCATGTCGTGGATGTAACTGTTCTCGAGGAAGGCGTGTCCGCCGGCGGGTTGGATACCGGTGCCCGCATAGAAAATGTTTACGCGTAAGACGCGCATTCCCGTCGTTGACGAGATCTGGTTGATCGCCGCGGCCACGCGTCCGGTCGTCGCGTTCTTTCCCGAAACTTCGGTGTCTTCGATGAGCGCGCCGTTGCCCGCCGTCCCGTTTTGACCAACGGCAATTCCGTACGTGGACTGGCCCGTGATGTCGTGCACGCGGCAGCGCTTGACGGTGACGTTGGGCGCTTCGATCACGACCGGAACGCCGTTGAAGTCCAGGCTGTCGAGCACCGCGCCGGCCCCGTTGACGACCACGTACCCGCGCGAGTCATAATACCAGCCCGGTCCGCTCGATTTCTGCGCGGGCACGCTGACGAGCTTCGTTCCGGCGGGAACGCCCGTGTTCGTCTGGTCGGGAAAGCCGCAGACGTGCGGCGAGCGGACGCAGTCCCGCATCGGCGTGGGTTTGGGCGTCGGCGCCGGTTTGGTCGCGGACGAACTCCCGGGCCTCCCCGCTTGAGACACCGCGGACGGCACGCCGGGTAACCCGGCGGATCCGCCGCCGCACGCGGCCAGGAGACCCGATGCAACGATGACGGCGACGTACGGCGCAGTACGAAAGGAGCGCATGATAGGTTCATATCACAGCCGGGCGCGTTCGCCAAGCGAGGCCACGACGCGAGCTGGTCGAATGCACGGCTAACGTATGACGACCACGACGCTCACGCACCGGCCGATCGGAAAGATTCTGGTCGACGGCATTCTCGCGGGTCTGGCGGGCGGCATCGCGTTCGACGCCTACCTCTGGCTTACCACGGTACTGCCGGTTCGGGGCAGCCTTCCGGCAATGTGGGAGTGGGTCGCGTCGGCGGTCTTTGGAAACGCCGCGCTGTCGAATCCTCGATTCGCGACCGCCGGCCTGGCCGTGCATCTCGCCGTCAGCATCGGATGGGCGATCGCCTATGCGTGGGCGGCGTCGTCGCGGCCGTCGATCAACCAGCGCTGGCAGATCTCAGGCGTAACGTACGGACTGGTCGTGTACCTCTTGATGCAAATCATTCTGCTGGTCGACGACAAGTGGGTCTTCCCGCCCAGTCCGAACGCGTTCTTGAACGCGGTCGCGGCGCACGCGCTCTTTTTTGGACCGCCGGTCGCATACGTCGTCGCGAGGCTGCAACGCGCGTGATCGGAAGCGTGCGCGTTTCGCTCGGAGCCTTGCGCCACAACGCGAGCGCGCTCGCGGAAATGGTCGGCCCGCAAGCGGCCGCCTTCGTCGTGAAGAGCAATGCGTATGGGCACGGGCTCGTCGAGACGGCCCTGGCCGTCGAAGGATTTGCTTCGCGTTTATGCGTGTACGCCGTGGACGAAGCGATCGCGCTCCGCGACGGCGGCGTCACCAAGCCGATCCTGATCCTGGGTCCCGTCCCCCCGGAGGAACTCGATCGCGCGCACGCAGCCAAGGTGGAGATCTCGCTTTGGGACACCCACGGTTTCCTACGGCGCGTCCAAGTTGCCGGCGGCAAGCGCCACCGTCCGTTTCCCGTGCACGTTAAGATCAACACGGGCTTGAACCGGCTCGGACTGAACCCCGAAGACCTAGCCGATTCCGTCGAAAACCTGCTGCAGTTTCCGGAGATCGAGATCGCAGGCATCTTCTCGCATCTGGCCTCGGCGGAAGAACTCGACTCGCCGTACACGCTGCACCAACTCGACGTCTTCAATCGCGCATACGGGCAATGCGCGCCGACGCTGGCGGCGCAGGGACTGCGCCCGTTGCGCCATCTTGCCGCCTCGGCCGCGGCGATGCTCTGGCCGCAGACGCGACTCGATTTCTCGCGCTTCGGCATCGCGCTCTACGGACTGTGGCCGTCGGCGCAGACGCGCGAAGCGATGGGCTCGCACGGGATCGCGCTCGAGCCCGCGCTCTCGTACCGCTCGGTCGTGGTCGTCGAGCGGACGGTTCCGGCCGGCGAGCCGATCGGCTACGGCAACAGCTTCCACGCACCGCGCGATCTCCGCGTCGGCGTGGTTCCCTGCGGTTACGCCGACGGCGTTCCTCGCGCACTCTCCAACCGCGGCGCGTTTCTGGTCGACGGCGCGCGTTGCCCGATCGTCGGGCGCGTCGCGATGAACGTGACGGAAGTGGATCTCAGCGCGGCGCCCGGCGCGCACGCCGGCTCGACGGTCACGCTCATCGGGCGCGACGGCGAAGAAGAAGTCACGGCCGACGAATGGGCGACCTGGTGCGATACGATCAACTACGAAATCGTCGCGCGGCTGCCGGCCGAACTGCCGCGCGAATACGTCGAGACTTAGGGCGCGACGGGGGCGGGGTCTCGTGCCTCGACCGGAACGTAATGGGCTTCGACCGGACCGGAGTAACTCGCCTGCGGCCGGATTAAGCGATTGTCGTGCAGCTGCTCGAGCACGTGGGCGCTCCAGCCGGCGATACGGCCGCACGCAAACAAACACGTGAACTCGTCGCCCGGAATGCCTAAGTCGGCAAGCACGGGCGCGGTATAGAAATCTACGTTGGCGTAGATCTTTCGGTCGGGCTTCTGCTCTTGCAGCACCTTGTTGGCGGAGTCTTCCAACGCGCGCGCGACCGCGTACCAATGCGTGTTGCCGGCGTGCTCGCTCAACTTCGCGGCCATCGCCTCCAGATGTTTGGCGCGCGGATCGCGCACCTTGTATTCGCGATGGCCCATGCCCATGACGCGCTCCCCGCGCGCCAGGACGCCGCGCACGTAGGCCTCGGCCCGCGACGGCGCGCCGACCTCGACCATCATGTTGTACGACGCGCTGGCCGCGCCGCCGTGCAGGTCGCCTTCGAGCGTCGCGATGGCCGCCGTGACGGCCGCGTAGATGTCGGCACGCGTAGATGCCGTCACGCGCGCCGAGAACGTGGACGCGTTGTACGAATGGTCGGCGAGCAAGACGAAGTACGTGTCGATGGCGTCTTCCTCGACGGCGCTGGGGACCTTGCCCGTTCGCATGTAGAGAAAGTTGGCGGCCTGCGACAGGTCGGCGCGCGGTTCGATCGGATCGAGTCCGCGCCGGATCCGGTCCCACGCGGCCAGGATCGTCGTCATTTTCGCGATGAGCTCGAGCGCGGTATACGCGTCGGAGACGTGCTCGCCGCGCGCGTTGACCGGCGAAAACAGCGCCAAGCCGCTGACGATCGTTCGCAAGACGTCCATCGGCCAAGCGGATTTCGGCACGCGCTGCATGGCTTCGACCAGCGCCTCGGGCAGGACGCGGCGCGCTCCGAGTTCGCGCTTGAGCGTTTCCAGCTCGACGGCGGTCGGCAGGTGACCGTAAAACAGAAGATGGATGACTTCTTCGAACGATGCGTTCGGAGCGAGATCGTCGATGTCGTATCCGCGATACGTGAGCCGCCCGAGCTGCCCTTCGACGTTGCTGAGCTCCGTGGAACCGACGACGACGCCTTCGAGGCCGCGATCCACAACCAAACCCGTGGTAGACAAGGAATCCTCCAGTTTTGCGGGGTTCGCCCGCCCCCGAATGTGGGGCGAGTGAGCCTTGGCGAGGCGGACGCGGCTCGCCTCCATCCGGCCTTCCGGCATGGTCCCCGTCCCGCCCGCAGAAGGCCCGGGAATGGACGCATTAGACTTAACCCTTCGCCCGCCCCGCCCGCCGCGCGAGCCCCTAGCCGGCCTCGATTTGATTATGGCCGCGCGAACCGTCGACAAACTGCGAGCGTCGCTTCCCGGCGGAAAACTCGGCAGCTACCACATCTCGGGATTTAGCGAAGTGCTCTTCGCCAAGCTCGGCATTACCGAAGACGAACTGCGCGCGGTCGTCGAGCGCGCCGGCGGCGACGCCGACGTTGCCGCCTGGATCCGCGAGCGTTGCTCTCCCGAGGCGATCGCCGCCGTCAACGACGTCATTCCGAGGCGGCTCGTACGAGACCGCGTTGGCGATCCGGAGTTCGTCAAGAAATATCCGTTGCTGCCGACGATGCCCGGCGACGCGCCGCTGGTGGACGTCCTGCCGCTGGACGACGCAGCCGCTTTCGCAAACAAAGCGTAGCGGCGGCGTGAGCGACGAGATCCTGATCGCGACGCGCGAAGGCGTCGGCTCGATCCACATCAACCGTCCCGCGAAGAAGAACGCGCTGACCTCGGCGATGTACGCCGCGCTGGCAGAGGCGTTCGCTTCGTTCGATCGCGACGATCGCATACGGGTCGCCACGATCGCCGGCGGCGACGATTTCACGGCGGGTAACGATCTTGGGGATTTCATCGCAGCCTCGCTGGCGGGCGGCGATTTTCGAGCGTTTCCGGTGCTGCGCTTTCTCGAGCGCTTGCGCGATTTCACCAAGCCGGTGGTGGCAGCGGTGCGGGGCAACGCCGTCGGCATCGGCACGACGATGCTCTTGCATTGCGACGCCGTCGTCGCCGGGACGTCTGCGCGATTTCGTCTGCCGTTCGCGCAACTGGGTCTCGTGCCCGAGGCGGGCTCGTCGCTGCTGCTGCCGTTGACGGTCGGGCGCGCTCGCGCGTCGGCGCTGCTCCTGAGCGGCGAGGCGCTCGCGGCGGAACAAGCCCTCGCGTTCGGTCTGGTGAATCTCGTGGAGGAAGACGAATCGGCGGAGATCGCCGCCGAGGGCATCGCGTCGCGCATCGCGAGTCTGCCGCCAGAAGCGGTGCGCGAAACCAAGCGCCTGATCCGCGCTCCCTGGGCAGACGCCGTCAAAAAACAGATGGACGAGGAAGCCGTCGCCTTCGCGCAGCGGCTCGCATCGCCGGAATTTCGCGAAGCCGCGAGGACGCTGCTGGCTAAAGCATAGCGCTACGCGACCGCGTCGCGATAGCTGCTGCGCGCGAGGGCGTACGAAAGCAGACGCTCGACGAGCGCTTCGTAGCCGATGCCCGCGGCGGCGCAAGCGTCCGGGAAGAGGCTGGTCGGCGCGAGTCCCGGCAGCGAGTTCACTTCCAACATGTACGGCCGCCCCTCGGTCGTCACGATGAAGTCGGTGCGCGAACAGTCGCGCAAACCGATCAAACGGTGCGCCGACAGTGCGAGCATCTGCATGCGGGCGGCCAAGTCGTCGTCGATCTGCGCGGGGACGATGTGCGTGCTTCCGCCGGGCGCGTACTTGGCGTCGTAGGTGTAGAAGTCGTCGCGATTGGCGACGATCTCGACGACCGGAAGCGCTTCTTCACCGAGCACGGCACACGTGAACTCGCGGCCCTCTAAATACTCCTCGGCCAAGACCTGGGGATAGGTTTTCGCCGCCGCGATCATGGCGTTGGTCCATTGTTCGTGCGTCTTGACGATGGAAATTCCGACCGTGGATCCTTCAAAACGGGGTTTGACGACCAGCGGTAAGTCGAGCGATCCGGGCAGGAGCGGAAGCGTGCCGCCCGAGAGATCGAAGAGATCCCAAACCGCCGTCGGCAAGCCTTCGGCGGCGAGCAGCTTCTTCGTAAGGTGCTTGTCCATGGCCAGCGCGGACGCTTCGATTCCGCTGCCGGTATAGGCGATGCCGAGATGCTCGAAGATGCCTTGAATCTCGCCGTTCTCGCCGCCCGGTCCGTGCAGCGCGTTAAAGACGACGTCGGGCGCGACCTCGCGGATCGCATCGACGAATCGCCCGTCGTAGTCCAGGGAGCGCGCGTCGTACCCGAGCGTTTGCAGCGCGCCGAGCACGCGCGTTCCGCTCTGGATCGATACGTCGCGCTCGGCGCTGCGTCCGCCCATCACCACCGCAACCTTGGCCGTGCGCGACGCGCGCGTGCCGACTCCCTGGTTCATCGCCGTTTCTCCATCACCGGTGGCACCATCAGACGAACACGCCCACGAGATGAACTTCTAACTGGAGCTCGACGCCGAAACGTTCCTGCACGGCGCGCCGCACGCGAGCGAGGAGGACGGCGATGTCGCGTGCGCTGGCGCCGTCGACGTTGTTGATGAAGTTGGCATGCAAGGGCGAAACCTCGGCCCCGCCTTCACGCCAACCCTTAGCGCCGGCCGCCTCGATGAGACGCGCCGCCTTGTCGCCTTCCGGGTTGCGAAAACACGAGCCGGCGTTGGGCAGCGCGATCGGCTGCGTGCTCTTGCGGCGCACCAAGCGCTCCTGCATTTCGGCCCGGATTGAAGCGGAATCGCCGCGTTCGAATTCGAGTACGACGCGCGAGACGACGGCGTCGCGCGCCAGCGTCGTGTGCCGGTAGAAGTATTGAATCGTGACCGCGGCCGCATCGGGCTTGGCCGGCGACTGAACCCACACGTCGCGCACGAAATCGCCGATCTCACGATCCGTTCCCGCGTTCATCCGCAACGAACCGCCCACGGTCCCGGGAATTCCCGCAAGCGACGCGATCCCGGCCGCGCCGGCCGACGCGGCTTTAGCCGTAAGAGCCGCCATGCCGGCCGAGGCCCCGGCCACGACGACGACGCGATCGTCTCGGACGTCCACGGCGACGTCGGCAAACCGTCCGCCCAGGCGCAAGACGATGCTGCGGATGCCGCCGTCGCCCACCAGCAGGTTGCTGCCGCTTCCCAGGACCAGCCACGGAACCTTCCGCTTGAAGCAAAAGCGCATCAGCGCGGCCAGCTCTGCCTCGCTCTCGGCAACGATGGATGCGTCCGCCGGCCCGCCGACTTTCCACGACGTGTACGGCGCGAGCGGTTCGTCGAAGCGCGCACGGTCGCCGAATATCGCCGCGAGAGTCTCGCGGTCCGACGCGTCCAACAAGCTGCGCATCGCGCGGCGCGCCGTGACGCTCACGTGGGAACGGCCGCTTCGAGCAAGTGCGCGGCGAGAGCCTGCGCCACGTCGGTAATGTTTCCCGCACCCAGCATCAGCACCATCGAGCCCGCAGGCGCCTCGGCGAGAATGCGCGGCTCGAGATCCTCGACGCGCGCGACGTACGCGACGTTCGCTCCCGCCGCTGCAAGTGGATCTCCAATCGAACGCTCGCTCACCCCCGGAATCGGCGATTCGGACGCCGCGTAGACCGGGGCCAAGTAGATCGCGTCGGCGTCGCGCAGCGCGTCGGCAAAATCGTGCGCGAGGAACGCCGTGCGCGAGTACCGGTGCGGCTGAAAGGCCACCACCAGCGACCCGCGATGGCAGCGCCGCGCGGCCTGAATCGTCGCGCGCACCGCCGTCGGATGGTGCGCGTAGTCGTCCACCACGGTCATGCGCGCGGTACGCGCGAGCACGTCGAAACGGCGTCGCACCCCGCGGAACTCCCGCAGCGCCTGGGCGATCTGCGCGAACGGAATCTCGAGATGACGCGCGACGGCGATCGCCGCAAGCGCGTTCTCCACGTTGATCGCCCCCGGAACGCAGAGCGCGACGTTCCCCAAACACGCGCCGCCCACGATCGCGTCGAAGCTCGTGCCGAGGCCGTCGAAGCGAAGGTTGGCCGCTCGAACGCCGGCGCTCGCCGAAAAGCCGAACGTCGCCGTGACCGCGTTTCGCTTAAGGCTCGCAAGCGAAGCGGACAGCGGGTTGTCGATGCCGACGATCACCGACCCGGCGGCGGGAACCTTGTCCAAGAACTCTTCGAACAAACGGACGAGTTTGGGGAGTTCGTCGTCGCTGGCGAGGTGATCGTTCTCGACGTTGAGCACGACCGCGACTTCGGGCTCGAGCAGCGCGAACGAGCCGTCCGATTCGTCGGCTTCCGTGACGAACCAGGACGACGCGCCGTTGCGACCGTTGGTGTCGAGCGATGCGTCGATTCCGCCGAGCACGAGCGTCGCGTCGATGCCGCCGGCGCGAAGGGCCGCGTGCGTCATCGCCGTCGTCGTGGTCTTTCCGTGCGTGCCGCAAATGGCGATGCCGCGGCGCTCTCGCACGAGTTTGGCAAGGAGCTCGCCGCGATGCAGCGTGGGTATTCCGGCGCGTTGCGCGGCCACGTATTCGGGGTTGCGCCGATCGATCGCCGAGCTCACCACGACCGTTTTCGCGCCGTTGACGTTGGCGGCATCGTGGCCGATCTCGATACGGGCGCCTTCCGCGCGAAGCCGGTCGAGCAGCGGGGACTCCTTCAGGTCCGATCCGGAGACGCTCTCCCCGCGCTGCAGCAAGATGCGCGCGATCGCGCTCATGCCGATACCACCGATTCCGACGAAATGCCAATCTCCGCGACCCATGAAGTCTAGCTCCTTCGCGCCGTCAGGGCCTCAATCCGCGCGAGAATGGCTGCGACCGGATCCGGCCCTCGCGCGCCCGAGGCCGCCCGGCGCAGCGCGTCGAGACGGTCGGGAGCGGTGGCGCCGGCCAGGACCTGCGGAAGCGAGCCCGCCGCCACCTCGGCATCGGAGATCGTCACGGCCGCGCCCCGGGCGCGCACGCGCTCGGCGTTCGCCGCTTGGTGGTTCTCGGCGGCGAACGGGTAGGGAACCAGGACGGCGGGGAGACCGATCGCCGCGAGTTCGCCCAGCGTGGACGCGCCGGCGCGCGCGAGAACCAAGTCTGCGCAGGCGTACGCGTCCGAGAGGTCGCT
>PMFP01000171.1:0-120 GCA_003155175.1 Vulcanimicrobiota bacterium
GAGCCGCCGTGGCGCTCGGCAAAGCGGCCGGGACCGGAACGGCTTTATGAGGCGTCGCCGTGGGCGCCGCTGCGGGCGACTTGGAGGGTGACGCCGAGGCGGACGGCGTGGGCTTGGGCG
>PMFP01000171.1:200-26921 GCA_003155175.1 Vulcanimicrobiota bacterium
ATCAGAAAACCGGCGAAGATGACGATGATGGCGAGCGGAAACCAGGGAATGCCGCGCGACTGACGGCGGCCGCCGTCACCGTTGCCTTCGTAGCGCCGGCGCCGGGGCGGATCGCCCACTAGCGGGCGGAGACCTTAGCCAAGCGCTGCGCGATCGCGTCGCGCAACGAGGAGGGAAGCGCGTCGACGTACTGGGGATGGCGCTCGACGAAGAGCGCCGTCGCCTCTTTGACGACGCCGGTGTTGGCGCCGGCGTAGGCGAGCAGGCTCGAGAGCGCGGGCGTTTGCAGTTGGGAAATGCCTTCCAGCGACGCGCCGCATTCTTCCGACACGTCTTCGGACGACTCTCCGCGCTCGCGGAATGCATGAAAAATGGCTTCGACTAAACCGCGCAGCGCGTCGGGCGGCATGGAGGCCGACTCGCGGCCGAGCGTAGCGACGAGCTCGCCTTCATCCATCCTAGCGACGAGTTTCTCGACGGTATCGACCAGCGTCTCGGCGGGCACGTTCCCGAAGTGGGGCATCGCTACGGGTCTACTCCCTCATGGCAGGCGGCTCCTCGAATCGCCGCCAAATGTTGCGGGGTGATCCGCGTCAGGGTGCCGCTCGATCTCCATTCGGTCGCCGATGCCGGCTCGGCCGCGTTTGCGGCCGCGACGCCGCTGCGCGTGCGGGATCTCGTCGCGCTCGCGGTGCGCGAGGCCATCGGGGTGCGAGCCCCGGCGGACAAATTCGCGCGCAGCCTCGAGCGCACGATCGCCGGGCTGGCCGCGGGCGACTTCTTCGTCAACGTTGACGGCCGGACGTTCACCGACCCCGAGGCCGTCGTGCTGTGCGACGGCGCCTCCGTCGTTCGATTTTTTCTCGCTTCACCGGCACGGCAACGGTACGCCTCGACGCGATAGCGTCGTCGCGCTTCAGGGAATGATCGACGCCGGGCAACGGGCAGCCGTCGCGGGCGGGCAGCGCCTGCGATGAGCCTCAAGACTCCCCTGTTCGTCCTCGTCGGCCGAGCCTTGCAAATCTTCGGACGGCGATGGACGCTTTTCGTCGCGGTGACGGCCGTCGCGATCGGCGCGGAAGGCTTGGTCGTGCGGCTCTGGCATTCGGCGCAGGCCATCCTGTTTGCCAACTCCATCTTCATTCCGCTGCAAACGGCGATCATTTACGCGTTCGTGGCCGCCGACAGCCTGGCCGAGCCGGTTACGCCGGGCCGGACCTGGGCGCGCGCGCTCGAACGCGCGTGGGCCGTCATCGTCATCGACTTCATCGAGACGCTCGTTCAAATTTGGGGCGCTCCCGCCGACGGCGCCGACCCTCTCGCGATCGTGCTCAACGTCGTCACGATTTTGATCGTCGTGACCCTGGTTTTTGCCGACGCGGCCGCCGTCATCGACGATGAGGGTGAGGGAGGGGGCAACGCGGTCCTTCGGGGTCTGATGCTCGTGCCGCGCTCGCTCGTCCGAAGCGTCACGCTCGTGCTGGTCGGCGGCTTCGTCATCCGAGCCTTCTTCCTGTTCGGCCTGGAGATTGCGACGGAGTTCCTCTCCGTCGGGGCGGGCCTGGCCTTCCACGCCTTGCATGCCGGCGGGGCCGATTTCTGGGCGCAGTGCGCGATTCCGACCCTCGCGACGGCCCCAATCGCCGTTGCGACCGCCGTCTTTTACATCGACGCCGAAGAATTCGAGTCGTCGCTCGGGGGCGATGCCGAAGACGACGCGAGCGCGTAAGGTTCGCCTTGCGTAAGGTTCGCCTTACTGTAAATGAATCCATAAAAGGACCGATGACGTTGTAAGAGTGTTATCCTATCGGGAGAGCGCAAGAACGAACCGAAGGGAAGGTCCTAAATTCTGCCCCGCAGGCTAATCGTCGCCGCAGCCGCCGTCGCCGCCGTCCTTATGGCGACGACGCGTTTCGCGTTAGCCGACCAGCACTACGACGTCTCGGGAGACGACGAGTACTATCTGGGCTCGGCCAAAACGCCCAGCCTGGTGGTCTACGCCGGCGACGAGCAGCTCTCGGTAACGCACGACGGAAACAAAACGCGCTTCTCGGCATCCGCCCATTGCACGCGCAGCGACGGCCGGACCCGCGCCGACTTGCATCCGTCGTTCGTTCAAGACATGGACGGTGCCGGCGCGTTTGCCGACGTTAAAGACGACGACCCGGATTTTCTCACGATTCTCAACCAGCCGTTTTCGGTCGAACTCGACGACAACACGCTGCGCGATCTGCGGGTTCTCAGCGGCGCGATTCCCTTTAACGTCGCATCGCCGATCGACGGAGAACAACTCACCGGCTCGATGTCGCGCGGTCAGGATGGAAAGATCGATGGATCCGACGTTCTCGGCGTTCTCTTCACCGCGAACGGTCCAGTGAGCGCCACGCTGCCGCAATCTTCGGCTGCGGCGGTAACGGGAACGATCCGCCTAGACGGGTCCGCCTACTACGCGTTGACCGGCGCGCTGCTGCTCGGCAGCGAAATCACGCTCACCATCAACGGAACGCTGCGCGATCCGCAAACCAACGCGCCGGTCCCGGTCCGCATCGTCTACCGCCGCATGATCCGGGCCGACAAGAACACCCCCACCACCCAAGCCTGGCACAAACACTAGCTAAACCCGGAGTGGGCTTTAGAAAGCTCCGACCAACTCAACTTCGAGCGGATGCCGGAACGGCAATTCGTCCAGATGCGCGAGCGGCGTGAACGCGAGATGATTCTGGTGGCAATCGATCAACATCTCGATGCCGCGCTTGACGCAACCCGTCTCCTCGACGTATTTCCCGAGTTTCTTCGTGAAGTACGCGTGCGGAGAACGCAGCACTTTCGCATAGTAAGGATCTTCGGTTAGTCCCTGCGGCGAGACGCCGTCTTTGGGGACGAGCCAGACGAACCACGGGTCTTCGTTCTTCCGGTAGCCGATGAGCACGAGCGGTATCGCTCGAGACGAATCCAGCGCGGGGAGAAAACTGCACATCGTGTATGCGTCGAACGAGATCTCCGTCGGTTCGATGGCTTGCTGCATACTCGTAACCTCAAGATGCAAAAAACCGCCCCGGACGAAACGCGGCCGGCGGGCGGTCTAAAAGAGTTGATTTGCGACACCGGAACGTGCGGCATGGCGGGGGCTTCATCCGGCCGCTAAAGCGGACCTGCCGGCCAATCGCCCTCCGCGGACCGCCGACTCAGGAGTTTTAATGGCCCTGCGTGAAACCTGGCGGCGATGGGTGGTGGTCTCCGCGTACGTATGAGCGCGATCGCCCCACTCCTGAGGGAGTATTCCGTGCCACGTGCGGCCCGCCAGGCGCGCAAGCCCGTCCAAACGACGGACGAAGCGCCCAGCGCCGAGCGATTCGACAGCGTCATTGATGAATTTCAGCGGCGGCTCTATGGATTTGCCCTGCGCATGACGGGCAACCGCGAGGACGCCGAGGAGATCGTGCAAGACGCATTCGTCCGGGCCTATCGCGCCTTGGGCAAGATGTCGCTCGAGCAGCGGGCGGAGCTCAGGCTGCAGCCCTGGCTGTATACGATCACCCTGAACGTGACGAGAAACCGCCTTCGCAGCAAACGGCCGACCAACGTCGCACTCGACGCGCTCGCCGACCCCGACGCGCTCCTGCGCCAGTCGAACGAAGGGCCGGCACGGCCGGAAACCATCGTCGAGCAAAACGCCGAGATGCTGCTCGTCGAGCGGGCGCTGCTTCAGCTTCCGATGCATTTGCGCGCGGCCGCAACCCTGCGCTTCATCGAGGGGCGCAGCCATCCCGAAATCGCCGAGATCCTCAATCAGCCGATCGGCACGGTGAAATCGCACGTTCACCGCGCCGTGCGCATCCTGCGCCGGATCCTCGGTCCGCAAATCGGCAGAACTCCCACCGAAGGAGCCCCAGAACATGCGTTGTCGTGAGGTCGAAGTCATGTGGGACGAAATCCGCGGCGACTGCAAGAAGTCGCTCAAGGAGGCCGTCCATACCCATCTCGGCTTCTGCCCCGGCTGCCAGTCCGTCTACGAGGAGTTTGAAGGCGTCGCCTACCATCTGTCGAGCCTTCCCGAGCCTGAAGCTTCCTGCGATCTGAGCGCCCGCGTGATCCGGCACATCGCCACGCTGCGTTTCGGCGCGGCGCGTACGCCGATCGTCCTAACGTCGGTAGCGACGCCGATCGGTCCGCTCTACGTCGGCTTTAAGGAGCAGCGCATCGCCTACATCGGCATCGACACCGGCGAAACGCACGACGAGGTTCGCGAGCGCGTCGAGACCCGTTTGCGCCGCCCCGTCGAAGCCGGACCGCCCCCCGAGTGGCTCGTCAAGGCCCTGGCCCGCTTTTTTCAGACGTGGCGGATCGACGATCGCACCGTCGACATCAGCGACCTGACCGACTTCGAACAAGCTACGCTACGCGCGACGGCTCAGATTCCGCCGGGCGAGGTCCGCTCCTACGGCTGGGTCGCGACGCAGATCGGGCGCCCGCGCGCGGCACGCGCCGTCGGACGCGTGATGGCTCGCAATCCGCTACCGGTGCTCTTTCCATGTCACCGCGTCGTCGACGCCGCCGGCGACCTCCACCACTACGGCTACGGCTTGGAGATGAAGGCGAAGCTGCTGCGCTTGGAAGGCTACCGCTCTCGCAGCTAAACGGCATTCCAAACGCCATCGTTCGCAGGGGAACACCCAAGCGAAGCCAACCTTAGCGAAGGTGGCTAAGCGTGCCCTAAAGCCTGAATTCCCACCCTTCGGAGCGTCTTTTTCGCTTCGCTCGTGCTTTTTTTTGGCCGCACCCGTTGAGGTCGCCGGCCACGGGAGTGAAGGACACTGAACGACCCACGCACGGCGGCCATTCCCGACGTTCACACGCATGCCAAGGGCGAGCACCGTCCCTTTGCCGAGGAGCGACCGATCGCGTATTCTGCGCGGATGCTCTTTTTGTGGTTTTTTCATGCCTGCCGCCGCCAGCATCCGCGATTCTTGATGGTGGCCGATCACATCAACTACCTGACGTTTGAAGACCCCGGCGCCGTAAACACCGTCAGGCGCGCCCTCAAACTGGCTCACGCCGGCGATCTGTACGGCGCGGCCGAAACCGCAGGCGTGGACGTCGCGCACGCGGCGGTCGTCTCCGAGGGGCTACGGCGGGGGATGCGCTTCTCCATCGGCGCCGAGGTGGACAACGATCCGCGCGCGCGGCCCGACGCGCAGAACATCGTAGACGCCATGCGGCCGGACGGGATCATCCGGTCGGTTCATTTCCTCAACGTCGAGCACCCGGAGAAGGGAGCCGACTGGAGTTGGCCGTTCGGCAAGGCCGAGTTCGCGAGCATGTTCGAGCACGTCGGCGTCGCCAAGACCTGGCAGCTCTACATGGCGCGCCTGCTCGAAGACGTGGAGAAACTCCCCGGACATATCGTCGGGCAGTTTTACGGTCCCGCGCAGTTCGGCCACTGGCCCGCCGCCGACAAGCTCGAGAAGTACGAAGACCAGATCGTCGCTGCAGCCCACGCCCGCGGGATGGCGATCGAGATCTACACGCGCTTCCTTTACCGCGACCACACGGATGAGGAAAAGACGCGCTTCTTCGAAGCCAACAAGCGCCTGGCAAAGAAGGCGAAAGCCGCCGGCGTTCCAATCGCGATCGGTTCGGGCGCTCACAGTCCGCGGGATCAAGGCGGTGCGTTCGAGCGCGTCCTGGCGCTCCTGGACGCCCTGAGCATCAACGAAATCGTCTTCCCGGTCGGCGGGCTTCTGCGGCGCGTCGCGTTGCGCGCGACCAAAGAAAACCTCGAGGCGCAATCGCGCAGCAAGGAGCCGCTATCGCCGGGGAGTTCGATCATCGGACTCGGACGCGCCGAGCTCGGCTTGCCCGAAGANNTTGGCCCGCGCAGGCCGTGGCGCGGCTTCGAAAAAACGGTCGACGGGCCCGCAGCGCGCCGGGAAACGCCTGGAGAAACCCGCTCCGGCCTCCAAGCCCGGCGGATCCTCACGCCGATCGGCTGACTCGGCGGCCTCCTCCAGCAAGGCCAAAGCGGCCAAGGACGCTCCCAAAGGACCGGGAGCCAAGCCGGCAAAAGCGGCGCCGCCTGCCAAAGCCCCGGCCGCCAAGGCCCCCGCTAAGAAATCTGCGTCACCAAAGACCGTAGCCGTCGCGAAAACCCCGGCCAAGAAGCCGGCGGCGGCCGCCAAGAAACCGGCGGCGCCCAAGAAGCCCGCCGCGAAAACGCCTCCGAAGAAGGCGGCCGCAAAGAAAGCCGTGCCGCTGAAGAAATCTGCGACGGCCAAGAAGGCCGCGCCGAAAANNAAGGCTCCGGCCAAGAAAGCCGCGCCCAAGAAGGTTGCCAAGAAGGTTGCCAAGAAGCCGGTTGCCAAGAAGCCGGTTGCCAAGAAGGCCGTCGCCAAGAAGCCGGCGGCCAAGAAAGCCGTCGCCAAGAAGCCGGCCGCCAAGAAGGCCGCGCCGAAAAAGGTGCCTGCAAAGAAGGCCGTTGCGACGAAAAAGCCCGCGCCCGCAAAGAAGGCGCCTCCCAAGAAAGCAGCACCCGCGCGAAAAGCGCCGAACAAGAAGCAGCCTGTGAAAAAGGCGGCGAGCAAAACCGCCGTATCGAGCAAAAAAGCTAAACCGCAAAAACCGGCGACCAAGCGTCGCTGACTCCAGCTAGTAGGAGCGTGGCCATGGCGGACATTTCACGCCTGCGTAATATCGCTTTCGTCGGAGCCCACCACTCGGGCAAAACGACGCTCGTCGAAGCCGTCCTCTCGCACTGCGGAGCGCTCGCGCGCCGAGGGAGCATCGCCGACGGCACGACCGTCACCGACCACGAACCCGAAGACGTCGCGCACGCGCAGTCCACGCAAGTCGGATTCGCGCACTGCAACACCGGCGACATGGACATCACGATCGTGGATTGCCCGGGGTTCATCGATTTCTTCGAAGAGACCAAGATGGCGCTCACCGGCGTAGACGCCGCCGTCGTCGTGGTCGAAGCGGATCCTTCGCGCGTCGTCCACACGCAGGCGCTCGTCGGAATTCTCGACGAGTTGCGCATGCCGCATCTCTTCGTCGTCAATAAGATGGACCGGCCGGGAGCCGACTTCGACGCGACCGTCGCCGCGCTGCAAGAGGCGTACGGCCGACACGTCGTAGCCGAGCAACTTCCGATCGGCAGCGCCGAGAACTTCTGCGGCTTCGTCGATCTCGCCGAGATGCGCGGCTTTCGCTTCGAGGGCGACCGCGAAGTCGACGCCGACATCCCGACCGACCTCGACGAGCCGGCACAGCGGGGCCGCACCCAACTCTTGGAGGCGATCGCGGACTTCGACGATCACCTGATGGAAGAGATCCTCGAAGGCATCGAGCCGCCGCTGGAAGAGATCGAGAAAGATCTCTGCGCGGAGTGCGCGCACGACCAAATTCTTCCCGTGCTTGCCGCCGCCGGCGGCAGCGGCGCGGGCGTCGCCGCGCTGGTCCGCGCGCTGGAGCGCTGGTTCCCGTCACCCGCCGACGCGCCGCACGTCGACGCGGAAGGGCGTGAAATCGTTCCGGACCCGAGCGGCCCCGTCGTCGCCCGCGCGATCAAAACGTCGATCCATCCGCAGTCCGGGAAGATCACGATCGTTCGCATTCTCTCGGGCACGATCAAGGCCGACGCGACGCTGACGAACGTTTCGCGCAACGGCGAGAAAGCGCGCTCGGGCGGCCTCTATCGCCTGCAGGGCAAGAAGCAGGAAGCCATTACGGAAGCCGGTCCCGGCTCGATCGTCGCGATCGCCAGGCTCGAATCGGTCGCCACCGGCGACACGCTGACCTCCAACGGACACAAGGTGCTGCTCCCGCGTCCGCCTCACGGCGAGCCCGTCTTCGCCGTCGCGATCAAACCCAAAGAACGCATCGACGAGGCCAAGATCTTCCAGATGCTGGCGCGCATCGTCGACGAGGATCCGGCCCTGCGCTTGCAGCGAGCCGAGATTACCAACGAATTGCTACTGCTGGGAAGCGGCGAGCAGCACGTCACGATCGCCATCGAACGCCTCGCGCGCAAGTACAAGGTCGAAGTGGACGTCGCGCCGCCGGCCATTCCGTATCAAGAGACGATCACGACGGGGACCGAGATCCATTCGCGCTACAAGCATCAAACCGGCGGCCACGGCCAGTTCGGCGACGTGTGGCTTCGTTTCGAACCGCGCGAACGCGGCTCGGGCGTGTCGTTCGAGGAAAAGATCGTCGGCGGCGTCGTGCCGCGGCAGTTCATCCCGGCCGTGGAAAAAGGCGTCCGCGAAGCATTGCTGCACGGCGGCAGCGGCCACCCCGTCACCGACATTCACGTCGTCCTCTACGACGGACAGTACCACGACGTGGACTCGAGCGAACAGTCGTTCAAAACCGCCGCCGGCATGGGCGTGCGCGAGGCGTTACCAAAGTGCAATCCGGTCGTGCTCGAACCGATCGTTCGCGTGGCCGTCACGGTGCCGACGCCGTATACGTCCACGGTCATTCAACAACTCACCAGCAAGCGCGGCCAAATCCTGGGCATGAATCCGGATCAGGACCATCCCGGGTGCGACGTCGTCGAAGCCGACGTCCCCCAGGTGGAACTCGCCCGCTACATCACCGAATTGCGAACCGCAACGCAGGGACTGGGAACGTATTCGTGGCGCCACGAGCGGCACGATCCGGTGCCCGGCAATCGCGCCGTGGGTCCCAAAGCCGCCGTATAGTCCGACGGTGAGATTCGTAGCGTTCGCAGCGGCGCTTGCCGTCGCGCTGTCGGCGTGCACGCAAGTCGCGCAAGGACCGTCCGCCTCGGGCGGCCGTCATCCGTGGACCAAACCCGACGACTTGCGCATCGCCATCCACACCGACGTCAAGAACCTCAACGAGCTGCTCAGTTCCGACACGACCGACACGTTCGTGGACCGCTTCATGTTCGAACCGCTCCTTAGCGCCGATCCCAAGGGCAACCCCGTCCCCATGCTCGCCACGCAGGTCCCGACGTTGGAAAACGGCGGAATCAGCCGGGACGGCCTGACGATTACGTACCACCTCCGGCCGAACGCAAAGTGGACCGACGGCGTTCCCGTCAGCAGCAAAGACGTCAAGTTCTCGTGGCAGACGATCATGAATCCGAATACGAACGTGGTTTCGCGCCACGGCTACGACTATATTCGATCGATCGACACGCCCGACGATACCACCGTCGTGGTCCATCTGAAAGAGAAGTTCTCGCCGTTCGTCAACACGTTTTTTGCCGAGAGCGACCAGCCCTACGCGGTCCTGCCGGCGCACGTTCTGGCCAGCTATCCCAACGTCAACCAAATCCCGTTCGACAGCGCCCCGACCGTGAGCGACGGGCCGTTTAAGTTCGTGAGTTGGTCGCGGGGAGATGCGATCGTGTTGGAACGCAACGACGGCTTCTTCATGGGGCGGCCCAAACTCGCTCGCATCGAGATCAAAATCGTCCCGGACGAGAATACTTCCGCCAATTTGCTCAAGACGCACGACATCGATTGGATTTACCAACCGTCCATTACCGTCTACAACGCCACCAAGAGCATCCCGGGCACGAAACTCGTCTGGGTGGACGTCAACGGCTACGAAGACATCCAGCTGAACACGCAGCACCCGCCGCTCAACGACGTGCGCGTGCGCCAAGCGGTCGCGTACGCCATCAACAAACAAGCCCTCATCGACACGTTGACGTTCGGCCGGGACCGCATCGCGACCGAAGACCTTCCGTACTGGATGTGGGCGCACAATCCCGGCATCAAGCCATGGGCGCAGAACGTTTCCAAAGCCAGGGAGCTGCTCCAGCAGGCCGGCTTCACTCCCGGGCCGGACGGAATTATGCAGAAAAACGGCACGCGACTGAACCTCGTTCTGGTGACGAATCCGTCGAACGTCACGCGCCGGAACGCCGCGGTGCAGATTCAGTCGATGCTGCGCCAAGCGGGAATCGACGCGACCGTCAAGTCGTACCCGTCCGACGTGCTCTTCGCGCCGGCCGGCGAGGGCGGCATCCTGCAGCTCGGAAACTTCGATCTCAGCCTAGCCGGCTGGTACGCGGGAATCGACCCGGACGACTCGTCGCAGCTCATGAAGCAGAACTGGCCTCCAGGCGGTTACAACTACTCCCGCTATTACTCGCCGGACATGGAAGCGGCTCAGAAGATCGCTCTGAGCAGTTACGACCGTCCGACGCGGCAAAAGGCCTACTACCGCATCCAGGAATTGCTTGAGCGCGACGAGCCGATGATCTTCGAATGGTATACGAGTCAATTTCACCCGATCAACGACGACTTTAAGGGGTTCGCGCCGAATCCGGTATCCGAAGGATGGAACGCATGGCAATGGAGCATCTAGGCCGCCCGGACCGGCCGATCGCACCCGCACCGGAGCTGCTCTGGCTCCGAAAGATGATCGTGGAGCGCGCGCTCAAGCGCGGCGATTACTTGCTCTCGGGCGGCGTTCGCAGCGACTACTACATCGACAAGTTTCTGCTCTTTAGCGATCCGTACGTGCTGCGCCGTATCGCGCGGCTCTTCACCGGCCTCATCGCCGAGACCAACCCCGACGTGATCGGGGGGACCGAACTCGGCGGCGTCGTGATCGCGACCGCCGTCTCCCAACTGGCCAACCTCCCGATGATCGCGATTCGCAAACAGCCCAAGGGCTACGGCGCGTTCGCCAACGAGTACGTCGAAGGCGTGTACGAAAAAGGCCAGCACGTCCTCCTGCTCGAGGACGTCGTCACCAACGGCCGCGAGCTCCTAGCGGCAACGCGGCGCTTGGAAGATCTCGGATTGGAAGTCACGCCCTGCGCCGTCATCAGCCGCGGACTCGCCCCCGTCCGCGCGCTCATCCAGTTTTCGCTCCCCAGCGAATCCCCCCGCGGCAACTAAACCGAAAGCTCTAAGCCGTCGTCGGCAATGGCGACGGTTCCCGGGAATGCGTCGTCGGCCATGTCTACGAGTTCGCCCGGAGCGTATTCCGAACCGTAGTGGGTGAGCAGCAACCGGTGCGTGCCGGCGCGTTCGGCCATTTCGCCCGCTTCCTGCGCCGAAAGATGACCCCGCTCGCCGATCTCCGAGCCTAGCCCCAGCGTCGCTTCGCACAGAAAGAGGCTGCAGTCTTTTGCGAAGCGCTCCACCTCGCGTGAGGGAGCGGTATCCGCGGAATACACGATGCTGGACCCTCCGCGCTCGCTGCGAATCGCGTAGGCGTCCACGTAGTGCACCGTGCGCTGGAACGATACGCGCAGATCGCCGATCTCCAGCGGTTCGCTCGGATCGTATTCGCGAACGACGAAGACTTCGTCGAGGAAATCGTCGGAGCCCTCGCTGGAGAACGCTCCGCAGATCGTGCGAAGCATCGCCTCGCCGCCGGGCGGCAGCCACAGGGGGATCCGCCCGCTGCGTTCGAGCGGTCCGTACTTGAGCGCGTATCGGAAAGGAATCACGTCGAGAAAGTGGTCGGCGTGCATGTGCGAGATGACGACCGCGGTCACGCGCGTGTACTCGATGCTCTCCTCTAGCTTGGCAAAGGCTCCGGTGCCCATGTCCAAGAGCGCCGTCGTCTGCTGCGTGCGCAAGAGATACGAACTGCACGCGCGGCCGGGCCGGGGGATCGCCGCACTGGATCCCACGACCTGAAGGCGTATCTGGGCCGGACTTAGGAAAGCGATGCGAGTACCTCCGCCGCGTGCCCCTCCACGCTAACCTTTGGCCATACTTTGACGATCGTCCCTTTTGCGTCGATTACGAACGTCGAGCGCGCAATTCCCAGGCTCTTCTTTCCGTACATATTCTTTTCGACGATGACGCCGAACGCGTCGCAGACCTTCGATTCGGTATCCGCGAGCAGCCGGTACGGAATGCCGTAGCGCTCCTTAAATTTCTGGTGCGACGCGACCGTATCCCGGCTCACGCCGGCAATCGTGGCGCCCTTCTTCTCAAACTTCTTGAACGCTTCGCCGAACTGCTTGGCCTCGCTCGTGCAGCCCGGCGTATCGTCTTTCGGATAGAAATACAGCACCAAATAGGGATCGGCGAGGTCGCGCAACTTCGTCTTGCGTCCCTCGTCGTCGAGAACCGTAAGAGTGGCCGGGACTTTGTCGCCCTCAGCGAGCATGCTTCGTCCTTTCTTTAAGCCGTGTTAACAAATTGGTCTACGGGAAGTGCGAAGAGGAGGCGGTCCCCCTGGCGGACCTCCCCGTCGAACTTGCGAATCGGTATCGCGCTTCCCTTGCCGTCCAGCTCCCGCCAGACGAAGAGCGGAATCCAGACGATTCGGTACCCGGGGCGCTCGGGCGGCGCGGGCGGCGGTGCGTTGTCCGGGCCCTGGTATCGCTCGGCAAGCTGAAACGTCCGGGGCTTGCCGTCTGGACCGTTGCGTTCGAAGCGCCCGCGCGTGCTCTCAAAGCGCGCGAGGCCGGCGATCGTCGGCGCGGTCAACTCGGTGGTCGAGAACGAGGCGATGCCGAAGTGCCGCTCGATCGAAGCGCCGAAGGCTAGGTCGTCGATCCGAAGCACGATTTGCAGGTTGCCGACGCCGCGCCCCGCGATGCGGCTGCGAGCGCCCAGGGCCGCTTCCAAGTTGGCGGTATCGCTATTGGTCACGCCGATCATCGCTTTCGCCTGCTCGGGGTTGCAATACGAGATGGTCTCGTCGCTCGTCGCATCGCCGGTCATCAAGTCGATCTTGTGATCGCGAGCGAACTCGATGAGCAGCGGGTCGGGGCTCTTCTCGATGACGACGACTTGCTCGTCCATCTCGCGCAAGTAGTCGATGACCAGCGAGCCGACGTTCCCGGCTCCGCACACGATGACGTGATCGCGGCGCCGCAATCGCCGGATGCCCTGGAGACGACGGATCGTCGCCGCGTTTAAGCTCGACGCAATCGTACCGGTGAAGATCGCGAAGATCGCAAGACCGCTGACCATCGCGATGTTGGCGAGAAACATCGAGAGCAATTCGAGCCCGCGCGGAGCGACCGTGGCGCAGTCCTTGCAGGGCGTAATGTCTCCGTAACCGACCGTCGTCATCGTCGTCGTTACGAAATAAAGCGCCGTCTGGGGACTTAGATGAAGGGCGAACGCGAAGTAGACGGTGAGCAAGACGAAGAGCACGAGGCTTGCTAGAAATACGTCGCGCAACCCCGGCTCGATCCGTCTGACGAACATGCGTACCCGGCGTCCCGCGCGCTTGAACGAAAACGCGCTTCGCTTCTCGCCTTCCGCGCGTTCGCGGGGATAGGTCTGTTTGGTCTTCACGATGGGGCCGAACACGACGACGCGCGCATCCGCCGGCAGGGGCGCCGCGACCAGCGAGTCGTCAACTTCCTGCGCGTCGCCGCGCACGACGTACGGGAAGCGCCCGTCAACCGAAACGACGCGAGCGCCCAACCGGTCTTCCGCCTGCAGGACGGTCGAACCGGCGATTCCGAAGTCCGCGGCCCTGCGCTCGCAAAAGCCGAACGGTCCCGGGCCGTACGTGATCTGATCGCGCATACTGTTGCGCCGGTGCACCACGCGCGCGGCGAGCGACTCGAGCGTTGGAAACGGAAACGCGTAAAAACACGACGGGTCCACCGCGGCGGCGGCGTAGGTCGCCGCCGCGTGCGCGGCCGGCGAGATCGCCGAGCAGTTCTTGAGCCCTTCTTCGATCTTGTGCCCGAGCATCGGGTTGAACTGGCGGATCGTGATTCGGACGTTCTCGTTGATGTCGCGCGCAGTCAAGGCTAGGCGCAGATTCATGCGATCGTCTTGAGAGACCGCAACCAAACAGAAACGTCCGTCGGGATCTTCGCGACTCGACCGCAGACCCACGCGAAAAAGCGCGCCGCTCGAGGTCGGGTCCTCGTCGAAGAAGGCAAAACTCTGAGGAAAGTCCTTCGCGAGCTCGGCAGCATAGTCGGCGAGAATACGCGCCTCCCGCTCGGTCTGGTGATGCCAGACCAAAGCGACGCGCTGACCGGCCGTCTTGAGAATCTCGCGGCAGATTTCAAACGCCAGGTAGTCGCCCCCGGCGACGATAATCAACGTCTCCGTAGCCATCTAATGAGTCTCCATTCGCCGCCCGGGACCGTGACACCATGCGACCCATCCATCCCTTGGCGCTGCTGCTGGCAGCGCGGCTCCATCCCGGAGCGCGCGTGCTCTACGTAGGAAACGAACGCAGCCGCACCGCCGGCGCCCTAGCCGAGATGGGGCTCGCGGTCGAGACCAAGACGGATGCCGGCGCACCGACCGGCCCCGGCGGGACCTACGACGCGGCCATTTCGACGCACGCGCTCTTGCACGGCACGCCGGACGACATCGCGGCTGCGCTGGCAGGGATCGCCGCCGCCCTTTCGCCACGCGCGCCGTTTCACGCCACGTTCGGCAATCGGGCGGACGCGCGGTTCGGCAGCGGAACCGCCATCGGCGAAGCGACCTTCGCGCCGACCTCCGGAGACGAAGCCGGCGTCCCGCACTCGTTCTTCGACGATGCAGAGCTGCGCGCGCTCGTCGAGCCGGCATTCGAGATCGAATCCGTCGCCGCCCAAGGGGTGGACGACGTCGCGGGCACGTGGGCGCACGGCGGACGGCCGCTCGAGGGTGCGGTGCATTGGTTCGTCATCGCGCGCCGCCGGGACGGTCAGTAGCGGCCGATCGACGGGTCCACGAGCTTGGCGTATGCGTCGATGCCGCCGTCCACGTTCGCAACCGACGTGAATCCGGCATCGTCGAGATAGTCGGCGACCATCGCGCTGCGACCGCCATGATGGCAGAGCACCGCCGTCTCCGCCGACGGATCGAGCTCCGCGATCCGCTCGGTCAATCGGCTCATGGGAATCAAGACGGCACCCTCGATCGCGGCCTTGGCGATTTCGTCCGGCTCGCGAACGTCGAGGAGCACGAACGCGCGGTCTTCGCTCCGCCAGCGCGCGAGTTCCGTCACGTCGATCTCGCGCACGCTCACGGAGCCGCGTGCTCGCGGGAAGCCGACACGACGTCCTGCATCGGGCTCGACGCGTTTGCATAGAGGCGCTTGTCCATGCGCCCGGCCAAGAACGCTTCACGCCCGGCGATGACGGCATGCCGCATCGCGTCGGCCATCAGAGCCGGGTCTTTGGCGGCGGCGATGCCCGTATTCATAAGCAGCGCGTCCACGCCCAGCTCCATTGCGACGGCCGCGTCCGAGGCCGTGCCCACGCCGGCATCCACGATGACCGGAACGCGGGCCCGCTCTTTGATGATGCGGATGGCGTAGGGATTGCAGACGCCCAGCCCGCTGCCGATCGGAGCCGCCAGCGGCATCACCGCCGCGCATCCGAGCTCCTCGAGCTGCTTGCAGACGACCGGATCGTCTCCGACGTACGGCAGCACGACGAAGCCGTCGCGCACCAGACGTTCCGCGGCCTCAAGCGTGCCTCGCGCGTCCGGGTGCAGCGTCTGCGCGTCCCCGATCACTTCGAGCTTGATCAAATCGGTTTGCAGCAACTCGCGCGCGAGATGGGCCGTCAGCACGGCGTCTTTGGCCGTGTAGCATCCCGCGGTGTTCGGAAGAATCGTCAAACGCGACCGGTCGAGAAAATCGAGCATGGTCTTGCCGGATGCGTCGTCGAGGTTGATGCGCCGGATCGCGACGGTCACCATCTCCGCGCCGCTCGCGGCATGCGCGGCCCGCATCGCTTCCATCGAAGGATATTTTCCGGTCCCGACGATCAATCGCGACGTAAAGCGATACGAACCAATCGTTAGCGCGTCGTCCACGCCCTCACCCTCCCGCGACGGCGCGGATGATCTCGATGCGATCGCCGTCCTCTAGCGTACGCTCGGCAAACTCGGACCGGCGCACGACGACGTCGTTGCGCGCGACCGCAATCCCGGCATCGAGTCCACCAAGCTGCGCCAGCAGGCCCGCGACGGTCGTGCCGTCGGGAAGCTCGCGCACCTCTCCATTGACGAGCGCTCTCATGAATGCGTGGTTCGCGCTGCGAGCGCGGGCTCCGTCCGCAACCGCGCCAGCAAAAACGGGTGGAGGGCTTCGAGGGACTCGCCGGCGATGGCGGCTCCGAGCAGGCGCCCGGTTACGGGCGCTAAGAGGATGCCGTTGCGCGCGTGGCCGGTCGCAAGCCACAAGCCGTCGAGCCCGCTGGGGCCGAGGAACGGACGGCCATCGGGCGTCCCCGGTCGAAGGCCCGCCCACGTCTCGGCGACCGTGAACCCTCCGAGCGAAGGCGCGGCGCGCATGACGGCTGCCAGAAGATCGTGTTGGCCGCGCGCGGTCACGCGCTCGTCGAAACCGGTCCGCTCGACCGTGGCCCCCACCATCAGGCGTCCGTCGTCGCGCGGCACGAGGTACGCGCCGGGTATCCACGTGGTGTGCCGCACGAAGCCGCGCGGAATCGCCAGTGCAAACATCTGGCCTTTGACCGGCTCGACCGGCGGCGAATAGGCCTCCGGCACGCCGGGCAGACGCGCCGCCCACGCGCCGGTCGCGTTCACCACGCAGCCGGCCGAGGTAAAGCCGAGAATGCTGCGCACCCCGCGCGCCCGGCGAACGTCGCACTCGATCGCGACGTCGCCGGCATCCCGCACGATCGTCACGCCACGCGCGACGCAGGCTTCCGTGAGCGCGCGACCGAGTAGGCGGTTATCCACGCTTCCCTCACCGCGAACGAGCAGCGCACCGCACGCCGACGGAGCGAGCGCGGGTTCCGAGAGACGAAGCGCGGGTGCGTCGAGCCATTCGCAGCCGGCGCCGCTCGCGCGCAGCGCGGCGGCACGCACGTGCAGCTCGCCGGCCCGGTCCGGACCGTACGCGACGTTGAGAATGCCGTCGAGATGCAGGCGCGCGTCCGCCTTTCCCTCCTCACGCAAGCGCTCGACGAACTCCGGATACATCGCCAGCGACTGCGCGCACAGCTCGAGCATCGCGGCGTCGTCCAAACCTTCCGAGTGCGGCGCCAGCATGCCCGCACCGGCCCACGACGCCGCGCGCGCGGCCTCGCCGCGGTCGAACACTTTCACGACCGCGCCGCGCCGCGCGAGATCCCAGGCGACGGATAGCCCGACGAGCCCAGCGCCCACGATGACGACGTCCCCGCCGGTCGCTCTCACGAACGTTTCCCCCCCGGCGCGGAGGTCGTCGGCAGCGCAAAGAGAACGCGAGCGCCATGGGTACGACGGACTTCATCGCACGCATCGGCGGCATTTCCGAAGACTACTCGCGCGCACGCGATGCGCTCGACGGGCGTCTCTACGCGGTGTATTCGACGCTGACGGCGTGGACGGTCGCGCCGGCCGCCCTCGATTCCGGCTACGCGCTGGCCGAAGAGCCCGCCGCCAAGGCGATTTGGCTCGTCAAGATTGCCGACGACGGCACCGTCTACGCCTTCAACACGAGCCGCTCGGTGCGCCTCGTCCTCCACGACGGCACGGAGCGCATCGCGGTTCCCGCGCCCTTGCCGGCTCTGCGAGCTCTGCATCGCGATCAAGCGGCGCTCATGGAAGCGATTGCCACGCGCTTCGCGGCGGAAACGGCCGAAACGTAGGATCCGTCTCACATCCCCGTGTAGACGGGGCCCTCTCCGCCCTGCGGCGGAACCCACGTGATGATTTGGTATGGATCGGCGATGTCGCAGGTCTTGCAGTGCACGCAGTTCGTAAAGTTGATCTGGAGGCGGCCCTCGACGGCGCCCGCTTCGTTCTTTTCGAACATCGGCTCGTAGACTTGAGCCGGGCAGAAATACTGGCACGGGTTCCCGTATTCGACGGTGCAGCGATCGCGGCACACGTTCGTGTCGGACACCTTGAGGTGACACGGCTGATCTTCTTCGTGAATGGTTCCCGAGTTGAAGACGTCGGTGAGTTTGTCGAACGTGAGGGCGTTGTCGATCTTGGCGCGCGGCGTCTCCTTGGGCCGGTACCCGGCCTTGACCATGCGCTCGTACCCGTGCTCGCCGGGTAATTTATTGATGTAGCCGAAACCGGCCCCGCCCGTAACGGTCGCAAGCGCGGCGTTGACCATCCCCGGAAGCAGCCCGTTTTGAAAGCCTTGATGGAAGTTGCGCGCCGATTCGAGTTCGGTATACGCCCACGAATCGCGGAAGCGCCGATCGAAGCCCGCGAGCTGCGCGGCGTCGAAACGCTCGGCCGCGATCGCGTCCCAAATCGTTTCGGCCGCCAGCATTCCCGACTTCATCGCCAAGTGTACGCCTTTGAGACGCATGCCGTTGAGAAATCCGCCGGTGTCGCCGATTAAGAGCAGTCCATCGGAGTACAAGCGCGGCATCGCGAACAGTCCGCCTTCTGGAATCGCCTTCGCGCCGTAGCGAATCAACTTCGCGCCTTCGAGCATCTTCCTAACGGCCGGATGCTCTTTAAGACGCTGCAATTCGTTGTGCGGATCGGTCGTCGGGTTCTTGTAATCCAGGCCCGTGACCTGACCGACGTCCAGCACGTCGCCGGCCATCGCGTAAATAAAGCCGCCGCCGAAGGTTTCGGGCGGAAGCGGGTAGCCGAGCGTGTGAATCACCGAACCGGCCGTCACGGTCCCTGGCGGACATTGCCACAACTCTTTAACGCCGGCCGCATAGACTTGCGGTTCGCTGTCGTTGTCGAGTCCGAGCCGCGGAATCGCCTGCTTGGCAAGCGTCCCGCGCGGCCCTTCGCCCAACACGACGACTTTAGCGATGAGATCCGCACCCGGTTCGTAGTTCGGTTTGGGGTTGCCGTCGTGATCGAGTCCCTTGTCGCCGGTGCGCACGCCGATGACGCGGTCGCCGTCCCAGAGCAGCTCTTGTCCGGGAAACGCCGGGAAGACTTGCGCGCCCGCTTCTTCCGCCTTCTCTCCCATCCACTTGGTGAGGCGTTGAAGCGACGCGACGAACTTGCCGTGGTTGTTGAGCGGCGGCGGCGTGATCGGGGCCTTGATTTTTCCGCCTGCGGTCAAGAACCACATCTCGTCGCTGCCGACGGGCGCATCGATGGGCGCGCTCGCTTTCCAATCGGGGAGCAGCTCGTCCAGCGCGCGCGGATCGAGCACCAACCCGGAGATGCCGTGGTTGCCGATCTCCCCGCCCTTTTCGATGACGAGAATCTCGAGCTCGCGTCCGGCCGCCTTGGCCAGTTGTCCAAGACGAATCGCGCCCGCAAGACTCGCGGGCCCGGCGCCTACAAAGAGGACGTCTACTTCGAGTCGATCGCGCTCGGCCATGTCGGCCTCTTTCGAGCGCCGCCCCGCACTTACTTCTGCCGCGCGCTATTCGCGCAGTCCCTCGACAAAAGTCCGAAGGGCGCGGGATACGGCAGCGCTGGTTTTCGAATGCGCGTGGGGACAGTGCTTGCCGGTTTCAAAGAGCTGCGCGGTTGCGTTGGGAAGCCGCTCGATCGCTCGCTGGATCTCGCCCGGTTCGGTGCGCGGATCGTCCAAGCCGTGGACGACGAGCGCCGGCGCCCGTAATTCCGCGAGCCGCCCGGCGAACAGGTCGTCACCGCGCCGGCTCTGCGCCATGCGCAGCCAGACGTCGGAATTTCGCCGCACCACGTGGTGCCAATCGTCGCCGTGTTCGGAGCGCAGGACCGCGCGCGTGGCTTCGGTGAGCGCCTCCGGCGTCTCGAGCGCGCGCTCGAAGAACGCCGTCGAATGCGGCTTGCACGCGGTCAAGTGGAACGATTCCAGAATCACGCCCTTGACGCGCTCCGGCTCGAAGATGCCCATCCACGCGGCGATGACCGCGCCGTCGCTGTGTCCCCAAACCACGGCCTCGCGAATGCCGCGCTCCTCCAAGAAGGCGACCATATCGCGAGCGGCAGTCTGGTGAAAATTCTCGGCGAATCGTTCGACTGGAGGCGACGTGCCGTACCCCGCGCGCCACGGCACGAACACGCTGCAGATTGGCCCCAGGGCGGCGATCTGCGCGTCGATGGGATAGAGATCGTAACCCCATCCGCCGTGCAAGAACAGCACGGGCAACGGCCCGTCGCCGAATCGTTCGTAGTGAAGCGTCACCGGGTCGCGAGCTCGCGGTAGGTGGCGTTCGTCCGAGCGCGTACCTCTCGACGCATGAGAATCCAGGTCGGCGTGATGGGTTCCGCGGGCGGCATCATCACACCTGAAGAGATCGACTTGGCCCGTCGCCTCGGACGCCGGATCGCCGAACGGGGCTGCACGATCGTCACCGGCGCCTGTCCGGGACTTCCCCACGCGGCGGTCTTAGGAGCGCACGATCGCGACGGCTGGAGTTTAGGCATCTCGCCCGCCCTTTCGCGCGAAGAGCACATCAACATCTACGGGTCGCCGCTGCAGCCCTACACGACGATGGTCTTCACCGGATCGGGGCTCATGGGCCGCGAGACGCACAACATCCACAGCTCCGATTTCGTGCTGTTCGTCGGCGGGCGCAGCGGAACGCTCGGCGAGTTCTGCATCGCCTACGACGAAGGCAAGCTGATCGGAATCGTCACGAACTCGGGCGGCATTTCCAACGACTTCGTGCCGATCTCGAAACTGGTCCAGAAGGATACCGGCGCGACGATCGTCACCAACGACTCCCCCGAGCACCTCGTCAACGAGTGTCTCGATTTGTATCTGCGCTCGACGATGCCGACGTCGGTTGCCTTTAACCGCCACGCCGACTTCCCCGTAAGCCGGCCCGCCATCACGCAGGAGACTCGTGGCTGACATAACGTTCATCGGCGCGGCCGGAACCGTCACCGGAAGCAAACATCTGCTGACCGTCGGCGGGAAGCGCATCCTCATCGACTGCGGCCTCTTCCAAGGCGTCGTCGACGTTCGCTCCCTCAACGACGTCCCGCTGCCCGTGAGCGCCGCGGAGATCGACGGCGTCGTCATCACGCACGGCCACCTGGACCACGTCGGCTACCTGCCCAAATTGGTTCACGACGGGTTCACCGGACCGGTGTACTGCACGCCGCCGACGAGCGACGTGATGCAGATCGTACTGGACGATTCCGCCGACCTTCAGCAAACGCTCCAGCGGCGTGGCTTCCAACACGAGCGTCCGCATGCCCCGCCGCCCTTCTACAACGAGGAGGACGTCTCGCGCACGATGCAACTCGTTCGCACGCAGCCGCTCGGCCAAGCGTTCGACCTCTTCGGCGTCGCGCAAGCCACCTACCACGACGCCGGGCACATCATCGGGTCGGCTTTCGCGGCTCTGACGCTCGAAGACAAGCGCGTCATCTTCTCCGGCGACGTCGGCCGCTACGACCGGCCGCTGCTCTTCGATCCGGAGCCGATCGGCGACGCGGACACGATCGTGTGCGAATCCACGTACGCCGATCAAGTCCATCCGCCCGATCCGCTGGACGATCTCGGTAAGGCCATCCTCGCCGGCATCGCTCGCGGCGGCGCGATCGTGATTCCGGCCTTCGCGGTCCAGCGCTCGCAAGACATCTTGCTTGCCATCGCGACGCTGCAAGCGCAATATCCGCAGATCGCGCAACTCGGCGTCCACCTCGACAGCCCGATGGCCGAAAAAGTGGACGAGCTCTTCGAAAAATACCCGGACGCCCACCGTCCGATTCCACGCGACGCTTCGGGAACGCCGTTTGGCGTGCGCAACTTCACGCTGCACGAAACGACGGAGCAATCCAAGCAACTCAACACGATGGAAGGGTGCTACATCGTCATCTCCGCCAGCGGCATGGCTTCCGGCGGGCGCATCCTCCACCACCTGTTTCGCCGGCTGCCCGATCCTAAGGCGACGATCATCTTTCCGGGCTACCAAGGCGCGGGCACCCTCGGCTACGTGCTGGTACACGACGCCCACCAAGTGCGCATCATGGGCGACAACATTCCGGTCAAAGCGACCATCGTCAACCTCTCCGGGTTCAGCGCGCACGCCGACCACAACGAACTGCAGCGCTGGCTCGGAACGGTCAACGGAAAGCCGCATCTTTACGCCGTTCACGGCGAGCCCGAATCCGCGGCCGCGCTGGTGGAGATGGCCGAGTCGGGCTTCGGTTGGCAAGCCGACGTCGCGCACCGAGGAACGACGGCGACGATCTGATGGCCGAACGCAGTTTCGCCAGCGACAACAACGCGCCGGTCGCGCCGGAGATCCTACGCGCGATTCTGGCCGCGAACGAAGGCGATGCGGTCGGTTACGGGCACGACGACTGGACCGATCGCGCGGTCGCGCGATTCCGCGAGCACTTCGGCCCGGAAACCGACGTCTATCTCACCTTTAACGGCACCGGCGCAAACGTCGTCGCGCTCGCGTGCTTGTTGCGGCCGTGGGAAGCGGTGCTCTGCCCGGCGACGGCACATCTCCAGACCGACGAATGCGGCGCGTTCGAGCGCTTCAACGGTTCAAAAGTGATCCCAGTGCCCTCGGAGGGCGGGAAGCTGCGCCCCGCCGACCTCGAACCGTATTTGCGAGCCGGCCACGACGAACACTTTGCGCAACCGCGCGCGATATCGATCTCGCAATCCACCGAGTACGGCAACGTTTACAGCGCGGACGAAGTGCGCGAGATCTGCGCGTTCGCGCACGAACGCGGGCTGCTCGTCCACGTTGACGGCGCCCGCATCTCCAATGCAGCCGCGGCCTTGGGCACGACGCCTCGCGCGCTCACCGTAGACGCCGGTGTGGACGTACTGACCTTCGGCGGCACGAAGAACGGCTTGATGCTCGGCGAGGCGATCTGCTTCTTCGGTTCGGCGGCGAACGAGGCCGCGCCGTTCGTGCGAAAGCAGGGTATGCAACTGGCTTCCAAGATGCGCTACATCGCGGCACAGTTCGAAGCCCTGCTGACCGACGGCCTGTGGCTCAAGCACGCCGCCCACGCTAACGCGATGGCCCTACGCCTGCACGAACGCGTAGTCGCGATTCCCGCCATCCGCGTGACGCGGCCGGTTCGCTGCAATGCGATCTTTGCAACCCTGCCGCGCGCCGCAATCGAGCGCGTGCGAAGCAAGTTCTTTTTCTACGATTTCGAGCCGTCGCTCCCGGAAGTGCGCTGGATGACCCACTGGGCGACGGCACCCGCCGACGTGGACGCCTTCGCCGATGCGTTAGCGGCAGCGTGCGCGCGCTGAGCGGCGCCTCGACCTAACCCGGCGGCTCGCTCATCAGGAGCGGCGCGTTCCAGAGGTCGCCGGGGAAATGCGCCGGCGGATCGGTCCCCCGTACGTTCTCGAACGATACGCCGGCGCTCCGGTAGATCAACCCCCGGTACGCCATCGGTGCCAGGGCGGTTTCCGTCGCAATGTATTGCGCGCCGCCGAGAGAGGCAAACGTCACGTCCCAAGGGACCGCGGTTCCCGGCCCGGATTCGAAGTTGAGCGCCTCGCGCAACTTCCACGTCGCGCGCGTCTGCTTATCGATCCAGAGTTCGCGAAGGCGAAACCGGTTCGGGTCTCTCAACGGCTCGAGTTTGAGCTTCACGCATTCGTGGCCGTCAACAGTCTCCTCGCCGTCGAACGCGACTTCGTAGTCCCTTACGAAGGCGTGAGTCGTCGCGATCTCACGCATTCCGCTTGGCGCGGGAGAGCTCTCGCCGGGTCGAGCGGGCGCGGGGTCGTGAAACTCCTTGCGAATCTCGGCAACGATCTGCATCGGCGTCATTTGCGCGTCGGTCAGTTGTGCCGCCGGCGGATCGGCCGACATGCCGAAACTATACATCGGGGCGAGGACCGGAACGCCCAGGAAATCGATCGGCGGCTGCGGCTTGCCGAGAGGCAAACCGAAAAAACTCAAGTTGATACCCTTTCCGCTGACGGGGTTGGCCTCTTCATAGTCGCTTACGGGATCGACGTGAACCTCGTGATGAAGCACGTCATAGAACGACGAGTAGCGCTCGACTCGTTCGCCGCTGCCCTCGTCGATTCGGACGGCAACATCGTACGAAACGAGCTGGGGATACTTTTGATCCGACCAGTACGCACGCGCCTCGTCAAAGACTTGTGACGGCTGTGGGTCGGCCTGCGCCGTCCCGGCAGAGGCCGGAGGCAGAAGCGCCACGCAGAACATCCACGCCAAACGCCGCCCGAATAGGGTCATCGCCGCCCCCTAAGCCACAGCAGTATTTCGCAAGACTAGCCAGACGGCCTGAGAATCGCCGGAGAAGATCCGGCTTTACGCGGTCCAGTCGAGCATTGGCTCCCAGTCGGGTTTGGGGAAGCGCTCTTTGCTTTTGATGGCTTCGACGTACTTGCGCTTGCCGGCGCGGTTGCCTTTGCCGAGCATCAGGCCGCCGACCAGACGGTCTTCCCAGAAGAACAGCGCGCGATACCAGCCCTTCTCGCGATCGATCTTGCGGACGGTCTGAAGGTCGGGCTGCAAATCCGGCGCTAGCCCGAACTGCGTGATCGTCTGGCCCTTGAACAATTGCGACGAGTACTCCGGCACGTCGTGATAGCGTTCGCTGCCGCCCATCATGTTGATCGCGACGACTTTCCCGTGCGCTCCGGCGTTGTTCCAGGTGCCCATGCGATAGCGCATCTCGAGCGTGGGATCGAAAAAATCCGCGACGTCGCCGGCAGCGTAGATGCCGCCGACGTTGGTTTCGAGACGGTCGTCGCACAGGATGCCGTTCTTGCCGTACTCGATTCCCGTTCCGGCAGCCAGCTCGGTGTTCATGGTCAGACCGAAGCCCACGCCGTAGCAGTCCGCGGCGATTTCAAGTCCGCTCTGCGTCCGCACGCCGGTTGCCTCGCCGTTCGAGCGCACGAATTCGGCAACTTCCTGGCCGTAATGCACGTGGACGCCTTCGTCCTTCGCGGCGAGGTCCACGAATTCGCCCGCGAGTTCGTCGAGCACTCGATGCAGGAAGTGCGGACCGCGAATGAGCCAGTGCGTCTCGACCTTGCGCGTGGCGAACGCTTCGGCGAGTTCGTAGGCGATGTACGATCCGCCGATGGCGACCGCGACCTTACTGCTCTCCAGCCGTTCCGAAATCGCCCGCGTGTCGTCCAGGTACTGGAAGTTATACACGTTGCCGGCGCCGTCGCTGCCGGGTTTGCCGATCGGGTTCGGACGCCCGCCCGTGGCGATCAGCAGCGCGTCGTACGGATAGGTCTTTCCATCGGCCACGACGACGCGCTCTTCGGGGACGACGCGCTCGACGCGCGTGCGCAGGTGCAGGTCGATGCGATGCTCTTCGTGCCATGCCAGGTCGCGAATCATGACCTTGGCTTCGGGAATTTGCTTGCGCAGCATCGGCGGCAGCGAGATCCGATTGTAGAGCGTATACGGCTCGTCGCCGAACAGATGAATCTCGCACGAGAGATCGTGTTTGCGAAGTTGCTCGGCGGCGGTGGTTCCCGCGAATCCGTTTCCGACGATGACGTAGCGCCGGAAGTCAGCCATGCATCGCGATTCCGGTCATCATGAGGAATCCAGCATCTAGGGCGCGCTCGTCAATGTCGTAGCGGGCGCTGTGCTGCGGCTCCGCTCCGAGCTCGTCGCCACGAACGCCGACGAGAAAGTACGCCCCCGGGCGCTCGTTGAGGATGTAGGACATGTCCTCCGACCACAGCGCAAGGTCTTGCGGATCCACGACGTTCTCCGGGCCAACCGCATCGCGTGCGACCTCGCGAACGACGTCGTTCATCGCGGCATCGTTGACGGTCGGCGGATAGCCCCACGAATACTCGAATTCGTAGTCCAAGCGCATCGCGTCGCACAATCCCTCGACCATGCGCTCCATGCGCTCGGGCAGCGAGGCACGCACGGAGTCGTCGAACGTGCGCGTCGTGCCGTACATGTGCGCGGAGTCCGGTATGACGTTGAACGTCGTCCCGGCTTCGAGCTTGCCGATCGTCAGCACGACCGGATCCTTCGGCGCGATCTCGCGGCTGGGAATCGTCTGCAGCAGCGTCACGAGCTGGGCGGCCGCCGGAATCGGATCGACCGCTTGATGCGGCATCGCACCGTGGCCGCCGCGCCCGTTGAGCGCAATAGAAAAACGATCGGACGAAGCGAAGAACGGCCCGTCGCGGATGCCGACCTTGCCGGCTTCCATCCCGCTGTAAAGATGCAGCGCAAACGCGCGCTCGACGTGCGGATTCTCCAGCGCACCTTCTTCGACCATTGCCTTGGCGCCGGCCGGCCCTTCCTCGGCCGGCTGAAAGCAGAACACGATCGTTCCCGGGATCTCGGCTTTTCGCCGCGACAGATAGCGCGCGGCAGCGAGCAGGATCGCCATGTGCCCGTCGTGCCCGCACGCGTGCATCACGCCGTCTCGCGTGGAGCGATAGGGAACGTCGTTCAGCTCCTGGACCGGCAGCGCGTCCATGTCGGCGCGCAGCAGCGTGACGGGACCGGGGCGCCCGCCGCGTAACGTCGCCAGGATTCCGGTCTGGGCGACGCCGGTGCGAATGTCGTCAAAGTCGCACGCGCGCAGCTCGCGCTCGACGAACGCGGCCGTCTCGCGTTCCTGGTACGACAGCTCAGGATGTTCGTGAAAATGGCGGCGGTAGCGGACGAGTTCGTCGTGCGGAATCTCGACGGTTCGGTGGGACGAGGACATGTGGCCTGGATACCGGGCGCTTTGGAAGGATTCCCGCCTCACGGGGGGCGAGTACGGCCGACGTGGCCGGCAAAACGAACGCCCCTGCGACCGGGGCCCAGTCCTCGTTCGAGCGCCACGGGCTGACCGACGATCAGCTCGTGCAGATGCTCCGTACGATGCTGATGCAGCGAACGCTCGAGCATCGCGGGTTCCAGCTCAACCGTCAGGGCAAAATCCCGTTCGCTTCGGCGAGCGAAGGTCACGAAGC
>PMFP01000060.1 GCA_003155175.1 Vulcanimicrobiota bacterium
CGCGCGCCCCCGCGGACGCGCAAAGTGGTCTCTAAGCGATCGAGCATCATTACGTTTTCCGGGTCGGACGGTTCGCGAAGAGAGAGGGAACGCCCCGCCGCACGAGCGGGAGGGCCGCGGGCGCGCTAGCCTTGACCGGCCAGACGCAGTTTCGCGTTTGCGAGATCGATGGTCGCCTGCTCGCGGGCGAGCGCCGCCGCATCGCCTCCGGCCTGCTTTTGCCGTTCGAGCGCGGCCGCCAGCTCCTCGCGCGTTCTCGCAACGTCGACGTCCTCGAAACGCACCGCTTCGTCCACGAGCACGGCGATGCGATCGGGGAGCGCTTGAACGAAGCCCGCGCCGGTCGCAATCTCCAGACGAGAGGCCGCCTCGTCGCCGGTCGTGACGTTGGCGCGCAGCACGCCGGGCTTGAGCGCGGCCAAGAACGGAGCGTGCTGGGGCAGGAAACCTTCTTCGCCCTCGGTCGTCACCGCAATGACGAGCTCCGCCCGCCCCTCGAAAGCAACCGAGGTCGGCGTAATCAACTTGAACGGAATCGAATTTGCCATATTTACTAGGCGGTCGCGCCTAACTTCTCGGCCGCTGCCTTGACCTCGTCGATGCCGCCTTTGTAGAAGAACGCTTGCTCCGGCAAGTTGTCCACTTTGCCGTCCAAGATTTCTTTGAACGACGCGATCGTGTCCGATAGCTTGACGTAGGTTCCGGGCGTTCCGGTGAACTGCTCGGCGACGAAGAACGGCTGCGAGAACATGCGCTGAATGCGGCGCGCGCGGCCGACGATGATCTTGTCGTCTTCCGAGAGTTCCTCGACGCCGAGAATCGCGATGATGTCCTGCAGATCTTTGTAGCGCTGCAGCGTTTCCTGAACGCCGCGCGCGACGCGGTAGTGCTCTTCGCCGACGATCTGCGGATCGAGGATGCGCGACGTGGACGCGAGCGGGTCCACGGCCGGGTAGATGCCGAGTTCGGAGATCGGGCGCGAGAGCGCCGTGGTCGCGTCCAAATGCGCGAACGTCACGGCGACGGCCGGATCGGTGTAGTCGTCGGCCGGCACGTACACGGCCTGCACCGACGTGATCGAGCCCTTGTGCGTGGACGTGATGCGCTCTTCGAGCGCGCCCATGTCGGTGGAAAGCGTGGGCTGATATCCCACCGCGGACGGCATGCGGCCCATCAGCGCCGAGACTTCCGAGCCCGCCTGCAAATAGCGGAAGATGTTGTCCATGAACAGCAGCACGTCGGCGCCGAGTTCGTCGCGGAAGTATTCGGCCATGGTCACGCCGGTCTGCGCGATCCGAAAGCGCACGCCCGGCGGCTCGTCCATCTGGCCGAAGACCAGGGTGGTCTGCGCGAGCACGCCCGACTCTTTCATTTCCAGCCAAAGGTCGTTGCCTTCACGCGTGCGCTCGCCGACGCCGGTGAACACCGAGAAGCCTTTGTGCACGGCCGCGATGTTGCGGATGAGCTCTTGAATCAAGACGGTCTTGCCGACGCCCGCACCGCCGAACAGCCCGACTTTTCCGCCGCGCGTGTACGGGGCCATGAGGTCGATGACCTTGATGCCGGTTTCGAAGAGTTTGGGCGTGGGATCTTGCGCTTTGAATTCCGGAGACGGGCGGTGGATCGGCCAGCGCGCCGCCGCTTTCACGGGCTCGTCGGAATCGATCGCTTGGCCCAGCACGTTGAAGATGCGTCCGAGCGTGCCTTCGCCGACGGGAACCGTGATCGGGCCGCCGGTCGAGGTGACGGTCGCGCCGCGCATGAGACCGTCGGTCGATCCCATCGCGAGACAGCGCACCTGGTTGTTGCCCAGATCGTCCTGCACTTCCAGAACGAGATCGCGGGCCTGCATCGCCGAGCCGCCGAGCTCGGCGCCGCCCTGCGCCGGGGGGGCCGCGCCGTTCTTGGACGCGTTGTCTTCGTTGACGCGCAGCGTCAGCGCGTCGTTGAGGTTCGGAAGCGAGTCCTCCGAAAACTCGACGTCCACGACGTTTCCGAGCACTTGAACGACCTTACCGGTAGCGTTAGCCATGATGTGAACCCTTTTTCGTTTCCGAGTATCCGTGCAATGTCATCATACTGAGAGAGCCTCCGCGCCGCTCACGACTTCGAGAAGCTCCTTGGTGATCGCGGCTTGCCGCGCGTTGTTCATCTTGATGGTGAGTTCGTCGATGAGCTTGCCCGCGTTCTCCGTCGCGTTGTTCATCGCAAGCAACTGCGCGGCGAAGAACGAGGCGTCGGTCTCGAGCATCGCCGAGAAGAGCGTGAACTCGAGATACTTGGGCAAGAGCTGCGAGAGAACGAACTCGGGCGAGGGCGAGAATTCGACGGCTCCCCGCGGCCCGGCGCCTGCGTCCTCGGCGTCGCCGCCGCCAAGATCGCCGGCCGTGATCGGCACGAGCGCCCTGGTTTCGGGACGCTGCTGCATCATCGAGACCATGCGCGACGACACGAGCACGATATCGCGGATCTTTCCGCTCGTGAAGTCCTCGGTCACCTTGGCGGCAAGTTCCCGCGCGACTTGAATCTTCGGCTGCGCGCTCAGCGGCCACGCCGCGAACTCGCCCACGCCCAAGCGACGCACGAAGTTACGCGCCTTGTTGCCGACCGCGTAGTACGTAACGCTCGACGCGCCGCGCACGTAGATCTCGGCGGCGCGCGTCACGTTGGAGTTAAACGCTCCGGCCAAGCCCTTGTCGGCGGTCATCACGACGACGCCGGAAGGCGCCTCTTGCGTTCCGGGTTTGAGGAACGGGTGATCCACCGAACCGACCGCGGCGATGAGATCGTGCAGCATCTCCGACAGCGTCGCGGCGTACGGCCGCGCCTGTTTTTGCGCCATTTCGGCGCGGCGGATTTTGGCCGCCGCAACCTGCTTCATGGCTTTCGTGATCTGCTGCGTGTTCTTCAACGAGCGTATCCGCTCGCGAAGATCCTTTACCGTCGCCATTAGAAGCCTTTGTTGAACTCCACGATGGCGTCTTCGAGCTTCTTCTTCGTCTCGTCCGAGAGCTGGCCGGACTGCGCGATCGCCGCCGGGATGTCGGGATGCTTCTCGTGCAAGAAGCCGGTTAGGCGGCGCGACCAGTCTTGGAGGCGCGGCGTCGGAATCTCGTTGACGAAGCCTTTGGTGGCGCCGAAGATGACGGCGACCTGATCTTCCATCGGCATGGGCTGGTACTGCGGCTGCTTGAGCAGCTCGGTCATCTTCTCGCCGCGCAGCAGTTGCATCTGCGTGGACTTGTCCAAGTCGCTGGAGAGCTTCGCGAAGGCCGCGAGGTCGCGGTACTGCGCGAGCTCGAGCTTGAGCTGGCCGGCAACCGACTTCATGGCTTTCGTCTGCGCCGAGCCGCCGACGCGCGACACCGAGAGACCGACGTCGACCGCGGGACGAATACCTTGGAAGAACAGGTCGGGCGTCAGATAGATCTGACCGTCCGTGATCGAGATGACGTTGGTCGGAATGTACGCCGCGAAGTCGCCGGCCTGCGTCTCGATG
>PMFP01000042.1:0-9098 GCA_003155175.1 Vulcanimicrobiota bacterium
GAGAAACTCGTCGAGGCCTTCCCGCACATGAAGACGCTCGATCTCGACCTGAGCGAACAACTCTCCATCGTTCAAGGGGCGAAGATCTTCGAGATTCAAGCGAACCTCGGAAACCTGTTCTTCGGCCACCACACGACGGCGACCGCGACGCTCGCCGTCTGGGCGCGGCCTTCGGTGGATAAGTTCGATCCGCTGGTGGCCGAGTTCGGGTGGTCGTACCATCCCGTCGACGACGAAAAAGGCAAAGAAGCCGACGCGGTGGCCGACAAGTTCTTCAAGTCCATCCAGCTGACGCTCAAGGATTGGCTGTTCGCCGGCACGACCAAGACCGCGATCATCTACGGCGACCAGGGAGCCTAAGCATCGGCAACCCCATCGCTTCCGCGCTGCCGATGTGGGCCGCCGCCGCGCTGATTGCAGCCGGCGCGGCCTTTTCGGCGTCCGTGGGGGCGAGCGCCGACCCGGTTCCGTCTCCCGCCGCGAGCCCGGCGGCGAAACCGCATGCGCGCGCGGGAGGCACGTTCTCGTGGGGTGGCAACGCGCGAGCGTTTTACTTCCAGCGCATAAACGGCAACACGTGTTTGGGGGCCGGGTGCGATCCCAAAGGCACGCCGAATTCCAGCGCGCTCAATTTCGGCGGCAAGCTGCACGGCCAATACACGTTTGCCGGATCGCCGTGGACCATCGGTGCGACGTATTTGGGTGCGGATCCGTTCGGCGCCAATCCGCCGGGCGTGCTGGGCGTTGGGTACAACCCCCTCGTGGACAACACGCTCCCCGGCTATGCGATCAGCACGCTGGCGGAATCGTACCTGCAATACGAAGCCTCCGGCATCACGTTCAAGACGGGAAAAGAGATCATCAATACGCCGTGGGCAAACGATTCGGATTCGCGCATGGTTCCGGTCTCATTTCAGGGCACGCTGTTAAGCGCGAAAGTCTCGCCGCAGCTAACGCTTGGCGCGATGTACATGGCGCGGTTCAAAAGCCGCGTCACCTCGGCGTTCAATTCCAACACGCTTCTGACCAGTTGCAACACCGCAAATCCGACCGGCAAGGGGCCGATCGCGGGCGAGCCCGGAACGTTTACCGTCGAAGGCGATCCGTGCAACCCGCAGCAGACGACGCCGGGCTTCGCGCTGTTCTCGGCGACGTACGACGCGAACGGCTTGACCCTCAACGCGGACCAGTACCAAATCTACGATCTCGTGAGTTTGACGTACGCCGACGTAAAATATTCGTACGCGCGCAAGTCGCCGACCAACCCGTTCGTCGCCGCGCAATACCTGGCGGAAAGCGACACCGGGAGAGCGCTGCTCGGCACGGTGCGCGTCCACGGCTCCGGGTTTGAGTTCGGCGAGAGTTGGGGGCGCAACGTGGACGTCGCGGCGAGCTACAACCAGGTGCCGTTCTCGACGTACGTCGTAAACGCAGCCGATTGCTCGGGCGACGCGGCCTCGCCGAGCAAGATCAAGACCGGCACGATCTTCGGCGGCGTGCCGAATGCGTCCGCAACCTGGGTTCCGGCCGGCAAGGTGCTCTGCTACGGCGGAGGCATCGCATCGCCGTACACCGACAACTACGAGACGGACCCGCTCTTCACCACGTCCATCGGCCAGGGCTTAGGCGACATCCACAAAGGTGGAACCGGCGTCAGGCTGGCGTTCACGATTCAGACGAACGACCGCCGATTGAAGACGATTCTCTCGGAGGCGCGCTACGACGACAGCTTGCCGGGGACGAGCTCGGGGGCGAGCAACTCCGACGTTAGGACCGAAGCCAACGTGGACGTGCAGTATTTCTTCAGTGCCGTCGTTCCGGGACGCTCCTATCGCGGGCTCTCGATTCGCGAGCGGTGGGTGAACCGCAACCAGACGTTCTCGCCGTTTAAGTTCAACTACATGAGATCTCAGCTCGAGTACGACTTCTGAAGACGGGCGACTCGCAGAGCCGCACCGGCCCCGGCCTGCTCGGTCCGGGCCTCGTTTCGGCGGCTTCAAGCAACGATCCGACGACGGTCGCGACGCTCGCGATCGTGGGAGCCACGACCGGATACGCGCTCTGCTGGCTCGTCGTTCTCGTCATCCCGATGCTCGCCGTGGTCCAGGCGATTGCCGCGAGCATCGGCGCGGTAGCGGGCACGAGCTTGCAAGGTGCCGTCCGCAAGCGCTACGGCTTGGGCTGGGCGATCCTCACGCTGGCGGCGATCGTCGCGGTAAACGTCTTTACGCTGGCCGCGGACGTCAAGGCGGGCAGCGAAGCCGCCTCGCTCTTGACGCACGCTCCGGCGCCCCTTTTCGTCGTTCCGTTCGCTGCCGTCGTCGGGATTTTGCTCGTCACGCATTCGTACGGGCGGATCGAACGCTACCTCTCGCTCTTGCCGCTCGTGTTCGTGGGGTATGCCGCGTCCGCGATCTTCGCGCACGCCGACTTTGCCGCGTTCCTGCGAAGCGTCTTCGTGCCGCACTTCGAGTTTTCGCCGCCGTACGTCTTCGGCGCAATCGCCTTACTGGGCACGACGCTGACCAGCTACGTGTACGTGTGGGAATCGGTCGAGGTGGCGGAACGCCGGCCCGAGCGCTCGGCGATCGGCCGGTTCGAGAAGGACGCCGTGCTGGGCATGCTGGCGATCGGCGTCGTCTTTTTATGCATCGTGGTCGCGTGCGCCGCGACGCTGGGCAAACATCATCTGCCGATCGAAACCGCAAGCGACGCGGCGGCGGCGCTGACGCCGCTGGCCGGGCGCTGGGCGGGCACGCTGTTCGGCGTCGGCTTACTGGCGTCGGCGGTGCTGGCCGTCCCGGTGCTCGCGGCGACGACCGCGTACGTCTTCGCGCACACGTTCGGCTGGCGCGGGAGTCTGGACGACAAAATCGCCGATGCAAGGCGCTTCTATGCGGTGCTCCTGTCGTCGCTGGCGGTCGCGGCACTCGTCGCGCTCCTACCCGTGTCGCCGATCGGCATTCTCTACTGGGCGTCCATCGCAGGCGGCGTCGCGACGCCGCTCACGTTATGCTTCCTCGTGCTCGCGGCGCGCGACCGGAAGGTGATGGGAATCTCAACGATCGGACGCCCTCTCGCAGCGTCCGCGTGGATTACGACCGGCTTCGTGACGATCGCGGCCGCGCTCTTCTTATACGCGCAGCTTCCGCGCGCGAACTAAAGAACGGGCAGCCCGAAGATGCGGACGAAGCCGAAGATCAGCGTGAGGAAGCCGACGACGACCACGATGATGTGGTTGGGGAAGACGAACTTCGTGCTGATGCCGGCCAGAAACGAGACCGCCGCGAAGATCACCGTGAGGCGTACGTATTGGTCCGCCTGCTCCTCGGCTTCCTGAGCTTTGGCGAAGCTCGCCGCCGCCAGCGCGCGCTGACGTTCCACCTCGGCGTTCGCCGCTACCCGGTATACGGGCATCGCGAAGGGCGTTGACGGGGCGTTAGGATTGGTTCTCGGTTTCGTAGCGATCCACGCTTCGACCGCGCGCCTCATTTCGGGCCGGAAGCGCGCGCGCAGAAAAGCGGTCTCCTCCGGCCGGTTTTCCGCGACCGAGTTGATGAATTGAAGGAACATAGCGACGTCGATCGTCACGAGCGTGTCTGCCCGCGTGGAGGCGACCGACGCGTTGATGCGATCGGCGTTGGCCGTGTTGTAGAGCAGCGTCTGCTGTCCGCCCCAGCGCGCGGCCTGGTAGCCGCACCAGGCGGTCAAGACCGTCGCCAGCGAGATGAGGATGACGGACGCAAAATCGACCCAGCGGTCGAACGCCTCTTTTTTCGCATCTTCCATGACGCGGGCTTTTCCCGGCGGCCATGGCATTTCCCGGCGAGCCGGCGCGACGAGGAAATGCGGCGCCGCGGCTCGCACACTTTCGGTCACCGAGGATCGGTATGGAGGACTCGATGCGCTCAGCCGGCGCCGTTTGCGTCTTTGCGCTCTCGCTTTGTCTCGCTGCGTGCGGCGGCGGAGGGCAGTCGAATTCCGGCGCGAGCGGCGCTTCGGCCGCGCCGACCGAAGCTCCGACCGCTGCGGCAGCGGCGACCGCGGCATCGGGGCCGGCCACGACGACGCCCGAACCGACGGCCGGGGGCACTGCCGCTCCGACGCCAACGCCGACGCCCGATCCGAACCTGCTCCGGACGGGCAACGGCACGATTTTGCGCAGTTATTCGCCCGCAGCCCTCGACGGCATGAACGACGGCAACCTCTCGAACGCGGCCGACGGCATCGGAAGCGAACTTCCCGATTCCGCCAAACCGCCGTTCGTGTTCACCTTCGAGCTCCCGGGCGTCGCGACGATCACGGGATTTCAAGCCAGCCTTCGCGGCCAGGCGGACAACGGTCCGGTGCCGAGCGTGGATTTCGCCGTCTCCACGACGGGACCCGATGCCGGCTTTACCGATGCCGGCACGATTACGGGAACGAACAAGACGCTGGCGGCAAACGTGAAGGCGCGCTGGGTGCGCGTCACGGCCAATCAGCTCTACGATTCGGTCGGAGCGACGGGAACGGTCGCGCCGCCGCCTGCCGGGCTGGACCCGACCGGCTTCTACGTCGAGGACGCCAATCCGGATAAGAACGGCGCTTACGTACCGACCGGCACGCGCACGGGCGACAGCCGCGCTCGCTTCGTCATGGTCGGTTCTGCGCTCGTGGCCAACGAATGCACGCAAACCGACCTCACCGGCGTCTACATCGGTCACTTCGAGGGCCGCCACTGGAACGCGCACTTCTCCGGGAACAAAGACGAGAATCCGAACAGCATTCGCGCCGTGTTCAACGACGACGCCTCCGTCGTCGCGGGCATTTACAGCGGCGGAGAGAGTATTTTCTTTTCCAGAACAAACGAACGTCCCGCGTTTTGCGTCGCGCGCACCAACGGAACCGGCGCGCATCACGTGCTCGTGCTGGACAAGGACCCTATCGGAACGTTCGCGCCCTCCGAGACCAGTCCGCCGGTGCCGGGATACACGTTCGACAGCATCGGCGCGGGCATGCTCGACAGCGGCGAACTGAACGGGCACGAGACCGTCATCACGCGTCAGATCTGCACCATGAATTCCGTGATGGCCAAGGAGCAGCGGGCGTTGCTGCTGCAGTGGGCGGCCGCCGGGCATAAACTGATCCTGGGCGGCGGCCAGTGCAACAGCGGTTCGGATTTTACGTGGCTCCCATACCCGTTCAAATCCATGGGATCCGGACCCGAGAGCACCAACGCGAGCTTGATCCAAGTCGAGAACAACGCGCTGGGAACCAACGACAGGAACGACGCCGCGCACTTCGTGGACGTCGCCGCCTTGGCCGCGGACGCAAACAACGATCTTGCGGCGGCCTCGACCGTGACCTCGACGGATCCGCATTGGTGCGGACACCTCTTCGTCGCGAAGAAGACGAACCTCAACGGTTTCGTCCAGACGTACGCCGTCGACGGCAGCGGACTGATGATCTACGACGGTTTTAACGGCGACGAAGCTCAGCCGGTGATGCAGCGCATTCGCCAGCTCGAACTCGACGCGCCGGTTCCGGGCGGCTTCCCGTGCTCGCAGAGCATTACCGAGTCGTTCATTCTCGAACCGAGTCAAGAGGCGTCGTTCAACGCCGGCACCGCGGCGACGATTCGCGTGCCCATGCAAGTCTTGGCCAATCAGGGCTGGAACGGGCCGGTTACCATCAAGACTTCGGGCAGCTTCCCGGCGACCGTGACGCCCGCCAGTTTCAACATCGCGGGCGGAACGCAGAATCTCACGGTTGCCATCGCCGTTCCGGCGTCGGCCAAGGCGGGCGAATACGCCGTCAACGTGAGCGCGGACAACGGATCGGGCAAGACCGCGCAAGCTTCGGTCTTGCTTACCGGAAACGAGGAGCTGAAGAAGCAGTTTACGCCGACGCAGCGCCGCATCCGCATCTACGGCATTCACTTCGACGTGGACAGCGCGGTCATTCAGCCGCAGTCGCAGTCCGTGGTCGGGCAGATCGCGCAGATCATGCGCGAAAACCCGACGTGGCGCTTCCAAGTCCAGGGACACACCGATTCCGACGGCGGCGCGGCCTACAATCTCGCGCTTTCTCAGCGCCGGGCTCAGTCCGTCGTGAACGATCTCGTGACGCACTTCGGCATCGCGCGATCGCGTCTGGTCGCCAAAGGCTACGGATTGACCGAACCGGTCGCGTCGAATTCCACGGACGCGGGCAAGGCCCTCAATCGCCGCGTCGAACTCTTGCGCCTATGACGAACCGCTCGATCGCGTTCGCGCTCATGGCCGCGGCACTCGTCGTGGCCGGTGCCGCGCCGGCGCGCTCCGCGGCGCCGCTACCTGCACCGAATGTATCGCCGGCAAGCGCGGCGGAGGATCCGTTCCTCTGGCTCGAGGACGTCAACGGCCCTCGTGCGATGGCGTGGGTAAAGGCCGAGAACGCAAAAACGCTCGCCGTGCTCGAGAACGATCCGCACTTCGCCGGATTCTACGCAGACGCGCTGCAGCTCGCGGAAGCGAAGGACCGCATTCCGGTGCCGAGCTTCGTTCGCAACCAGATCTACAACTACTGGCAGGACGAGAGCCACGTGCGCGGCATCTGGCGCCGCACGACGCTGGACGACTTNNCGGAGAAGGCGAACTGGGTGTGGGAGGGCGCCGACTGCCGGTGGCCCGAGGAGCGCCGTTGCTTGCTGCTGCTGTCCGACGGCGGCGAAGACGCGGTGACCGTGCGCGAATTCGATCTCGTCACGAAACAATTCGTGCCAGGCGGGTTCGCGCTCCCCCGCGGCAAGCAAGACACTGCATGGGAAGACGACGACACGCTGTTGGTTTCGCGCGAGTGGGTTCCCGGCGAAATGACCGCATCGGGTTACCCGTACGTCGTCAAACGCCTCAAGCGGGGTCAGCCGCTCTCGTCGGCGGTCGAGATCTATCGCGGCAAGCCGTCGGATATCAGCGTCAATCCTCTCGTGCTCCACGACGGAGACGGGAATCGGGTTACGCTGATCCTGCGCGGCGTGACGTTCTTTACCGGCGAGTACTACGTGCTCACGCCGGGCGGACTGCGGCAGCTCGCGGTTCCCCTCAAGTCGGACGTCAGCGCGCTGGTCGCGGGGCGGCTGCTCCTCACCCTTCGCGAGGACTGGACCGTCAACGGCCGGACGTTCGCGCAGGGATCGCTCGTCGCGGTAAACCTGAGCGACGCGATCGCCGATCCGGCGAATCTCAAGCCGGTGCTGGTGTATGCACCCGGACCGCGCGAATCGCTGGACCAAGTCGCGGCCACGAAGTCCCGCCTGGTGCTCACGGCGTACCACGACGTCAAAGGCCGCGCATTCATCTCTACGCCCGCGGCCGGCGGTGCGTGGACGAGCAGCCCGCTGGATCTGCCCGACGACGCGACGATCTCGCTCGTGGACGCGAATATGCGCGACGAACGCGCGTTTCTGAGCGTGACGAGTTTCCTGACGCCGACGACGCTCTGGCTCACCGACGCCGCGAGCGGATCGCTCAACGTCGTAAAATCGCTGCCGCCGCGGTTCGACGCCTCGAACGACGTCGTCGAGCAGCGCGAAGCGACGTCGAAGGATGGGACAAAGGTTCCGTACTTCATCGTCCATCCCAAGAACATGAAGTACGATGGCTCGAATCCGACGATACTCTATGCCTACGGCGGTTTTCAGGTCTCGATGACGCCGTCGTATTCCTCGGCGATGGGCAAGCTGTGGCTCGAACGCGGCGGCGTGTACGTGCTGGCCAACATCCGCGGCGGCGGCGAGTTCGGTCCGGCCTGGCACGAAGCCGGGCTGACCGTGCATCGCCAGCGCGTCTACGACGACTTCGCGGCCGTCGCGCGGGATTTGATCGCCACGGGCGTCACGAGTCCGCGCCGGCTGGGCATTCAAGGGGGATCGAACGGCGGCTTGCTGATGGGCGTGGAGTTCACGCAGCATCCGGAGCTCTGGCGCGCGGTAGACATTCAAGTACCGCTGCTCGACATGTTGCGCTACGAAAAGATTGCGGCCGGGGCGTCGTGGGTCGGCGAGTACGGCAGCGTCTCAAATCCCGAGCAGCGCGCCTTCCTGGCCTCGATCTCCCCGTACGACAATATCAAGGCCGGAGTCAAATACCCGGAACCGTTTATCTGGACGACGACCAAAGACGATCGCGTCGGACCGCAGCACGCGCGCAAGTTCGCCGCGAAGCTCTCGGCGATGGGCATTCCGTATTTGTACTACGAGGTGATCGAGGGCGGCCACGGGTCGGGCGCAAATCTCAAGGAACGCGCGCATACGACCGCGCTGGAGATGACCTACTTCACGCGCAAGCTCATGGGCCCGTAAGCGAGCGAACCAAACGCGTCGCGTTGCGCGCGACGACGGCGTAGATGGAGAGCTGCGGGTTCGCACCCAAACTCGTCGGGAAGACGGATCCGTCGAAGACCGAGAGGTTTTCGACGTGGTGATGCGATCCGGAGCCGTCTACGACGGACGTTTTCGGGTCGGCGCCCATGCCGCAGCCGCCCATGACGTGCGCGCTCGCGACGCGCGTTTGCAGAATTCCCATCGGCAGCGCGGCGATCGCCGAACGCGCCTGCGCGAGCGAGGGATAAGGCACCGCGTTCTCGTGGAGCGGGTAGACCGTTTTCGCATCCGCGGCGAATTGGATCTCGGCCATCGTCTGGAAGGCGCGGCGCGCGCCGTCCCAGAGAAAGTCCGTAATCGGATAGTCGAGCAGGGGCGTGCCGTCGGACTTCAGTTCGACCGTGCCGCCCTGGCTCTGGTCGTTGAAGCCGTCGCGCAGCAACGCGATGATCGTGTTGGCGCTGGGCATCTGCTGCATGATGGCTTCGTGCGCGGCGCCGAAACCGGGAACGTTGGTCGCCATCAAGATGGGGTGAAGCGGCGGCACTTCGAGCTTGTAGCCGGCCGGCCCGTCGATCGGATCTACGGTGAGAAAGTGATCGGAGTAGACGGACTGCGGTGCGCCCGCGTAGCCGCGAACTTCGTACGGCATCATCGCCGCCGAGATCAGCGTCGGGTGCAAGAACGTCCGTTTGCCGACGCGTCCGTACGGATCCGGCAAGCCGCTGCGCAGCAGCAGCGCGGGCGAGCCGATCGC
>PMFP01000042.1:9119-10773 GCA_003155175.1 Vulcanimicrobiota bacterium
AGCATGGACTGCTTGGCGTTCGTCGGACAGCCCAGGCCGCAGTAGCCCAGGTTCCAGCAGCCCTTCACGTTTCGGGGCACGACGGCGGTGGCGATGCCGAGTCTGGCGGCGCCTTTACGCAGCACGTCGTTGTTGGCATTGGGCGGTTTCGCCCACGGCGCCACGTTCAGCCGTTTCTCCATGCGCGCGAACCACGGCGCGAGGTCGCTCTCCTCGAAATCGCGCAGGCCGAAGCGGTCGCGCCAATAGGCGAGCGTCTCCGACGGCGTGCGCAAGCTGGTCGTCCAGTTCACGGTCGTCGAGCCGCCCACCGAGCGGCCTTGCAAGATGTTGATCCCTTTGTCTTTGGTCTTGCGGCCGGCCGACTCTTGATAGAGGTTGGGGTACGACTCGCGTTCGAGCATGTGAAAGTCCGAGGACGTCCAGAGCGGGCCTTCCTCGATCAGAATCACGCGCAGCCCGGCGTCGCTGAGGATCTCGGCCGCCGTTCCCCCGCCCGCGCCCGTTCCGACGATCGCGACGTCCGCTTCGTAGTTTTGGTCTTGGGTGAAGGTCGAGGCATCGTACGCTTTCCATCCGCCTTCGATTCCGCGCCGGAGCTCGTCAACGATCATCTAGCGTCCTTCGACAGGCTCAGGATGACACTGGAGGGGGGCCGGGGTAATTGATGGGGGGCCAGGCGGCGTTGCTTCCGTACCACGCGGCGAGCGCGAGCTGGTGCAGCGCGTCGTAAGCCGCGCGCAGTTTGAGGATCGGGCTGAAGCGCCAGCGAGTCAGAAAGTTCGCAACGTCAGAGACGCTCGCGTCGCTCCACGGCGTCATGATGCCGGTGGCGAGCATGCGCAAGACGGGTACGCGCAAGATGGTGAAGAGCTGCGCGACTTCGGCCTGCACGCTCGGCGTCAAGCCGGCGACGGCCGTATCGAAACCTTCAATGGTCGCGGCGACGTTTGCCGTGGGAATCATCGCGGGGACGATGGCCGCCAAGATCGCGCGGTCCTCGTCGTCGAGCACGCGGAACGCAAAGGCGTCCGCGGGCGCGGAGTTCCGGCGCGATTCGTAGATCAAGCCTCCAACCGCGAGCGCGGCGATCGCGACGACGCCGGCTCCGATGACTTGACGGCGCGTCGGCATCGCGCCTAACAGGCCACGCCGGTGCAGCGGCCAGGCGCCGGCCAGAAGAGGCCGCCGAGCGAAATCGAGGCCGGCGCGGAGCCCGCGCCCAGCGTGGCGTCAAGAGTGTTCGTCAGCAAGCTCAGGGCCGAGACGCTGTTGCTTCCGGCGTTGGCGACGAAAACGTGGGAATCGAACGTCCCCGCGATCCCCGAGGGAGCGTTCCCCGCGGCGATCGTGCGGCTGACGGTCAACGCAACCGGGTCGAGCACGGCGATGCCGTTACTTCCCGCGTTGGTGACGTAGACGACGTTCTTGGGCTGGTCCACCGCCAAGATTCCGGACGGCCGGTCGCCGACGCGAACGGTTCGCTTGATCTCGTTGGTGAGCGGGTCGAAGACGGTCAGCGTTCCGTCGCGCTCGTTCGCGACCAGACCGACGACGCTCGACACCACGGTGCCCGGGGCCGAAGGCAATCGGATGGAGTCGAACGCGATCGCGCTGGGCGCGGAGCCGACGTGAATCGTCGCGATGACCTCGC
>PMFP01000042.1:10901-30675 GCA_003155175.1 Vulcanimicrobiota bacterium
GGAGATTTTCCAACCGGGATCGTGGTCTCGAGGCGCCCGAAACGTCCGTCAATGACCGAGACGCTGTTGCTTCCGGCGTTGGCGACGTAGATCTCCGTGTTGACTACCAGCACCGCCGACGGGCGCACGCCGACCCGGATCGTGCGGCTGACCCGGCCGGTCGTGAGATCCAGCTCCGAGACGGTTCCGTCGCCGGCGTTGGCGACGTACGCGCGCGTGGCCATGAAGATCGGCGCCCGAACCGGATCGGAGTGACTTGTCTCCGGGAACCCGAGCAACGCCAGGAAGGCGAGCGCGGCAACCACCATGAATCGGCGCACGATAGAACAGCCTTTTCGGGGAACGCAGCGCATCCCTCCGCCGCGTATAGGGCTCGATGATCGCAGCACTCGTCTTGACGCTGGCGCAGGTTGCCGGGCCCGCGTCGCCGTCCGAAATCTTCAGCGCCGCCCAGAAGGCTTGGCACGCGCGCGTCGTGCCACCCTACATTTCCTTTCAGATCGATTGCGCGCTGACGTTCTTAGACGCAAGTTGTCCGCGGAACGCGAACGTGCACTTCGTCGTTCGTACGAAGGACGGCAGTTCGTTCGCCGAGCTCGTTTCGACCGCAACCGGAGCGTCGCATACCCTGCTCACCGGCGGTCATATCACCGGTCCGCTGGCGACGCCGCTGGGCTTTTATCGTGCGGTGGGCGATGCGGATTTCGCGGCGCCTCCGAATCTCGCGCCGGATCCGCTGCCGGTGATCGCGACGGTGACGTCGGCGGCACACATCTACGACGTTACGCTCGCCGGCGAGGAGACCGTTGATGGGCGCCCGACGTATCATCTCGTGCTGCGGCCGGTGACGGCGCCGGACCGTTATCCGCTGCGCGACCTCTGGGTCGAAGAGTCGAGCGCTCAGATCGTGCAGTTGACGTACGACCGCCCTTTCGACGCGGCACACACGAGAGCGATCGTGTGGTACCGGTTCGCACCGGTCGGCCCACAGCAGATTTGGACCATCGTGCACATCGAGGCCCGCGCAACGACCCGGCCCGATCGCGTCTCGGACGACTTGAGCGACATCACGTTTCCGGCGAGCGCGCCGTCATGGTATTTCGACTCCGGCGAGCCGTGAGAAGTTTAGGCCGTCAAACCGCTTCCGAGAACGTCTCGAGGGGCTCGGCCCGTTCGATCACCGTTGCGCCCGGACCTAGAACCGTTCCGCGCTCGGCCGGCAGCTGATCGCGCGTGATCTCGCAGAGCAGATTCGACAAGTAGACGCCGGTCTCGGCGGCGATGCGCACGACCGATTCGCTCATGAAATAGAGCGTCTGGTAGAACTCACCGGCATCTTTCCCGTTCTGCGCGGGTTCGCGTCCCGCGCCGAAGCGTCCGAAGAGATGCGCGTACGACGGCGAGAGCGTATACAGCTCCACCGGAACGCGCACGAGTTCGTGGGACGACAGGCCTTGGCTCTCGTAGGCGTTGGCCCGGTGCGTGGTCGCGTCGAGAAAGGCTACCGCCGGATCCGGCAGGCCTTGGAGACTGTGAACGTTGGTGGCGCCGAACACGTAGAAGCGGTCGCTCGGGCGCTTGTGGACATGCGTTTCGGACATGGTGCACCCCCTCGCAGGCAAATTCGGGGCGCCGTTCCCGGTCGACCGCCCCGGGCTGCGTTGGCCTCGATCATAGCACGTCCCCGGCGACGTGGCATGGGCCATTTGGACCTGCGCTTTAGGGCGGCGACGCCTTGAGCCGCGAATCCAGGAAGCGACGGAGATACCAGAGGGCGATGCGGTTGTGGAAGCCGATCGGGACGTCTTCGAAGGCGTGGTCGGCCCACGGCAGCACCACGAAGGTCACGTTCACGCCGTCGCGCTGGAGTTCGTCGCGCAGCAGACGCTCGTAGCCGAGGTACACGACGTGATCGCGTCCGGCGGCGATCATGAGCACGGGCGGCATGCCGGCATGCACGGCATAGCGCGGCGATCCGCTCCGATAGCATTCGGGCTGCTGCGCGGGCGTGCCGCCGCAGAGGTCGCTCATGACGTGCCGCACGTTGATGACGTCGGGTTGCGACGGATGTTCGTAGCCCATCTGCAGATCCACCGGGCTTTCGTAGGTCACGATGGCGGCGATGCGATGCGGGCGCATCGCGCCGGCAATCATGGCGAGCTGCGCGCCGGACGAATGTCCGAGTACGGCGATCGGCCCCGGCGGCAACGCGTCGATTTGACGGAGAATGGCAACGCGTTGCGCCGGCCACCGGGCACCGGGCGCGTGCGGATAATCGAGCGCGATAACGCGATACCCCCACGACGCAACGATCGCATTGAGCAGCGCGTCGTTGGCGGGCGAGCCGTGTTCCCAGGCGCCGCCGTAAATCGCGAGCACGACGGGTGCGCCGGGCGGCGGGTTCGCCGGCGTGACGACGAGCGGAAGCGGCGCGAGCAGCGCGGCGAGCGGGACGCGTCCCGGGCTTATGAGGTACGCAAACGGCGGAACGAGCGAACACACGAGGGCCGCTGCGGCGAATCCGCTCGCGGCGGCGCGCGTCCAGCCGTGCGAACGAATGGCGGCGGCGAGGGCGAACGCGTTGAACGCGGCCAGAATCGGCCACAGCTCCGTGCCTCCCACCGTGAGGGCGAAGAGCGGGACGATCGGGCCGGGAAAGACGATCCAGATCGACAGAGCCAGCGCGACGAGCGCCAGGACGAGCGGCATCATGCGCCTATCGCATCATTACCAGGAGCTGTCCTGCTCCACGCGGGCACCTTCATACCAGGTTAAGCGTGGGGTGGTAGGCTTGGAGCATGATCGAAGACGCCATCGCATCAACCGGAGAGGGCGCACCGAGCGAACGCGACGTCGAACTCCTCGACGCCTATTGGCGGGCGGCCAACTATCTTGCGGTCGGACAGATCTATCTGATGGACAATCCGCTGCTGCGCGAGCCGCTGCAGCCCGAGCACGTCAAGCCGCGCCTGATGGGGCACTGGGGAACCACGCCCGGACAGAACTTCGTCTACGCGCATCTCAACCGCATCATTAAAGAGAAGGATCTGAACGCGATCTTCATCTCGGGCCCCGGTCACGGCGCGCCGGCCGTCGTTGCGAACACGTATCTCGAAGGCACCTATAGCGAACTGTATCCGAACGTCGGCGAGAATCTCGCCGGGCTCAAGCATCTCTTCAAGCAGTTTTCGTTTCCGGGCGGCGTTCCGAGCCACGCCTCTCCGGACACGCCCGGGTCCATTCACGAAGGCGGCGAGCTCGGCTATTCATTAGCGCACGCGTACGGCGCGGTTTTCGACAATCCCGATCTGATCGCGTGCACGATCGTCGGCGACGGCGAAGCGGAGACGGGCGCGCTGGCGACGAGCTGGCACTCGAACAAGTTTCTCAATCCCGTGCGCGACGGGGCCGTGCTTCCGATCCTCCATCTCAACGGCTACAAGATCTCCGGCCCGACGGTGCTCGCGCGGATCCCGGAGGCGGAGCTCGCCGAACTGCTGGCGGGCTGCGGCTACGATCCGATCTTCGTTTCCGGCGACGAGCCCTTCGCGATGCACCGCGCATTCGCGTCCGCGCTGCGCGCCGCCATCGTTCGCATCCGGGAGATTCAGCGCGACGCCCGCGCTGCGGGATTCTCCGAGCGACCGGTGTGGCCCGCGATCGTGCTCCGCACGCCCAAGGGCTGGACCTGTCCGAAGTTCGTGGACGGACTGGCGGTCGAAGGGACGTTTCGTTCCCATCAAGTTCCGGTCGGCGCGGCGCGCACCAACGACGCGCACCGGGCGATCCTCGAAACGTGGATGCGCTCGTATCGCCCGGAAGAGTTGTTCGACGCGGACGGCGCGCTGAAACCCGAACTGCGGGCGCTGCCCCCCACCGGCAACCGGCGCATGGGCGCCAATCCGCACGCGAACGGCGGCCGGCTGCTGCGCGATCTCGTCGTTCCCGATTTCTTTAACTACGCGGTCGCCGTTCCGTCGCCGGGTGCGGTGCAGGCCTCCGCGACCGGGGTGCTGGGGGCGTACCTGCGCGACGTGACGCGCGACAATCCGCACACGTTCCGGTCGTTCTGTCCCGACGAGACGTCCTCGAACCGGCTCGACGCGATCTTCGAGGTGACGGACCGCTGCAGCACGGCTGAAACCGTACCGTCCGACGACCACGTCGCCCCGGACGGGCGCGTCATGGAAGTCTTGAGCGAGCATCTCTGCCAGGGCTGGCTGGAAGGCTATCTCCTAACCGGGCGCCACGGCCTGTTCTCGTGTTACGAAGCCTTCATCCACATCGTGGATTCGATGTTCANNTGGCTCAAGACGTCGCGCGCGATTCCGTGGCGGCGTCCGATCGCGTCGCTGAACTACCTGCTGACCTCGCACGTGTGGCGCCAAGACAACAACGGCTTCAGCCATCAGGACCCGGGCTTCATCGATCACGTCGTGAACAAGAAGGCCGAAGTCGTGCGCGTGTACTTGCCGCCGGACGCCAACACGCTGCTCTCGGTCGCGGACCATTGCCTGAAGAGCCGCAACTACGTCAACGTCATCGTGGCCGGAAAGCATCCGGAATGGCAGTGGCTCGACATGGACGCGGCCGTCGCGCACTGCACCGTCGGCGCGGGCATTTGGGAGTGGGCCAGCAACGACGACGGCGCCGACCCCGACGTCGTCATGGCCTGCGCCGGCGACGTTCCAACGCTCGAAACGCTCGCCGCGGTGACGTTCTTGCGCGCGCGGCTGCCCGAGATCAAGATTCGCGTCGTCAACGTCGTGGACTTGATGTCGCTCCAGTCGCCCAGCGAACATCCGCACGGGCTGAGCGACGAGAGCTTCGCCTCCATGTTCACCGCCGACCGGCCCGTCATCTTTGCGTTCCACGGCTACCCGGCGCTGGTCCACCGCCTCACGTATAGGCGGCCGAACCACGAGAACTTCCACGTTCACGGCTACCGGGAAGAAGGCTCGACGACGACGCCGTTCGACATGACGGTGCGCAACGAACTGGACCGCTTCCATCTCGCGGACGCCGCGATCCGCCGGTTGCCCGGCTTGGACGGACGCGCCGATCACACGCGGCAGTACGTTCGCGACAAGCTCGCGGAACACAAGCGCTATGTCGAGCGATACGGCGACGACATGCCCGAGATTCTCAACTGGCGCTGGCAATCCGAGACGCAGGCGTAAGGCGCTTGCGCATTCTCTGTCTCGACATCGGATCGTCGTCGCTCAAACTCGCGGTCTACGAAAAGGCGCGAACCGGCGATACCTTCGAGCGTCTCGTGGCGGCGGACGCGCCCTTGCCTGCGGATGGATTCCGCGCGGGAGCCGGCGTGGAGCGGATTCTGCAGGCCGTGCCGGACGGCAATGTGAAAACGGGGCGGCACGGGCCCCCCGTTCACCCCCTCGCTGGAATCGGACACCGCGTCGTGTTCGGCGGACCGCAACGGGTCGCCGCCGTGCTCGCCGACGACCGCGTGCTGGACGAACTCGAGGCGTACGTGCCGATGGAACCGCTCCATTTGCGGGCGCAGCTCGATTTGATCGGCGCGATTCGGTCCGCGCGCCCGGGGTTGCCGCAAGTGCTCTGCTTCGACACCGCGTTTCATCACGACATGCCGCACGTGGCGCAGTTGGTCGCGTTACCGCCGGACGCGGTTCCGGGAATCCGGCGTTACGGCTTTCACGGCCTTTCGTACGAATATATCGTATCGAAACTGGACGGCGCGGCGGGCCGGACGCTCGTCGCGCATTTGGGTTCGGGCGCGAGCCTCTGCGCGATCCGGGACGGCGCGCCGGTGGACACGACGATGGGATTCAGCCCGCTCAGCGGTCTGGTGATGGCGACGCGGCCCGGCGATCTGGATCCGGGCGCGATCCTTGCGCTGGTGCGCGACGGCAGGAGCGTCGCGGAGATCACCGATCTGCTGTACCGGGGTTCGGGGCTGCTCGGCGTATCCGGCGTGTCCCCGGACTTGCGCGCACTCATCGCGGCTTCTCCGGACAACCCGCGGGCGCGCGACGCCGTCGCCCTGTTCCAGTACGAGCTGATCAAACACATGGGCGCGATGATCGCCGCGCTCGGGGGCCTCGATACGCTGGTCTTTACCGGCGGCATCGGCGAGCACCAGCCGTCGGTTCGATCCGCCGCCTGCGAGGCGTTCCGGTTCCTGGGCGTGCACGTTGACGAGGCGGCCAACGCACGGAACGCCGATTCGATCGCGCTACCGGAGAGCCGCGCGGCCATCCGCGTCATCCCTACCGACGAAAATCTGATGGTCGCGCGGCACGCGGCCGCGCTGCTGTAGGCGAACGGGGCGCCGTTACGCTGCGTCGAACAGGCCTTGAGCCCGCCGTGGCGCGTTTGAGGGAGGACGTTTTTGCACGCAGAAGGACGCGACGCCGAACCCGGAGCGGTTCCGCGCAAAGTCCATCTGATCGCCCTCGCGCTCGTGCTCTTGCTCGGAGCCGCGCTGCGCTTTTACGATATTTCCGGCGTACCGTCGGAGTTAATCGTGGACGAACTCGACCTCTACAACTCGGTGCAGAGTATCGCAACGACCGGACACGACGTCGACGGCAAGCTCCTGCCGTTTCTCTATTCGCCGTTTACGCGAAACCCGCCGGTCTACGGCGTCGCGTCGTATGCGTCGAGCCTGGTCTTCGGGAAAACCCCCTTCGGTTTGCGCTTTCCCGCGGTCGTTTTCGGGCTCGTCGCGGTCGCGCTGATGTACGCGATCGCTTGGGAGCTGACGAGGCGCCGCGACGTCGCGCTGGCGACGGCGGCGCTGCAAGCCACGCAGCCGATCTTCGTTCACTTTTCGCGCGTCGCGTGGGAGCCCGCGTCGGAGCTGCCGTTTCTGCTCGGCGGCTTGTACGCGTTGCTGCGCGCGTTTCGGCCGGCGGACGAAACGGACGCGACGAGCGTGCGAATCCATCCCGGATGGCTCGCGCTGGGCGCGCTGCTGCTCGGGCTCACGTCCTACACGTACATGGCGGGCTGGTTTTACGCGGTCGCGCTCGGCGGAGCGATCCTCGCGCTCAACGCGGGGCGATTGCGTTCGTGGGACGCATGCGCGAAGGTGCTGGGGGCGATCGCGCTGTGGGGCGCGATCTCCGCTCCGGCGCTCTGGATGTGGTTCGGCGATCCGGCGACGTACGGCAAGGCGCAGCGCATCGGGACCTTTTCGCAAGGCGTCTCCTGGAGCGCGCTGGGCGTCTTTGCGGCGAATTATCTCAAGCACTTCTCGTGGTCGTATCTCGTCGCGACGGGCGATCCGCAGCCCGGCGTGACGTGGCGCTACCTGGTGGGGTTCGGCGCGTTCTATTGGTGGGTGATGCCGCTTGCGATCTTCGGTCTGGTGTGGGGCAGCGGATACGTGCGAACGCGCTGGGGGTTTCTTTGGCTGCTGACCTGGCTTGCCGTCTATCCGCTCGGCGGCGCGCTCACCAACGAAGGCGCGCCCAACGCGCCGCGAACGCTCGCCGGCGCGCCGGTCTTTTGCATCTTGGCGGCGCTGGGCGTCGCCATGCTGCTCGACGTCGCGCGGTCGCTGCGGCCGCGACGGCTCGCTCGCGCCGCCGTGCCCGTGGTTGCGCTCGTGCTCGCCGCAAATCTCGCCGTTTCGGTCGTGCTGTTTTCGATCACGTACTTCACGCAATACGTGCACGTTTATTCCAATGCGTGGGACTCGGGAACCGGCGCGATGTTTGCGGCGATACGGGAGCGGAGCGCCGGGTATTCGCGCGTGTGCTTCGCGGTCTGGCCGGCGTGGTACGGGCTCGACACGTACGTGCGCTATTATCTCGGCGACGTGCCGATCGAGAAGATCGGCAACGTCACCGACGCGGCGTGTTATCTCCCGGGGACGCTCGTTGCAACCGACGCGGACCATCCGCTCAAGCGCCGCGGCTTCGTCGTGGTCGCGCGCGTCGTGGACGTGAGCGGTTCGCCTTTCGCGTTCGTGAGCGCGAATAGGAGGACTTTGCTCCCGCCCCAGCGTTAATCCGAAGAACGTGTTGATTCTGGACCAGCGCTTTCCGGGCCGCGAACTCATTGACGGACCGGTTGATTCGATGACGGAGCTCTCTGAGAGCTTTCGCGACATCGCGCTTGCCAACCGGCGATTCGGAGGCATAGCGGTCGCTCGCTTTGCCTTGCGGAACCTGCGCGCGCAGACCGTCCTGGACGTCGGGACCGGCAGCGGCGACATTCCCGCATCGCTGCAGACGCACGCGCGCGAGCGCGGGCGGACGCTGGAGTTCACGTGCCTCGATTCCAGCGCGCAGGTCGTCGCGCTGGCCAACGCGACGCACGGATCGAACGATGCGTTGCGTTTCGTCCAAGCCGACGGCACGCGGCTGCCTTTTGCGGACGCGGCGTTCGACGTCGCGATGTGCAACCTCACGCTGCACCATCTCGACCCGCCCGAGGCAGTGGCGCTGCTGCGCGAACTGCGGCGCGTCTCGCGCGTCACGCCGGTCGTGACCGACCTGCGCCGGAGCGGCCTGACGTGGTTCTCGGCGTATGCGTTCAGCCGGCTGTTCACGCGCAATCGCCTCACGCGGCACGACGCGCCGATGTCCGCGCGTCGCGCCTATACGAAAGAAGAAGCGGCCGGCCTCGCGCGCGAGGCGGGCTGGCAAAAGCCGCAGGCCGAGAGCTTCGGATTCATCAGGATGGTTTTGAGCGATGCCGCGACGGTTTGACGTCGCCGTCGTCGGGTCGGGTCCGGCGGGCGCTGCGTGCGCGTTGCGCTTGGCGCGCTTCGGATTCGCCGTCGCGCTCATCGACGAGCGCGCGTTCCCGCGGCCGAAGCTGTGCGGTGAGTATCTCAACCTCGGTGCGGTGCGCGAGCTCGGCGAGCTGGGATTGGGCGACTTGCTCGACGCCACGGGCAGCCCGCTGAACGGGATGCGCCTGTTCGCGCACGGCGAAGTCGCGGACTTCGCTTTTTCGTCGTCCGCGTATTCGGTTTCGCGAGAGATCCTGGACGAACGGATTCGCGCTGAGGCGCTGGCGTCCGGCGCGCAAGCGATTGCCGGCCGCCTTCAGAGCGTCGCGCGCAGCGATTTCGGCGTCGAGACGACCGTCTTGCAGCCGTCCGGAGAGATTCTGGAGATTTCGACGCGGTATCTGGTGGGCGCGGACGGCATGCGCTCGACGGTCGCGCGCCTGTGCGATCTGTCCGCTCCGGTCGCCGACGGGCGGTTCGCGATCGGGGGGCACTACGAAGGGCTGGCGCTCTCGCATTGGATCGAGATGTATGCCAGCGGCAACGGCTACATCGCGCTCAATCCGCTCACCGACGAATCGGCGAACGCGGTGTTCGTGCTCAGTCGCGAGCACCTGATGCGCGCGCGCAAAGACCTCGGCGACGAACTCACGCGCTTCTCGGTTGCCGTCACGGACGGCAGCCGGCGCGTGGAAAACGAGCGGCTGCAGGGCAAGCGGAACTCGATCGGGCCGATCTCGGTGCGCACGTCGCAGCCGGCCGCTAAGAACGTGTTGCTGGTCGGAGATGCGGCGGCGTTCGTGGATCCGTTCACGGGACAGGGCGTGTATCTCGCGCTGTCGGGCGCGCGGCGCGCGGCCGCGGCGATCTCGCGAGCGCTGCACCACGCCGCGGAAGAACGCGTCGCGTGGCGGGAGTACGCTGCCGACATCCGCTCGGCGGTGATGGAGCGCAAACGGCTCGCTGCCATGGTCAAGATGCTCGTCACGTTCGGTTTTGCGGCGCGACGCGCCGCGGCGGCGCTGCGCCGGCGTCCGGCCGATTTCGTGCCGCTCATCGAAGCCGTGTGCGGCAACCGCCCGGCTCCGGGGCGACCGGAGCTGGCTCTCACGATCGCGAGAGCGCTGCGATGACGTCCATGACCAACAGCATCCGCATCGCCGCGCCGGCGCAGCGGATCTACGCGCTCGCGAGCGCGACCGAACGCTGGCCGGAGATCCTTCCGCATTACCGGTTCGTCAACGTGCTGAGTCAAGACGGCGACGAACGCACCGTGGAGATGGCCGCGCGGCGCGGGCCGTTCCCGGTGCGCTGGACGGCGCTGCAGCGCAACGATCCCCACACGCCGGCGATTTTCTTTCAGCACACCAGCGGCTGGACGAAGGGGATGGACGTGGTGTGGAAATTCGACGAGGGTCCGGACGGCACCGACGTCTCCATCGTGCACGACTTGGCGTTTTCGTTTCCGGTCGCGGAAAAGGCCGTGGAGAAATACGTGGTGACGGGTTTCTTTATCGACGGCATCGCGCGTCGTACGCTGGCGTGCATGAAGGCGATCGCCGAGGCCAACGCCGATGGCTGAGCGGCGCGTCGCGATCACGGGCCTCGGGCTCGTGACGCCGATCGGCATCGGCAAGGAGGCGTTTTGGAACGCGCTGCTCGCCGGGCGCGTTGGCGTGGGCGAGATCACACGGTTCGATGCGTCCACGTATCCGTCGCGCATGGCGGCGGAGATCCGCGATTTCGACGCGTCGCAGTATATGGACCGGCGGCGCATGCAGTGGACCGACCGTTTTTCGCAACTGGCCGTCGTCGCGGCGCTGCTGGCGTGCGAGGACGCCGGCATCACGATTGAAGGCCGCTCGGACGTGGGCGTCTATACGGGTTCGGCGCTGGGCGGACTGACGTATGCCGAAGAACAGCTGGTCTCGTTTCAGAAAGAGGGGCTGCGCGCGGTGCGCCCGCTGCTTACGCTCTCGGTGTTCGGCGGCGCCGCGCCGTCGAACGTCGCGATTCAGCTCGGGCTTCACGGCCCGACCATCGCCAACGCGGATTCGTGCGCTGCCGGAGCGATCGCGATCGGCGATGCGTTTCGCGCGATCCGGCGCGGTGAAGTGAGCGCGGCGATCGCGGGCGGCGTCGAGGCGCCGCTGGCGCCGTTAACGTACGGCGCGTTTACGGTCGCGCGCGCGATGTCCACGCGCAACGACGATCCCGGCACGGCCAGCCGCCCGTTCGACCGGGAACGCGACGGCTTCGTGATGGGCGAAGGCGCCGGATTGCTGGTGCTCGAGAATTACGACGACGCCGTATCGCGCGGCGCGCGCATCTACGCCGAGATCACCGGCTTCGGAACCACGAACGACGCGCACCACATGGCCGCCCCGCTCGCCGACGGCTCGCAGGTTTCACGCGCGATGGCGGCGGCGCTGGCCGACGCGTCGGTGGGCGCGGACGAAGTCGAGGCGATCAACGCGCACGGTTCGTCAACGCCGCTCGGAGATCGCGCCGAGGTGCGCGCGTATCAGGGCGTCTTCGGCGAACGCGCCTCGCACATTCCCATCAGCGCGACCAAGGGCCAGCACGCGCACGCGCTCGGTGCGACCGGCGCCTGGGAAGCGGCGATCAGCGCGCTCACTCTCAGCGAAGGGCGTCTTCCGGCGGCCGTCAACTTCACACAGGCCGACGACGGCTATGCGATCGACTGTACGACGACCGTCCGCGACGTGACGCCGCGGATCGTTCTGAGTAACTCGTCCGGCTTCGGCGGCATCAACGCCGCGCTCGTCCTACGAAGCGTGCACTAACGCCGTTACGGCACCAACCGTCCGATCGCGTTCGCGTTCCTTTCGGTAAAGTATATGGAGCCGTCAGAGCCAAAGGCTATGTCGGTCAGTTTTAGGTTTTTTGAGCCGGGCGCTCCGGTGTAGAGCGAGTACTCCGTGACCGCGCCGCCGGTGGTCACGCGGGCTATGCGATCGAGGTAACTCTCGGTAAACCACAGCGCGCCGTCCGGGCCCACGGTGATCCCGGTCGGACCCGTGCCGGGCGTCGGCGTCGTGATCTGATTGGCGACGTAGAAGCCGTTCGGGCTGATGACGTCGATCTGCGAATTGGTCGTATCCACGACCCACAGGTTTCCGTCGGGTCCGCTGACCATTTGCCCGAGCTGAGGTGACGTGCCTGAACCCGACGGTGCGGTCACCGTTATTTCTTGAACGGTGCCGAAGAGATCGTGAAGCCGCCCGATCCTTCCATCCGCGGCTTCGGAGAAATAGATGTATCCATCCGACCCCTCGGCTATGCCGGTGGGTTGAACTTGCGTCGGCGCTTCGGGAAGCGTCGTTTCTCCGCCGCCCCCACCCGGGCCCTCGCTGACGTAGCCGAGGCGATCGGCGCCGAATCCGGTGTACCACATCGTTCCGTCGCCGCGATCTACGAGTCCGAGCGGAAGGTCGCCCGTCCCGAAGAGCGTGGGATCTTCGCTGAATGCGCCGGCCGTCGTTACGGCCCCGATCTTGTTCGCATTGGTTTCGCTGAACCACAGGCGGCCGTCGCTTCCCCGAACGATCGTCTGCGGGCCTGCGTTTGCCGTCGGGACGGGGTACTCTTTGAAGACGACGGTGGACCCGTAGTAGGGCAGCGAGACCGCTAGACTCCCGATCTTGTCGGCACTGGACTCCGTGAACCAAATCTTCCCGTCGGGACCCAGTGTTATCCCAACCGGATACGAACTGGGTCCCGTCGGAATCTTATATTGGTAATATCCGGGCGTTACGCTAATCGGGCCCGACGCACTGAGCGAACCAGCGGTCGCCACCACCGATGCGGCGCCCGTTACCAGCGGGAGACCCCAATAGGTCAGCGATACCGCCGTCCCGGGGATAGCAACGTCCTTGCGAGACAGTACCAGATTATTTGCCGTGCCGTACGGCTGCGCGTACTGCGTCCCATCTTTGATGCGGAGCTCGATCGGTGTGGAGTAATCGCCCGGACCGACGATCGTATTGCCGTCGGCATCGATTGCCGTGACGTTCACGACGGATACCCCCTTCGTCCCTCCGGTGAACGTGGACGCGATTGCGACGCTCAGCGACGAGATCACGCCGTTGAGAGTGGCGGCGACGATGTTGGCTTTGCTTGCCGAGACCGTTTGCGTGAGATCCGCTTGACTGAGGACGTTGCCTTGGCCGTTTTGCGCGTCGTACACCTTGACGGCAAACGTGTCGAGGCCGGTGGGCGCGGTGAACGTGATCGTCGCCGTGGGGCTGTTCAGATACACGATCGGCAGGCCGGTGGTGACGTTTCCGGCCGTGGTGATCTGAACCGAGACGCTGCGTGCGGTGGCGGGAAGATAGGCCGGCTTTGCCGCCGGCACAAGATGGGAACCGCTGGTCGCGCCGCCCCATTTCATCTTAAAGGTCACTTGCGCGGTGCCGGCCGGCGTACCGCCGCCCGGAGCGGTGCCTCCGCCGCCCGTCGGGGGCGTCAACCCCCCCGCGCCGCCTCCGCCCGAGCACGCGGCTAACGCGGTCAGGGTAGCCGCCGCGAGAACGCGGCGCAAAGGTGGACTCGCGAATCGTATGACGTCCATAGGGACCTCCGAGCGGCGACGAGCAGTTCTGTTTTTTGACCGATGGGGCAAAACTCCTCGACTTTCGGTCGTCGACGGCCCGGGGCGGAGGAAAGAGCCGAACCGCACCGCAACGCGTCGACAATCCCGGCTCCGTTCTAGACCGCCATAAGGAGTTCGACGATGCGTCGTGTAGGCAGCATGCTGGTTTCCGTGTTTGCGTTTTGCGCAGGCGCTGCGGGAGCCGCCGTCGCGCAGACCGCGCCTTCGCCGGAGCCGCAGCGTCCCGCGGCCGTGATTCACCACCAGGTCTCATCGAATCCGCAGGCGCAGGCGGCGTTCGATCGCGGTCTGTTCGACTATTACGCGTACAATCCGGAAGCGGCCGAACACGAATTTTACACCGCTGCGGATCTCGACAAGACCTTGGCGATGGCGTACTGGGGCATTGCGATCAGCAACGCGCCGAACCTGAACGTGCCTCCTACGGACGACCGCGAGCAACAGGCCGCGGACGCGATAAAGAAGGCGAAAGAACTCGAAGGATCTGCGACGCCCGAGGATCGCGCGTTGATCGACGCGGCGGCCGTCCGTTTTACGGCCGGTCCGACGGGCAAGATTCCGGCGCAACTCGCAGCGTACAGCGACGCGCTGCAGCGCATTGCCCTGCAATATCCCGCGGATCCGGACGCGCAAGCGCTGTACGGCGAGACCGCCCTCTACGTGCCTCTGTTTAGCGAGAAAAACGGCTTCGACCAGCTGACGCCCGCGCAGCGCGCCGCGCTGAGGGCGCGCGTCGCGACGCTGCTGCCGTTCTTTCAGGCAAACCTCGCGACGTTTCCACTGCACGTGGGCCTGTTGCATTTCTACGTGCATGCCGCGCAAATTGCCGGACAGTCGCAGCTCGCCCTCAACGCCGCGCGGCAGCTCGCGGCGTTCGGTTTGCCTCCGGAGGGGTCACACCTCACGCACATGCCCGGGCACATTTTCTTCGACCTCGGTCTCTACGACGAGGCGCTCGGGGTGGGGCAACGATCCGTCGCGATGGACGACGCGGACTTCGCCTGCTGCCATCCCGGGTACTACAGCGCGCCGCGCTACTACCACCATCACAACACGAACTTCTTGCTGTACGCGCTGACGCAGACCGGCCACGCCGGCGCCGCGGTCGCCATCGCGCGCGACTCCGGCGACAAAGCCTTTCTCGCGCGGCAGCTCGTCGCTGACGGCCAGTATCCGGCCGTGCTGGACGTGCCTTACGTTAAAGGGAAGAACGCCACGCTCGCGTTCTCGCGCGGGATCGCTTTCGCGCACATGGGAGACGAGGCGCGGGCTCAAGCTACGCTTTCGGAAATTCCGGACGCGCCGGCGGAATCGCCTTCACAGGCGGCCACGGTAGCCGCGATGCGCTTGACGGTCGCGGCGATGATCGCCGAGCGCGCGAAGGACAATGCGAAGGCGCTCGCTTTGCTCGAACGGGCGTCCGCGGAAGACACCAAGGGTGACACGTTGGGGCAAGCGGAGATCCCGGCGCTGTTTTACTATTCACCGCATATGTCGCTCGCGGGTCTGGCGATCGAGATGGGAAAGCCCGACCTGGCCCGCGCGGCTCTTCAGGCCGAACTGGCGGCGAGCCCGCGGTCTAGCTCGGCCACGCAGATGCTCTCGCAGCTCCAAATCGCGCATTAAGCGGGACGCAGGCCGTCGATTTTGGAGTAGAATGGCGCTATGAGAGACGAACGATTGCCCTATCGGGACGACGAGATCGAGACGATCTCACCCGACGTCGGCGGATCCACGGAATTGCCGCTAAGCCCGGCCGAAGCGGTGAAGCGCGAGAAGGAGAAGTACGGCGAGACGAGTTTGGACGAGAACCGCGGCGACCAGTACGACGAGCACCACGGCGAGCCCGACGACATCGTCTAGCGCGCTAGGTCTGGACCATGAGCGGCGCTGGTTTGACCGCGCCGTTCGATGACGCCGGACTTTCCTTGCAGAACGCGTCGTAGTCCGCTTTCGACACTCGCGCGTAGGCGCGCGCGAAGCGCGTCACCGCTTTGTCGAAATCCGCGCTCCCCGCGAGGTACGCCGCGATGGCGACGGGATTGCCGGCGCGGGCGTGCGCGCGCGCGAGGGTCTTGGCGCAATACCCTGCGTATCGCCACAGGCTGATCTGCGGCATCGAACTGAGGTCCGCGGAGATTTTCATGTCGCGAAGCTGGCGAACGTAGTAGTTTTGGTCCGCCGTCTGCGTCCAGCCCAGAAAGATGTCGCCGGTCGCCTGCATCAAACGCTGACCCAGGACGACGCGCTCGCCTTCATGCCCGTAGCGTTTCGTTCCGGCAAAGCGCGTCACGACGGACTCGGTCGCTTCCTTAATCTGCAGTAACAGCGGATCGCCGCAGTCGGCGAGATGCAGGGAGACATAGCACCGCGTTCCTACGCTTCCCACGCCGACGACTTTAAAGGCCGTGTCCACGATCGCGTAGCGATCGAAGAGGGCTCGCACGTTGTCCGGCAACGAGGTGCGATAGGCCTCGAGCATTGCGAGCGCGTCGGGCGCGTCTTCGTCTTCGAGGCCCATGCGGTGGAAGGTTGGAGGTTGATCCACGAAGCGCGGCGGGTCGCCGGCCGTGATCTTGGGCGCCAATTGGCGTCCGGTGCGCTTCTTTCCGCGCGCGAGCTGGCGCTCGAGAACTTCACGGCGCTTTTTAGGCGTCCCGTTAATGATTTCGCGCACGTCGAGATGGTCGTACCAGATGTCTACCGGCGACATTTCGGCGTACGCGTCCATCTCTTGCCGGTAGGCCGCCGCGCTGTGCCGGACCATTTCGTCGGCTACGGTGCGAAAGCCGCGGTCCAGCGCTGCGAGGCGAACGCTGGTGGCCATGCGCAGCACGTCCCATTCCCACGGTCCGGGCGCGGTTTCGTCGAAGTCGTTGAGATCGAACACGAGGTTGCGTTCGGGGGACGCATAGACGCCGAAGTTGGCGATGTGGGCGTCGCCACAGATCTGCACCTCGATCCCGGAGACCGGCAGGCTGGCCAAGTCCGAGGCCATCAGAATGGCCGAGCCGCGGTAAAACGTAAAGGGCGAGACGGACATGCGCTCGCGCCGCAGCGGAAGCAGTTCTTGCACGCGACCGCGGTCTTGTTCGGCGAGCAGCTCGAGCGGCGCGCGATCGGCGGCCGGCTGCCAGTCGCCGATGGTCGAGAGCGTCGCGTGACGTTCGCGATGCTTCCGGGGCTTTGCGCCGTTTTTCTTCGCCAAGGAATCCTCCGATACCATGAACCCGGCGGGTTCTTCGGTGTCGAGGGTCGCGCCTTTCCGGCGAGCGCGTCAGCCGGGAACGGCGCGTCTTCGGTAGAAGGCCGCCTCTTCGCTCCAGGAGGACCTATTGATCGAAGCCTCGGCCGTCCCCGAAGCCTCTCCGGAGGCGCAGCCGCAACTTCATCGCAGTCTCGGACTCATCGACGTCGCGCTTTTCTTCGTGATCGCCGGGTCGAATTTACAGTGGGTGGCGACGGCCGCGAACGCCGGGCCGAGCTCCATCACGGTCTGGATCATCGGGTGCCTGGCGATGTTCGCGCCGCTGTCGATCGTCGTCGTCTATCTGGGTTCGCTCTATCCGGAGGAAGGCGGGCTCTACGTCTGGAGCAAGCGCGCCTTCGGACCGTTCTCCGGGTTCATGACCGGCTGGACGTATTGGACCAGCAACCTGCCGTACTTTCCGGCGCTGCTCTACTTCGCGGCCGGCAACGCACTCTTCGTTAGCGGCGGGAACGGCGGCTCGCTGGCCAAGTCGCCGGTCTACTTCATCGTGTTTGCGATCCTCGGGCTCACGCTNNGCGGCCAGCCGGTGGACCGTCACGATGATCCTCATCGTGCTCGGCGTCGTGCTGTGGTGGAAGTTCGGACCCGCGACCAAGATCGACGCGGCGGCGCTGCGGCCGGGGCTGCAAATCAAAGACATCATTTTTTGGTCGGTGATTGCGTTTGCGTGGACGGGGCCGGAAGCGATGGGCTTCATGTCGGGCGAGGTCAAGAATCCGCGGCGCTCGATTCCGTTCGGCTTGCTCATCGCGGCGCCGGCCATCGCGATCATCTACATTCTCGGGACGTGCGGCGTGCTCGCCGCGCTCAAACCGTCGGCAGTGGATCCGTCGTCGGGCGTGATGCAGTCGATCGGACATGCCGCGGAACGCATGGGCTGGAGCGTCCTCACGCCGGTCGCCGCGATTCTCGTGGCGATCAGTTGTTTGGGAAGTTGCGGCGCGTGGCTGGGCGCGGTGGCGCGCATTCCGTTCGTCGCGGGCATCGACCACTTCTTGCCGCCCGCGTTCGGGCGCATGCATCCGCGCTGGGGTTCGCCCGTCGCGGCGCTGCTCACGCAGTCCGGCATCGCGGCGCTGTTCATCTTTCTCGGGCAAGGCGGAACGAGCGTGAGCGGCGCGTACGCGGTGCTGGTCGGTTCGACCGTACTCATCACGATGGTGCCGTTTCTGTTCCTGTTTGCCTCGACGTTCGTGCTCTACACGGATCCGGTCAGCGCGGATATCGTGCGGATTCCCGGCGGCCGGTTCACCGTGTTGGCTGCCGCTGCGATCGGATTCATGACGACGCTGGCCTCGGCGATCCTCGCGGCGTTTCCGGCCGACGACGAGCCGAACAAACCGCTTGCGGTGATCAAGGTGCTCGGCCTGACCGCGCTGATGGTCGGCAGCGGCGTGCTGGTCTACGTCTTGGGCAAGCGCAGCGCGGCGCGCGCCGAATAGGGCCTCCATGAAGCCCTCGACCTGGCGTGCGATCGTCCTGGCCACGTGTGCCGTGTGCGCCATGTTTTCGATCGCCGCGATCCTCGGCACGACCGGGGCCGGAGGCGCCAAGCCGTGGTACGGCCTGTGGGGCGCGACGTTCACGACGGCGTCGCAGCCGTACCATATGGGCGTGCTCTCGGTGGACCCCGGCGGCGCGTCGGATCGCGCGGGGTTGCGCCAGGGCGACGCGATCGACATCGGGGCCAACTCCCTGTTCGAACGTTTCGGAATGTTCAACCAGCCGCTGAACGCGAGGCCCGTCGTGCTGTCAGTGCAACGCGGTTCGCACGCTGAGCGCATCGCGGTCGTCCCGGAAGCAATAGACGCGCGGCGTTGGGACATCTGGGTGCAGCCCATCGGCGTTCTTTGGCTGATTCTCCTTACGGCCCTGATCGCGTGGCGACGCCCGTATGCGCCCGGAAATCTCGTACTCGCGACGCTGCTTGCGACGATGGCGATCGGGTTTCAAAACCCGTCCATCTTCCCGACGCCGTGGACGTGGATGTACGTTCTGCTGGCCGTCATGAGTTTGGCAAACATCCTCGCAATCGGAATTTGGGCCGCGTACGCGGGGTTCTTCGCGCAACCGCTCTCCACGACTCGGCTGTGGGTCAGGCGTTGCACGTATGCGTTCGTCGCGATCGCGATCGCAGCCGGAATCGTGGAGCTCGCCGGGGTGGTGACGCTGCGAATCGATCCGGTCCGGCTTGCCTATTCGCCGTTATGGCAGATCCCATTCTGGGGCGCGATCCTCATGGCGATCGCGTCGAGCGTTCTCGCGATCGCTGCGGCGAGCGGCGTAGAACGTCAGCGGGCGCTGTGGTCCTTGATCCCGCTGGTCGCTTACTATTGCGTTTACGCGACCTACGACTTTGCAAACATTTCGCTGACGTCGTACGCGGCCGGGCAGTACGTCTTGGGCGCGCTCAACAACCTGTCCACGTTTCTCGTTCCGCTGGCCCTAACGTACGCCGCGCTCAGCCGCCGGCTCATCGACGTCGGTTTTGTGCTGAACCGCGCGGCCGTGTTCGCGATCGTGTCGTCCATCGTCATCGGCACGTTCATCCTCGTGGAATGGGCCGCGAGCGAGTGGCTCGCCGGTACGACGCACACGACCAGCGCCGTCATCGGGATGGTCGTCGCGCTCGGCTTGGGGCTCTCCATGCGATTCATCCACCACTACGTTGACCGGTTCGTGGATCGCGTGTTCTTTCGCAAGCGCCACGACGACGAAGCGGCTCTGCGCCGGTTCGCGCACGAGTCCGCCTACATTACGGATCGCGACGTCTTGCTCGAGCGCGCCCTGCGCACGGTTCGGGAACACACGGACGCGGACGCTGCCGAAATCCTCGTCCGGGACGGTCCCGCAACGTACGTATCGGGGGCCAACGGCGAGCGCAAGACCGTCGGCGAGAACGACCCCGGCATCGTCGCGCTGCGCGCATGGAGCAAACCGGTAGACCTGGCGCGGCTGCCGGACTCGGCGATTCGCGGCGAGTTCGCGTTTCCGATGATCTCGCGCGGGTCGCTCGTCGGCGCGCTCGTCTGCGGACCCAAGCGCGACGGCGAAGCGTACGCGCCCGACGAATCCGACGCGTTGCTCGCACTCGCGCACGGCGTGGGCACGGCGCTCGACACGCTCTCTCTGCGCGGCG
>PMFP01000042.1:30687-34109 GCA_003155175.1 Vulcanimicrobiota bacterium
ATCTCATGCAGCTCCGTTTTCGCACCTCGTTGGCCGTCGCGTTCTCCCTGGTCGCTCTGACCGCGTGCGGGGGCGCCGGCTCGACCGCTTCCGGCGGCACGACGAGCTCGACGGCCGGCGTCGCCGCGCTTCCCGCGGTTGCCGGTGCTCACGGCGCTCAGGCGCGCGCCGGCCGCGATGGGGCACACCGATTGAACAGCCCGACGTGCAGTGGAACGGGACAACATTCATTCGTGGGCGGGACCGACGGCAACGTTGCGGCCGGGCTCGACGCGACGGTGGCCGGCGGTTTTCAAAACGGTGCGTGCAATTTCTACGATGTCGTCGCGGGCGGCTACCAAAATGACGAGTCGGGTACCGACGACGCCATCGCCGGCGGAGATTTTAACTTAGTAACCGGGGCATACAGCACGATCGGCGGCGGATATGGCAACGCCGACAACACGGGGGCCAACAGCTATAGCTTCATCGGCGCTGGGTATAAGAACCAAATCAACGACCCCAACAAGATCCTAACGGTTTATAGCGTGGTCGCAGGCGGCGAGTCCAACCAGACGAATGCCGAAGGCGATTTCGTCGGCTCGGGAGACTCAAATTTCGTAGGGTCGACCGCCAATTGGGCAGCGATCGCGGGCGGCCAGTCCAACGCGGTCATCGCGCCATACGGTTTCGTCGGCGGCGGCCAGGCCAACACCGTGAGGAGCGGATGGGGCGCTGTCGGCGGGGGGTACGGGAATCAGGCCGGTGAAATCGCAACGATTCCCGGCGGGAAGAACAACCTCGCGACCGGCGAGGGAAGCTTTGCCGCCGGCGTCGGTTCGACGGCGAGTTATGCAGGCGATTTCGTTTGGAGCGACTTTGCGTCCGGTGCCGCTGCGCTCAAAGGCACCGCGGCAAACCAGTTTCTCGCGCGCGCCAGCGGCGGCGTCACGTTCTACTCATCGGCAGATTTGAAATCGGGCGTGACACTTTTGGCGGGCTCGGGGTCGTGGTCGAACCTGAGCGATCGCAACGCGAAGTCCGCAATCGTGCCGGTGAGCGACGACGATATTTTGGCGAAAGTGTCATCGCTCCCGATCAGCGAGTGGAGTTATACGACCGAGCGCGGCGTCCGACACGTGGGTCCGATGGCGCAGGATTTCTACGCGGCGTTCAACGTCGGCGAGGACGACCGGCACATCACGTCGATTGACGAAGACGGCGTGGCGCTCGCCGCGATCAAAGCACTCAACGCGCGAGTCGAACGCAGAGACGCGCTGCTCGATGCAAAGCTCGCGGCGAAGGACGCCCGGATTGACGCGTTGCAGCGTCAGATGGCGAACCTTGCCATCGAAGTGAGCGCTTTGCGCCGGACTCGCCGTTAGGGGAGCCCTCCCAGAAGAACGCCCGGAGTCTCCGTCGCACGACGGGCGGGGTTTTAGTCGTCGGGGAGCTCGTGGGCGAGCGATTCGAGGTAGCCGGCCGCGGCGGCGATCGGAGCGTTGCCGGTGACTTCTCCGTCGAATGCGACGAGGCGGTAGCGCTCGTCGTGCAGCTGCGAGGCGCGCTTTTTGCCGATGCGCCGTTCGAGTTCGTGCCGCAGCGCCACCGCCTTCTTGAGGTAGCGCTGCTGCCAGGCGGCCTTCGTGCCGTCGCTGAGCTGCTGGACTTTCAATTTGCGCGCGGTAAACGCGCGGTCTTCGTTATATTTGGGTGGCGGATTCTGCTTGGTTTCGAGATACTCCCGGATGACGATCTCTTCCTCAGTGCGGCGTTCGGCTTCGAATTGCCGAATGTGCGGCGTAAACTCGAGCGTCGTTTCGCGAAGCTTGGCGTCGGGGAGTTGATGCAGCGCGTCGTGATCCTGGGCGCTGCCCCGCCAGCGCGCAAAGACGTAGATGACGACGGCCACGGCCACCGCCGCGAGAACGATTTCGACGATGGGGATGGTGGGGCTGATATGGCGGTTCACGCCTCGACATTCGCCCCGGCCTCCTACTTTGCCCTACGCTCGTTCGAAGGTACCGGAGGCAAGCATCCGGGCGGAGCGGAACACGCTATCGTCTGGAGGACCATGTCAATGAAGAAGAACCTCGCACGATTTGCCGCCGTTCCGCTTCTTGCGGCTCTGCTCTGCTCCGTCGTACCGGGAAGCGCCATGGCATGCACGCGCACGCTGTACGTGGGTGCCGACGGGCTGGTGATTACCGGTCGCAACATGGACTGGGAAGAGGACATGGGGACGAACCTCTGGGTGTTTCCGGCGGGCATGGCCCGGAACGGCGCCTCCGGACCGAATTCGCTGACCTGGACGTCGAAGTACGGCAGCGTGCTTGCGTCGGGTTACGACGTCGGCACCGCCGACGGAATGAACGAGAAGGGTCTGGTCACCAACCTCCTTTACCTCGCGGAGTCGCAGTACCCCAAGCCGGTCGCGGGCAAGCCGTACCTCTCGATCTCGCTGTGGGCGCAGTACGTGCTGGACAATTTTGCGACGGTGGACGAGGCGGTTGACGCATTGCACGCCGAGCCGTTCAACATGCTGGCGCCGGTTCTCCCCAACGGCGCGCCGACCGCGCTGCACCTTGCCATTTCGGACGCGACCGGGGACTCGGCCATACTCGAATACGTGGACGGCGAGCTCACGATCCACCACGGCAAGCAGTACGTCGTCATGACCAATTCGCCGATCTACAGCCAACAGCTTGCGCTCAACGCGTACTGGGCGAACATTGGAGGCTTGAAATTTCTTCCAGGCACCAACAGCGCGGCCGACCGTTTCGCGCGCGCCTCGTTTCTGCTCGGCGCCATTCCGCGGCAGCTCGATCCACACTACATCGCCGGCGTTCCGGATAAGTCGTATACCTACCAAGCGGTGGCCTCGGTCATGAGCGTGCAGCGTGCCGTCAGCGTTCCGCTCGGCATCGCCACGCCGGATCAGCCGAACATTTCGTCGACGATTTGGCGCACGGTGTCGGACCAGAAGAACCTCATCTACTACTTCGACTCCGCGACGCGGCCGAACACGTTCTGGGTTTCGATGAGCAAACTCGATCTCAAACCCGGCGCGCCGGTCAAGGAACTGACGATCGCGCACGGCGAGGTGTTCTCGGGTGAGACCTCCGGCGATTTCCAGAACGCCACACCGTTCAAGTGGCTCCCCGGTACGCCGCCTTAAGCGTTAGAGCCGTTTCTTGAAAGGATCGTAAGACCGATGCTTCACTATCGTGCAATCCCGAGCGTATTTTGCATCTTGCTTGCCGCTGCGTGCGGACTCGCGGCGTGCTCCGGCGCCGTGGACTCCGGCGCGCCGGGAGGATCCGCGGCGTCGGGTGCGGCCAGGAGCGCGGGTATCGCGGCGCTTCCCGCGGTTGCGGGCCGCGTTGCGAACCGCGGAACGGTGCGGCGCGCGGTGGTTCCGGAACCGTCGTGCAAGCCGCCCG
>PMFP01000042.1:34132-47200 GCA_003155175.1 Vulcanimicrobiota bacterium
TACAACCTCATCAACGGCGGCAGCAACGGCGCGGTCTCCGGTGGCGCGAGCAACACCGTGACCGCAAGCTACGGCTTCGTCGGGGCCGGACAACAAAATACCGTCGCCGCATCGGCGGGCGGGATTGTCGCGGGGGAAAGCAGCAGCGTCACCGCGGCCGCTACGGAAGGCTTCATCGGCGGAGGGCAGTCGAATATCGAGAGCGGCTCGGCGGGCGCTATCGCCGGCGGGCAGTCGAACGCCGTCAACGGCCTTGAAAGCTTCATCGGAACCGGGCAGTCCAACGTTAATGACGGCACGCGTTCGGCGATCCTCACCGGATACCAAAACGGGATCGGTATCAACGGATACGAGGGATTTATCGGCGGCGGCGACACGAACAGCCTGTTGCAAAGCGGCGCCATCGTGGGCGGCAGCGGAAACGGCGTCAACGGCCAGGACGGCTTCGTCGGCGAAGGCACCGGAAACCACGTGACCGGCAGCAATGGGTTTATCGGCGCGGGCGCTTCCAATCTTGTGAGCGGTAGCGGAGGCTTCGTGGGAAGCGGCTCATCCAACGGCGTGGCGGGACCCCTCGGCGTCGTCGGCGGCGGCCAGGGAAACCAGATTCCGGGCGCCTGGGGCGTCGTCGGCGGCGGCTACGGAAATAAAGCCGGCGAAGTTGCGACCGTTCCCGGCGGCAAGAACAATCTTGCAACGGGCGAGGGAAGCTTCGCAGCCGGCATCGGTTCGACGGCGGCCTATGGGGGCGACTTCGTGTGGAGCGACTTTGCTTCGGGAGCAACGGCGCTCAAAGGCACGGCGGCCAACCAGTTTCTCGTGCGCGCCAGCGGCGGCGTCACGTTTTATTCGTCGGCGAACCTGGGGAGCGGCGTGACGCTGCCTAAGGGTTCGGGCTCGTGGTCGATGTTGAGCGATCGCAACGCCAAGAGCGATATCGTCTCCGTGAGCGACGACGATATTCTCGCCCGCGTCGCGACGCTGCCGATCGACGAGTGGAGTTACACGACCGAGCGCGGCGTGCGTCACGTCGGTCCGATGGCCCAGGATTTCTTTGCGGCCTTTAACGTCGGCGAAGATAACCGGCACATCACGTCCATTGACGAAGACGGCGTCGCGCTCGCTGCGATCAAGGCGCTGAACTCGCGCGTCGCAGCCCGCGACAAGGCGATCGGTGCGCTGGAGCGCAGGGATACCGAATTGCAGCGCAGGGACGCGCAGTTGCAGCAGCGCGATGCCGCGCTCGACAAGAAACTGGCCGTTCTTGCCGCGGAGGTTCGCGCCATCCAGGCCGCCTCACGATAGGGGCGCGCGTCTTTGCTCAGGCCGGCTTAACGGTTCGCAGCGTGAGCTGCGCGGTTGCGGCCGATAGGATCGCCAAGCCCGCGCAGGCGAGCGCCACGGCGCGGAATCCGTCCTTGTAAGAATCGAAGACGATTGCGCGAGCTGCGGGATCGGCGACGACGGCGCCGGAGAGCGCGGAGCGTTGCTGCTCGACTTGGGCGCGTGCGACCGGTTGCAGCGATGTAACGCTCAAACGTTGGTCGAGCCGTGCGTTGAAGACCGCCGCCAGCAAGAAGCCGAAGATTGCGACGGCGAGCAGACCGGCAACGCGCGAGACCGCGTTGTTGACGCCGGATGCGAGGCCGACTTCGGTATCACGCACCGATTCCATCACCGTCGTCGTCAACGGTGCGACGGTCAGTCCCATCCCTATTCCGACGAGCACCGTCGCTGGAAAGATGGATTCCCAATACCGGAGATCACCGAGCAGGGCGAAGGCCGCATAGCCGCCGGCCGTCGCGAGCGAGCCGGCCAGCAGCGTGGCCCGCGCGCCGATGCGATACACCAGAGCCCCTGCCAAACGCGAGAGCAAGACGAGCAGCACCATGAACGGCAGCATGGCGGCGCCGGCGACCGTTCCACTGTAACCGTCAACTTGGATCATCACGAAGGGGAGAAAGTAGAAGAGCGCGCCGAGCGCGGCATACAGAAGGAACGTCATGAGGTTGATGCCGGAGAACGCGCGCGACGCGAACAGCCGTCGCGGAAGGATCGGCTCGGCGACGCTCCCTTCCCACCACCAAAACGCAGCCAGAAGCAGAATGCCGGCCGGCATCGCAACGCGGACTCGCGTCGCGCCCCAACCGGAGACGGACGCCTCGATGAACGCATAGACCACCGCGCCGAGACCGGCCGTCACGAGCGCGGAGCCGCCGACGTCGAGCCGGCCGCGCAGTTCTTCGTCGCGGCTCTCGCGCACGTGCAGCACGGCGAGACCGATCGCGACCATCGCGACCGGAAGGTTGATGCCGAAAATCCAGCGCCAGCCGGCGTGGTCGAGCAGCACGCCTCCCGCGACGGGTCCGATCATGGACGTAATCGCCGTAAAGGCCGACCAGGTCCCGATCGCCTTTCCTCGGGCCTCGCCTTCGAAGCACGCGCTGAGCATCGCTAGACTTGCGGGCGCGAGCATCGTCCCGCCGGCGGCCTGCAGCACGCGCGCCGCGACGAGCGCTTCGATCGAGCCGGCGAACGCGCACGCCAGCGATCCGATCGCGAAGACGGCCGTGCCCACGATGAAGAGGCGCTTGCGACCGTAGCGATCCGCGAGCGCGCCGCACAAGAGCATGAGGGCGCCGAGCACCAGCGCGTAGGCCTCGATCACCCATTGCGCCTGCGCAGCGGTGGCATGAAAATCGCGCTGGAGTACCGGCAACGCGATGGAGACGACCGTCCCGTCGATGAAGACCAGGCTCGATCCGACGACGCTCGCGACGAGCGTCCAGGTTCCGGATCGATTTCCGGCCGTGCCGAAGCTCGGCCCTTTCGTCGCTATGGCGCCTCGCGCATGGATGCGAGCTGCACTTGCATGGGGCGGAGATCGACTTTGACGAAGCCGCTCTGCGGCCGGTCGTAATCCACCACCATGCTCACGACGACGACGCACGCGAACACGAAGAGCGTGCTCAAGAAGACCGGCCTCGACCGGTCGCGCGCGAAGCGAATGCCGGTGGAGAGCATGGCGAGGGTGAGGAGAAGCAGCATCAGCGTGAGGATCGCGGTCGGGACGTGCTCGATCAGCGCTTGGACCTGTTCTCCGGAGACGTCAATCGTGTCGTTGAGGGTCTGCATGAGCAGCGATAAGCCGAGATACGGATGTTCGCGCAGAGCCGGCGACACGATCGCCCAAAGACGGTCCTGATCGAGATTCGCCTGCCGGATGATCTCGTAAAATGCCGGCTGGTCTTCCGGCGTTTCATCCGATTCTAATCTCTTGGCCGTGTAATCGGTCAAGATTTGCCGAAAGCGCTTGGCTTGGGCGGACGGGAGCTGGTCCGCGCGAAGCCAGGTCGTTCCGATCGCGTTCGCTTCTTTCACGACCAGTTCGCGCCGCACGTCGAAGCGAGCTGAGGCCTGCGAAAACGAAAGACTTAGCACGAAAGCCGCCAACGTAATCAGTCCGGCTTGCACGGTGTTCCAGCTGTCTTTGTCCACCACTTCGTCGGGCAACCACGCCCGCGCGAACCGGAAGGGGAACTCGATTGCCAGGGTCAGCACGACGACCAGCACCAGCGGCAGCAACAATGGATTCGCAAAGAAGATCAGCTCGGACATGATGCGGCCTTCGCCCCCAAAGCCCGGGACTCTGCCTTTCCCGCTTTCGAGTATCGCCGGCGCCGCGGACGGCGACACCCGCGGAGCTCGACCGGGCTGGATTGACGGCCTGGCAATCGTCCTCTTTACGGCCGTCGGCCTCGCGCTTCGCCTCCCGCTTCTGACCCGGGGAATCTGGCGCGACGAAGGTTCGACCTACGCCGACGTGTTGGCGCCTTCGCTAGGGGCGATGCTCGCGCATCTGCCCGTCACGGAACTGACGCCACCCCTGTATTTCATCGTCATGTTTTACTGGACGCGTGCGGCCGGCACGAGCGAGGTCGCGCTGCACGTCCCGTCGCTGATCTTCGGGCTTGCGACGATCGGCGTGATGTACGTGTTCGGGAAACTGATTGCGGGCCGCGTTGGCGCGATCGTGTGTGCGGGCGCCGCCACGCTGTCCCCGCTTGCCATCGCGCTCGACGTGGAGGCGCGATCGTACGCCCTCGTCATGTTCCTGGCGGGGCTTCTCCTCATTGCGTTTTCCCGAGCGTTGCTGGAACGCGATCGGCGCCCGAAGCCGGCGGCCTGCATCGCCGTCTTCGTCTGCGGATTTCTCCTGGTCGCGACGCACTTCACGGGCCTGGTCATCGTGGCGGCGCTGGCGATGTGTGCGGTCGTCAATGCCGGCGTTCGCCGCAACGCGGCCTCCTACGCGCTGGCGGCGAGCTCGCTTGCGGCATCAGCCGCCGGATTGCCGTTGCTGTTGCCCCTGCGCGCCGCCGAGGAAAAACTTCCGCGGCTCCCCGACGTACGCGAGCTGCACTGGTTCGATCGCATTTCCGATCATCTCAACGCGTTCTCGCCGTTTGGTTCGATGCACTACCAGCTCAACGTGCTCCTCGCCGTGGGCGTTGCCGTTTGGCTCGGCACCCTTGCCTTCCGCCGGCGCGACGAGCGCGACGCGTTGACCGCGGTCATGTTGACGGTCGTCGTTCTCGGCATCGGTGCGAGCATCGCGCGCGGGTTGCCCATCGAGCGTCATCTCACGCCGTACGCGCCGGCCGTATGGGCGTTGATGGGTTTGCTCGTCTCCATGTTCGTTACGTGGCTCCGACCCATCCCCTCGCTGCGATGGCTCGCCGCACTGCCGCTCGCCTACGCAATCGTGGCGGGACTCGTGGCCTACCCGCGCGTGTACGCCCGAGGTAGCGGGCCGATTTCGGGCGGCCGCGCTGCCTTTGCCGCGTTTTCGAGCTGCTGCGATCGAGGGCCGACGCTGGTCGTCGCCGCTCCCGATTTCTTGGGCCCGACGATCTATTATTACGCGCGCGGCCGGCCGGGGATCGTCCTTCGCGGTGTGGGTACGTGGGACGCACCGCAGTTCTACAATCTCGATCCGCGCCGCTGGAACCAGCCAAACTTCGTGCGCGACGAGGCTCGGCAGATACGCGATCTGTCGCAGGCCCTTCACGCACGGGTCGTGATTTTCGGAACGACCGATCGCGCCGGGTACTATCCCACGAGCGTGGATCGAAGCAACGACGTAACCGCTCTTCTCGCGCGCCAGAAGGGCGTTCTGTTCGAACGCCATTTTCCGGGATCGCGGGAGAGTATCGTGCTCACCGTGTTACGCTGACCAACGCCAGGGCCCGCGGTTCGGCATACTTGCCGACCCAGCGGTCGTGGATGAGCCGGATCGGGACGGGGTTGAGGAAGTGCAATTTCTCGCGTCCGCGGCGGCGCGTCACGACGAGCCCGGCTTTTTCAAGCACGCGCAAATGCTTCATGACGCCAAAGCGCGTCATCGGAAGCCGTTGCTGGAGCTCGCCGAGCGTCTGCCCGTCGCGCGCGAGCAGTGCGTCGAGGAGCCCGCGGCGCGTCGGGTCGGCCAGCGCTCGAAATACCTCGTCCACAGGCAGCATAATATGTGACTATTTAGTCACTTGTCAAGCCGTGGTGCGGTAGGTCGCTCGCTCCGTAAAGAAGGGAGCTTTGCTGCCGAAGACCGCTACAGAAGATGCGTTCAGCGCATCGGATTTGCGTCGGCCAATCGTGAGGGCGTTATGAACCGTCTTACAGCTCGTCTTTCCGTCGCCGCTTTGGGCGCCATCCTCGCATCGTGCGCCGGCCACGACGCGTCGCTGGGCGGCGTTCCGCCCGTCGGCGGCACGGCAGCGAACGCGCCCAGCGCGGCGGGTCTGCAGAACGCGCTCGATCTGGAGCGCGCGCCGATCCCGGTTGCTGCACCCGCGGGAGACGTTCCCATCGCGGTCGTGCTGCCGATGCGAAATCGCGCCGAACTTGAAGCGAAAGCGGCGCAGATCGGCGATCCGTCATCGCCGCAATTCCGGCACTTCCTTACGCGGCAATATATCGCGGATACCTACGACCCACGCCCTGCGGATCTAGAAGCCGTCGCCGCGCAATTGCGCGCGGCGGGATTCTCGACGCAGACCGGCGCGCACGCCGTTTTCGCCTGGGCGCCGTCGTCGTCGATCGCGTCGTTCTTCGGCACGACGATAACGGGCGTGCAGTACACGAGCCGCACCGGCGAGGTCAGCACGCGCGCCGTCGCGCAAACGCCGCTGCGGCTTCCGCAAGCCTTCGCGGCGCTGGGCGCGCACGTCGTCGGGCTGGACAACAGGGCGCCGTTCGAGACGTTTTCACAGATCGCCGGCGTTGTGCCCCCGGGAAGAACGCCGGACAGCATCGCGGGCAAGTACGGGCCGTACTATCCGCCCGACCTTCGGCAAGCGTACCATTTCCCGAGCGTCGCGGTGGCGAACGGATCCGGCGTGACCATCGCGATCGTGATTGACGCGCAGGTCCGCGCGACCGACGTCGCTGCCTTTTCCTCTTACGCGCTCAACCATCGGGCTTTGGCGATGTCGACGGTCAAGATCGCGGGGGGTGGGCCGCTGGACACCGGCGAGGGAACGCTGGACGTCGAACAGTCGGGCGGCATCGCACCGGGCGCGTCCATCGACGTATACTCCATACCGGCGCTCTCCGATTCGTACGTGCTGGAAGCCTACGACGCCGCATACAACAATTCCAAGGTTCTGGTCGTGAACTCGTCGTTCGGACAGTGCGAAGCTGATTTCGACAACTCGTCGGGCATCAGCTATCTCAACGACGTTGACGGATACTTTGTCGAGGGTTCGGCCGTCGGCATGACGTGGGTTGCGGCCAGCGGCGATTGGTCGGCATTCGGATGCCCGGATGGGTCGCTCAACAAAGTCGGCGTCATGTGGCCAGCGTCGGATCCGAACGTTCTGTCGGTCGGAGGCACGGACTTAGAAACGACGCACGCCGCGGGAAATTACGCGTCGGCATATTACGGCGAAACCGCCTACGACTACGCCGTCGGAGGCGGGAAGTACTGGGGTTCGGGCGGGGGCTACAGCGGAGGCTACGCGCGCCCGTCGTGGCAGTACGGATTCGTGAGCAGCACCGGCCGCGGCGTGCCGGACCTGTCGCTGCACATGGGATGCTGCCCCGGCGGCGGCGCGGGCCGCTCGACGGACGCAAGCAGCGACTACGTTTATCTGGCCGGCAAATGGGTCGAGCTCATCGGGACGAGCGCCGCGTCGCCGGACATCGTCGGCCTCGTCGCGTTGCGAGACGAACTCCAGCGTAGCGGCCAGGGCGACATGCATGCCTGGATCTACGCCGAGGCAAAACACGCCGGCATGTTCCGGCGCGCAATTCGCGGCAACAACGGCTATTCGACCAACGCCGGATACTGGGATCCGGTCCTCGGCCTGGGAACGCCCGTGGGCAGTGCCTTCGCCGGCACCGGCTACTACGCGGGCGTTCCGGGAACGGCGACCAACCCGGGCCGGTAACCTCGCTATAGCGTGGTCAGGGAGCTTGCCACGAGAACGACGGCGCCGCTCGCCGCGGTCTTGTGATATGAAACGCGCACGCGCGTCTTTCCGATCGTAACGGGCGACCAGCCGGGACAGTTCGGCATCTTCCCGCTCGTAAACTCACCGAAGCTGTCCGTGCCTTGGCAATTCGGCTCGCGTCCGTTAATCGCAAAGTTCGAGGCGTTGTCGAACCAGAAGCGCGTGGACACGCCGTTTACCGTGATCTTCAGGTCCGTGCCTTCGTTGCCGCGTGCCACCGACGTGATGACGCCTACGGCTTGCGAATCCGCGCTCGCCGCAGCCGGCGCGACGACGGTTATCGGAAGCAGCAGCATCGCGCACGCCATCAAGGCGATCGTTTGCCGATTTACGATTGTGTGTTTCAAAGCGTGAACCACCGTGGGAGAAGTGCGACTGCCGGCTACGGACCGATCACGACGGCGGCTGCGTTGGAGAGCACGCCGCTGATGATCGTCGTGTACGACGTGTACGGGGGAGCGATTTTCTCGATTTTGTTGTTCGAATAATCGGCGGTGATGAGATTTCCCGAGGTATCGATCGTCATGGACGTGATGCCGGCGCCGGGGATGTTGATGAGTGCGGTAGGCTTCTTCGAGTAGGGCGGCGCGAGCTCGTAGATCTGCGAGCCGACGACGAAGAAGACGTCTCCCTTGGCATCGAGCGTCGTTCCACCGACGCCGCCGGCCGGTGCGAGCGTCGAGTTGACGACGGGCGTCACTTGGCCGTAGCCGCCGCCGGGCTGGCCGGTCGTCCCCAAGACGTAGATCGTCCCGTTGGCTCCGCCCGCGATGACGTTGCAGTAGTTATCCACGGCGAGCGAGTAGACGCCGGTCGGCGAATTCGGCAACGCCGCGGGCGTCGCGTAGAAGCCGGTCGCCGGCACGGGGCCCGGAGCGCTCAGGATCGGTCCGTTGACCTGCGCGACGAACAGGTCGCCTTTGTCGTCGAGAGCCGTTCCGTAGATACTAAGGTTTGCGGGCGTCACCGCGACGGGCGCCGTCGCGTACGGCGGCGACATGTAGACGACGTTGGCGCTCGGTCCCGGGTATCCCGAGGTGTTGGCCTGCGCGACGAAGATGCGGCCGAGCGGATCGATCGTCATGTAGACGCCGTAGGTGATGGTGTTGAGCGCCGTCGGCGCGCCGGTATAGGGGGGTGCGTAGCGGTACACGTCTTGGACGCTCGCCGTGTCCCACATGACGTACAGGTTCTTGTGCGTGAACGTCGGCAAGCACGGCGTCTTGGGCGCGAAGGCCGCGGCCGTGACGCCGGCGGGCGGCACGCCGGGGGCGCTCGCGGTGACGGAGACGTTGCCGTAGACGAGCGTCGAGCCGGAGTACGTCACGGTGACGGGCTGGCCGGATGCGGTGACCGTCTTCGGGTTCAACGTGAGCGCGGCATTCGTGGTCGACAGCGCGATCGGCGACGGATAGGTTCCGGAGATGACGCCGCCGCTCGCGTTGAGCGCGGTCACCGTCAGGTTCGTGCTCGAGGGCGTGCGCGGCGTGAGCGACGCGCTTGCTACGATGAGTTTGATGGCGGCGATCGCAGCGCCGCCCGACGGCGTCAGCACGGCGTTCGTGATTTTCCCCGCCGGAATGCCCGGCGACGATGCGGAGATGGTCGCGGTCGCGAGCGGGCCGCCGGTGTAGGCCAGCGTGACGGGTTGGCCGGGCGCGGTCACCGTCGCGGTCGAGAGCGTCGTGTACTTCGAATCGCTGTCGCTCAGCGCGATGGGCGCGCTATACGAGCCGGGAGCGATGATGACGTTGCCCGCGGCGTCGTACACCGCGACCGTCACGGGTATCGTCGCGGCCGTTCCTTGCGGCGGCGACGGATTGCCAAGCGTGACGCTGATGGCGCAGACCGTTCCGTTGGTGACGACGTGGATCGGGGTCGTTTGATTCGCGGAGACGTTCGCGGTGACCGAACCTTTGCTCAGCACGTTGCCCGATGCGTTGAGGCCGTCGTACATGGTGACGGTGAACGTATCGCTTCCCACCGGTGCGGTCACCGTGACGGTGCACGTCAGCGGCGTCGAGCCCGTTGCCGGAACGCAGCCCGGCGAACTCGGCGTGAGGTTGGCGACGACCGTGGACGACTCGCCGCCGACCGATACCGCCAGCGACTGCGTCGAAGGCGAGATGTAGCTGGGGCGCACCGCGTGGCCGGCGGCGGCCGGCGCGGGGATCTTGACGACCAAGGCTGCGCTCGAGGTCCCGGACGGGCCGGTGGGCACGGCGGCGGTGCCTCCGTCTCCGCCGCCGCAGCCGGACAAAAGCAACGCGGAAACGACCGCAAGGGCGCTCAAATGTCGCACGCTTCCTCTATTGCTAGGTGGGTTTGATAAACCTGCCCCGCGAGGCCGGCCAGGGGTGCCGCGAGCGCGGAGGCAAACCTGCGGAATGATCGTGCGATGGATCTCCGCGCTCGCGTGCATAGCCGCTCTCGCCGCCTGCAGCAAGGCGGGGCCGGCGCCGTCCGCGCACGGGAATTCGCTCGTCGTTGCATATTCGCAGGAGCCCGTTTCCCTCAATCCGCTCTATCTCGAGGGCGCGGTGAGCTATGCGGTGAGCGAGATCGGGTTCTCGTATCTCACGAACTACGATTCGCACGGCAACATCGTCGCCGATCTCGCGGGCGTGCCGACGCTCGCCAACGGAGGCATCTCGCGCGACGGAACGCGCATCCTCTACACGTTGCGGCGCGGCGTGAAATGGCAAGACGGAACCGCATTTACTTCGCGCGACGTGGCGTTTACGTATCGCGCGATCATGAATCCCGCGAACAATATTCCGTCGCGGTACGGTTACGATCAGGCGGCCGGCGTGGACACGCCGGATGCGTACACGGTCGTCGTGCGGCTCAAGCATCCCTATTCCCCGATCGTCTCGTACTTCTTCGGCGGCGACAGCAACTATCCGATCTTGCCTGCGCATCTGCTGGCCTCGCTCCCGAACTTGAACCACGCCGCCTTCAACGAATTGCCGGTCGGCTCGGGTCCGTTCGCGTTCGCACGGTGGGCGCGCGGAGACGCGATCTACGCGAGAGCAAACGCCGCGTACTATGCGGGAAGACCCGGCCTAGACGGCGTGACGCTGCGGTTCGTGCACGATTCGTCAACGGCGATCGCGCAATTGACGACGGGCGAAGCCGATGCCGTCTTCGCCGCCGACGTTTCGAGGATCGCCGAGCTGCGAACGATTCCCAATCATCGCGTGGTCGTCACGCCCGTACCGTACTTTTATGCCGTTCTGTTCAACCTGACCGACCCGGTGGCGGGCGATGCCGCGGTGCGCCGCGCGTTCGCGCTTGCCATCGACCGGCGCTCGCTCGTCGCCAAGGTGACGCATGGAATCTACGATCCCGATACGGGCATGCGCGGGCTCTTCACGTGGGCGTTCGACCCTCGCGTGGGTAACGTTCCGTACGATCCGCGTGCGGCAGCGGATCTGCTCTCGCGCGACGGCTGGATTCCCGGACCGGACGGCATTCGCATCAAGAACGGGCTCCGGCTGGAGATGCAGGTCGCGACGCGCACGGGGATGCAGGTCGATTCGGAGCTTGCCGTGCTCGTCGCCGCGCAAGAGAGAGCCGTAGGCATTGACGTCGAGCAGAAGCGCTACGCGCCGGAGCAATTTTTCGCCACGGACGGGCCGATCATGCAAGGGCGTTACCAGACGGCCATCTACGGATACCAGTCGACCTACGATCCCGACGCGTCGTGGCTGCTGGCGTGCAGCCAGCGCGGTCCGAACGGGTTTAACGACGCGCGGTATTGCAATGCGTCCGTGGATCGCGCGCTGCGCGACGGCGCGTCGTCGTTCGACCGAGCGTCGCGGATGCGCGACTATGCGTTCGTGCAACGCCAGATTCTTGCCGACCTGCCGTACGATTTTCTCTGCCAGATCTCCCAGATCGACGTCATCCCCACGCGGCTCGAGGGCTACGATCCGCCCCTGCTCTCGCCGTTTACCTCTATCGCTCGCTGGCGCTATTGAACGGCGGAATCCGAGAGACGGCCGGGCTTGCCCAGTTCGATCAGTTTTGCAAGTTTCGCGCGCGTGGCCTCGTCGTGCGGTGCGATGAAGCGCACGATGACGGCCGGGTTGTGGGCCGGGACGACGTCGGTGTAGTCCAGGCACAACTCGCCCACTTCGGGCACGTAGCGAAGCATGGGGCCGGGCGGCGTATACTCGTCCGAGACGCTGTGCTCGTTCCACATCTCTTGAAAGATTGGTTGCGTCTTCGCGTACTCGTACACGCGGTGAGCGAGCGGCGGCGCGTCGGTCGTGGTGTAGGCGCGCCGGAACATCCCGACGACGTTGCGGGCGATCGTCGTGAAGTCTTTACCGAATAGGTCGCGATAGTACGCGTTGTTTAGCCCTGCGACGATCATGTTTCGGCTGAACGCGTCGGGATAGGTAGACCACCGGAATAGGCCGTCGGCGGCGGCATTCCAGCAGAGCGGCGACCCGTACACGTCGTACATGACCGCGGCGGTGTCGCGCGTATTGATAATGGCGTGCTCGAGGGCGACAAGGGAGACGGCTTGCGCGCCCGGGCGCTGTTGCCGCGGTATCGGCAGTCCGGCAATCTCGAAAAGATAGCGCGTGTCCAGGTCGCCCAGCTGCAAAGCGCGGGCGATCGAGACGAGCGTCTGGACGGACGGGACGGCGCCGGTGCCGACTTCGATCCGCGTGTACCAGTCGAGGCTGATGCCGGCGAGCGCGGCGACCTCCTCACGACGAAGGCCCGGCGTCCGGCGCTTACGCGTCACCTTCACGCCGGCGTGCTCGGGCGCGAGCGACAAACGCCTTCCACGAAGGAACTCTCCGAGGCGCGCCAGGGATGGGGGCGATTCAATCAGTTCCGGGTCTCTCAACTCAGGGCGCGTCCTTCGGTGGCGTCGGCCGATTCGTAGCCGCTACTTATGGTTATCCTATGATAACGCCTCTAAGGATACCGGCTCTAAGGTAAGTTGGTGATGGACCGCCGCATGTTACCCGAAACGACTTGACGACCATTGGAGTACCGCATATGCACCGCAACTTCTCCCGGACGCTCCGCGCCGTGCTGATCGGACTTTCTTGCGCTGCCGTACTCGCCGCGCCGGCCGGCGCTACCGGGCTGGTTCGCGTCCAGCAGAGTAACGGATCCATTCAAGAGTATCCCGACGCGCGCATAGACTATTCGAAGGACGCGAAAACGCTCACGATCACGACGGCGGACGGCAAGGGCGTGCTGACGATCGATCAGGCCGCGTGCTCGTACGTCGGCGAAGTCTACCGCTGTCTGCTCACGCACATGACGCTCACGCAAGGCGGGCAGACCAAGCCGCTGGACTTCTCCAGCGGAANNGCGCTTTGATCATGGTCGTCGATTCGTCGGCCGTCGCGCTCGCAAACCCGACGCGCGGCGGCGGCGGAGGCGGGCGTCCGTCGGGCGGCGGTGGCGGCCATTCCGCACCGGCGCGCTCCGCGCCGTCGCGGCCTGCTCCCTCCCACGCGGCGCCCTCGCGGCCCGCTCCCTCACATGCCGCGCCTTCCCGGCCCGCAGCCTCGCACGCGGCGCC
>PMFP01000165.1 GCA_003155175.1 Vulcanimicrobiota bacterium
TCGCCCTTCGACAAGCTCAGGGGACACTGGGGGCCGGCACCGGAGATTTGGCTACGCAGCTGCTCGCCAGGTTCAGGGTGACGCTTTATTCGCAAGAGGGCTCGGGGCAGAATCTTCGGGGCGCTTCGTCATTGTCCGGTTGCGGGTCCGGACTACGCTCTAGCGCGAGTCCATTCATACCACGAAACGCCGCACACTGCTATGCCGGCGGCAATTTGAAGCCAGGCTATCAAAACGCCGGCCGGTCCTCGCACAAGCTGCGTCAGTGCCCAAGCCCCGTTTGCCATGGCGATGACGCCAGCCACGTTCGCCGCAATCAACGCCAACCGCCGGCGGCGAAGCGTCTGCGGGGTCTGCGAAGGATACTGCTGTCGCACGGTTGGCATGCACGTGTTATACGCCCGCCTCGGCACGTGCCCCCGCCGGGGGGGCGGCCCTGGGCTACCCTAACCTCTAGTTGGTCTAGCTGGTCGCCCTTCGGGTTCGTATCAGGACTTGACACAAAGTTGGTCTTTGTGTTATAGGTTGGTACAATGCATATGGCAGCATCTCTTCCGGCTCTTACCGTCAGTGCGGTGGGCGTGTGGGCGGTACTAACGAATCTCGTTCTGGGTGCGCGCGCGGCCCGCTGCGATGGGGCGTCGGCACTCCCGCGCTTCGTCGTTGCGGCGGATGCGCTCGTGATTGCGCTGCTTGTCTTTCTCGGCGTCGTCGCACCGGTCGTTGGCTACGGGATGCTATGCGTGGTGTTGGTAGCCGGTCTCCTTTTTGACCTGATGCGGGAGGAGCGTGCGCGCAGGCGCAGGGTTGCGTCGCTTGCTCCTCGCCCCGCGGCCGAAGCTGTTCCGGCCGTCTGGGTCGCGATCGCGGTTGCGTCGGTGCTGATGCTCGTGCCGTACGTGATGCTTAAGGAGCAGCGGGCCGGGGCGGTGATGGTCGGAATCTGCGCTCTGGTCATGGCCGGTATCGCCTGGCGCATTGCGAGTGCGCCGGTCCAGTTACGAGGGGACGACGTGCAATCCGAGCGCCTGCGCGATCGCGCTTCGCGTTCTCTAAGAGCCGGCATGTCCGCCGTGCTCGCAATCGGCAGCATCTTCGTATTCTTGAGCTTCGTGAACGCCTCACTGCCGACCGTCCCGCCGTTGCAACGAATGCTTCCTCTCGTCTCGTTCGTCACGTGGGCGGCGTTGTGGGCGTGGGTGATGCTGTATTGGCGGCGGCTGAACCGGCTGACGTGCGCCGCCTCGTGAATGAGCTTTTTCTTGCCGTCGATCCGGATCTTGCGCCGTTCCAGCAGATCATGGATCAATTCCGCAGCCTGATCGAACGCGGTGATCTGCGCGCAGGCGACAGTCTGCCGACGGTTCGACAGCTCGCGGGCGATCTTGGCGTGGCGCCCAACACCGTGGCGCGGGCGTACGCCGAACTCCAAGAAGAAGGCTTAGTAACATGCGATGGACGGCGAGGTACCCGCGTGTCCGCGGACGTGCCCGCAAACGATAAGCCGACGCGAGCGCGCAAGTTACAGGAGACGGTCGCGCGTTTCATCGCGACGCTCGGGCAACGCGGCTATTCGGAAGTCGAGATCGCGACGGTATTGCGACGATCGCTCAAGTGACGAAAGCGTCGCAGAGCATGGACGCGCCGAGTGATGCGGACGGAGTTTCGGCATGGGAGAAGCCGGGCTTCGGCGTGAAGTGAGCTACCATGTGGACGCGTCACGCTCCTAGGTCTGTCGTGCCGGTGATGCGCTCGTGTGCTTTGCTGGTTGCGGCGGGCTTCGCGTTGACGGTGCGGCCTCCGACGCGGGACCGCGTGATGGGGCTTGACACGGGGATGGGCGAGCGGGCTTCGGTCAGGCGTTCCTTCGGGGATGGCTGCGGTGGCTAAGGGCACATTTTCTTTACGCGAGTTGACGAAGCTGCTTGGCGAGCCCGAGTTTGTGAAGCAAGGTTCGGTCGAGTCCATAACGTACGGCGATGGGAAGATTCGCGTTCAACTCTCCGACCCGAGCAAATCATCGACGCTTGCGGATCCGCGCGCCCTTTTTTGGCGTTGCAGCGGCTTTCCGGAAAACGGCTACTGTATGGCAAGGGAACAGCCTGGGGGGCTATGGCTGATGACGAAGGTGTGCGGTACTCATAGTCCGCTTAGACCCGGCTGATGCGTCACGCCATGGCGCGATGAATCGCTGCCATCTCATGCGCTCGGCACATTCCTTGAGGGCGTTAGGTCTTTCTGCGGGCTTCGCTTGCGGTTTACTAATTTTTTGCGTCACTTCGCTCGGCGCACTTGCCGACGATATTTCATACGCGGAAGCGCGAAGCGCGGTCAACAGTCTGCTGCGCGAGAGGGCCACGATCGTCATACAACTCGATGCTCCGGTGTCGATCCGCTACCGGTACTATGATGACCTCGTAAAGACTGGGATCCTGGACAGCTATGCTGCGACAGATTCGAAGCTGGGCCGCGGGGCGGAGTTCCGCCTAACTGCTAGGGGACGCGCGCTCTTCGCCAACCGGCACTGGCTGGTGAGCAATGGAGTCGTTTCGATCCATGCGGGTGACCTCGAGGTCGCTAAGATTTTGGCCGTGCATACGGTAAGCGGTCAATCGTGGGCGGACTATTCGTTTGTGGGGTCGCTGAACCCGACGGGGAGATCGCTTCTCGAGTTCGGGCCGGCCCGCGATTGGGTGCTTGAGAATACGTATCCCTTCGCCTGCAAGGCTACGTTGGCCGACGTAGGGCGCGTGCGGACGGCAAGTGCGGAAGTCCAGAGAACAGTCTTGGGACTGAGGGCCGCTTATGCACTTTCGTGGGGGACTCCGATCTCGCCAAACACATGCGACGCGGGCGAGAAGCCGGGTAGTCCGTAATTACGTCCGTTGCGGCCGTCGGGAAAACGGAGTCGCTGCGCCGCGCATCCGCCCTTCGTCCTTCGACAGGCTCAGGATGACATACGGGGTGGCGGCGCCGTGGCTTGCAGCGTTATTTCGTCTCGTGGAATCCGATTGTCGATGCGCGCTCGCCCTTCGACAAG
>PMFP01000096.1:0-4441 GCA_003155175.1 Vulcanimicrobiota bacterium
GGAGGCTCCATGAAAAGAGCGATCTTTGCACTCGCGCTCGTTTTCGTTGCGGCGACGCCGGCGGCACCCCCGCCGTCGGCGGCGGTGATGGCGACGGTTCATCAGTTCATCGACGGCTTCAACACCGGCAACACGAAATCGGCTCTCGCCGCGTGCGCGTCGCCCGTCTCCATCCTCGACGATTTTCCGCCTCACCTGTGGTACGGCCCGAAGGCCTGCCTCGATTGGGCCAACGCCTACACGGCCGACGCCAACGCGCGCGGCATCACCGACGGCATCGTGACGCTCCTGACGCCCTGGCGCGTGGACGTCGCCGGAGACAGCGGTTATGCCGTCGTTCCCGCCACCTACGCGTACAAGTTGCACGGAAAACCCGTGACCGAATCCGGAAACGTCTTGACCGTCGCGTTGCATAAGACCACCGCCGGTTGGCGCATCACCGGCTGGGCGTGGTCGAGGCACTAAAGCCAAAGAGCGGCGCGAGCGACGACGATCGGCTCGCGGCGCTCGGTTACAAGCCGGAACTGTCGAGAGTCCTTTCGCTCTTCGACAACTTCTCGGTGGCCTTTAGCTACCTCAGCCCCGTCGTCGGCATCTACTCGCTCTACACGCTCGGCCTGGGGACCGGCGGGCCCCGTTACCTCTGGACGATGCCCGTCGTCGTCGGCTGCATGATGCTCGTCGCGCTCGTCTTCGGGGAACTCGCCAGCGAGTATCCGCTCTCGGGCGCGCTGTATCAGTACGGCAAGTACAACGTCTCGCCGCGATACGGATGGTTCGTCGGATGGATCTACGGCATCGCTCTGCTCGCTACGGTCGCGTCCGTGGATTCCGGCGCGGTCGGCTACGTGACGTCGCTCTCGAACGCGTGGTTTTCCACGCATCTCGATCCGGCGAGCCACCTCACGATCTTCGCGATCACCGGCGGCATCATCGCGCTCTCGGGCTTCTTGAATTCGGTCGGAGCCAAGATCATGGGACAAATTTCGCGCTTCGGCGTGTACGTGGAGACGATCGGCACGTTCGGCGTCTTCATCGCACTGGCGATCGCGGGTTTTCACCACGGTCTCGACTTTACGTTTTCGTCCCAGAACGTCGAGCACCTCAAGAGCAATCCCCTCGGCGTGAACCTGGGCGGCAACTGGTGGACGGGAGCCGCCCTGGTCGCGGTCCTGGCCAACGTCTACATCTTCTTCGGCTTCGAGTCGGCCGGCGACATCTCGGAAGAGACCGTGGATGCGCAGCGCCAGGTCCCCAAAGCGATGCGCAACGCGCTGCTNNGGCGTCGTCACGGGAGGCATTCAAAGCATTCTCGCCGTGCTGCCCGGGTGGCTTCAGGATTTCTTTTTGCTGATGGTCATCATCGCGTTCTTTAGCTGCGGAACCGCCGTGCAAGGGGCCGGCGCCCGCGTGGCGTTCGCGCTGGCGCGCGACGGCGGGCTGCCGTTCAGCGACAAGATCAAAGCGATCTCGCCGCGCCATCACACCCCGGTGAACGCGTTGCTCATCGGAACGATCGTTCCGTTCGCGTTCCTGTTGCTCGTCCTCGTAAATCCCAGCAAGCCCGTGCACGTCTTGTGGTTCGAGTATCCGGCCAACGTCAGCGCGCTCTACGCGCTGGTATCGTTCGCGACGTCGGGCATCTATCTCGCGTTCTTCCTGACCGTTCTGGGCGCGCTGATCGCGCGAGCTCGCGGATGGAAACCCAGCGGCGCCTTCACGCTGGGAACGTGGGGACTTCCGGTTACCGCCGGCGGCGCGCTCTACTTGCTCCTCATGCTGCTCAACATCGTGTGGCCGGGACCGCTCGACGGCGGCCGGGCGGTCTTCAACTACGGCTGGATCACGCTGCTCGTCATGACGACGATCGTCGCGGCCGGAGCGATCTGCGAGGCGTTCGTGCGCCGGCCCTGAAAGGACCCGCATGCAAACAAAGCGCTTGACGCTCTTCCCGCGACCCGTCGATCGCGACGCTTTCCACCACGACTACGAGACGGCGTATATCGAAGCCGCGGAGCGTCTACCGGGCCTGCTGAGCTGGCGCTGCACCGTGCCGCTGGGGGACGACGACGCGCGGCCGTATCACGTCATCGGCGAATTGTACTTTGCCGATCGCGGTGCGCTCGACGCCGCGCTGGCGAGCGAGGCCGGCCGCGAATTCGTCGCCGCCGAGGAAGCACTGTCGACCGGCGGCCCTCCCGGTCACAGTATCGCCGTCGAACACAACGGCTCGCCCGGAGCCGGCGGGCATCACCATCACGAATAATGCGGGAACGCAGCCGTTAGGGAACCGCCGCGGGCAACCGCGACGCGATCAGACGGGCCAGCGCGGGCGCTTCTGCGAGAAACGCATCGTGGCCGTGCGAGCTGTCGAGCTCGACGTAACGCGAATCGAAACCGCTACGCGCTAAACGTTCGGCCGCGGCGCGCACGTCGGTGGGCCGGAACAGCCAGTCCGAGCCGATGCCGACGAACGTCAGGCGCGGAGCCGCGTCGCGAGCGCCGTGGCGCGAAAGATCGAACGAGTCCATCGCGTGCGTCAGCGTCACGTAACTTCGGGGCTCCATGCGCGACGCGAAGAGATCCGCTTGGTGATCCAGATACCCCTCCACGTCGAAGCGCGCCGGTCCGCCGCGGTCCGCGCGCCGGCCGTGCCGCTCGCGAAGCAAGTCGTCGCTCTTGTAACTGAGCATCGCGATCTTGCGGGCCAGCCGCAGGCCTTGCTGCGAATCCAACGCGATCGCGTCGCGCTGGAGCGCGTTGAGCGCGATTCCCATCGCGCTCTGATGATCGTGCGCGCCCACGACGACGGCGTGGCCCACGCGTTCGGGCGCGTCCAACGCCCATTGCAGCGCTTGCATCCCGCCCAGCGAACCACCGATGACGGCGTCCAGGCGCTCGACGCCGATCTGCGAGAGCGCGCGACGTTGCGCCCGCACGATATCCCGCACGGTAATGCGCGGAAACCGGCCCGCGACGCTCGCGGGCCCGGTCGAACCGTAGCAACTTCCCAGCACGTTGACGCCGATCACGCGCCACCGCTCCCAGTCGAACAGCCCCCCTACGCCGGCAATCGCCGGCCACCACTCGGCGGCGCGGCTCGATCCCGTCAGCGCGTGCGCGACCAGCGCGACGTTGGGGCCGTCGCCGTAGATCGTGACTCGCTGCTCGACGGCGGAGAGCGTTTCTCCGCCGTCGAGTTCGAGCGTTCCGATGTCGACCGTGAGGTCGCGTCCCGCGCTCAGGACGAGAGCGCCTGCTCGAGGTCCGCGATGATGTCGCGGCGGTCTTCGATGCCGATCGAAAGGCGCACGGTCGTCTCGTCCACGGCGCTGCGCAACCGTTCTTCCGGCGTCAGCTGCTGATGCGTGGTCGACGCGGGATGAATCACCAGCGACTTGGCGTCGCCGACGTTGGCCAGCAGCGAGAAGAGCTTGAGACGGTCGATGAACGCCTTGGCATCCTCGGCGCTGCCGCGCAAGCGGAACGTCAGGATCGAACCGGCGCCTTGCGGCAGATACTTGCGCGCCCGTTCGTGCGCGGGATCGCCGGGCAGGCCCGGATACGAAACCGACTCCACGCGCGGATGGCCGGACAGGAACTCGGCGACGGCTTGCGCGTTGGCTACGTGACGTTCCACGCGAATGCCCAGCGTCTCGAGGCCCTGCAGCAAGAGCCACGCGTTGAAGGGCGAGAGCGCCGCGCCCACATCGCGCAGCAACTGCACGCGCGCCTTGACGATGTAGGCGATGTTCCCGAAGGCCGCGGCGTACTTCAGACCGTGGTAGGACGGATCCGGTTCCACGAAGTCGGGGAAACGGCCGCTGCCCGCCCAGTCGAAGCGTCCCGAGTCAACGATGACGCCGCCGATGGCGGTGCCGTGGCCGCCGATGAACTTCGTCGCCGAGTGCACGACGATGTCCGCACCCCATTCGATCGGGCGCAGCAGGAAGGGGGTTGCGAGCGTGTTGTCTACCACGAGCGGCAACGCGTGCTCGTGCGCGATGGCCGCGACGCGTTCGAGGTCGAGGACGTCGATCTTCGGATTTCCGATCGTTTCGGCGAAAATCGCCTTGGTGTTAGGCCGAATCGCAGCCTCGATCGCGCCGGGCTGGGCGAAGTCCACGAGACTGACCTCGATGCCGAAGCGCGGCAGCGTATGCGCGAATGCGTTGTAGGTGCCGCCGTAAAGCGAAGCCGAGCTCACGATGTGGTCCCCGGCCTTGGCGATGTTGAGAATCGCGTAGACGACGGCGGCCTGGCCGCTCGCGACGCCCAGCGCTCCAACCCCGCCTTCCAGCGCGGCCACGCGCCGTTCGAGCACGTCGGTCGTGGGGTTGTTGATGCGCGTGTAGATGTTGCCGAACTCCTCGAGCGCGAAGAGCTTTCCGGCGTGTTCGGTGTTGTCGAACAAGTACGACGTCGTCTGGTAGATCGGCAC
>PMFP01000096.1:4489-4681 GCA_003155175.1 Vulcanimicrobiota bacterium
GCGCGGACGGCGACGGGGTTGCCGCGCGTGACGAGTCCCTCGTCGGTCCACACGCGATAGCCCGGGAGTTCGCGGTGGCGTGGAAACGAATCGAACAGCGCATCAACGCCGAGCGCCGGCAACAGCGCCGTCACGCGCCCGCGTTGCGAAAGATCGTGCCGTTCGCCGATGACGCGCAGCGCGCTCACGACG
>PMFP01000141.1 GCA_003155175.1 Vulcanimicrobiota bacterium
TATCGCGGAGGAGGACGGGCGAAGCGACGGCCCGCGTGACCGCTGGGCGTCGCGACGATGACGGCGTGCGCGCCGCGGTGCCGGCGCGGAGCGCGGGGAGAGAACGTGGTGCGGCGGATGGCGANNCCGGGAGCCGGGCTTCGAGGCGCGAGGCCAGCACGCTGCCGTCCGCGTGGCGACCGGCGCCGATCCACGCCAGGGCCGCGAAGCCCACGAAGAGGCCCACCGCGGTCGCCAGGGCGGCCGCGACGAGGGGTTCGTGGAAGGCGCCGCCGGCTGCGTGCGAGTCTCCGAAGGCCGCCGCGTGGGCGACCAGAGAGGCAAGCAAGCCGAGGAGGATTGCCCCCGGAATCCTGCGCGTATTCACCACCGCTATCTTTCTACGCCGGCACAGGGGTTGGCCTGGAATCGCGTCGTACACCTCAGACCCCTCCCCCTCGCCGAACCCGGCGCCGGGGTGAACGGGGGCACGCCGCCCAGGCGAAAGCACGCGCAAAGGACCGTTGATTCCATCATGTCTAGCCATATGTCCGTCGAAAACGCCGACACGGTAAGTCTCGTGTGCGCGCTGCTGGTTCGATTTCCGGAGCTGGCCTCGATTCGCTCGGCGCCGGCGGACCGCACGGTGCGCCTGACGTTCGCCGTCAAGCTTCGACCGGAACGCCTCGCCCAGGCTGCACTGACCGAGGCGGTGGAAGATCACGTGGCCGGCTTCCTCATGCTGGCCAAGGAGAAGCCGGAGACGCTGCGCCTGGAGTTCGAGGGCGACCGCACCACCAGCTTCGTGCACGTCACGCGCGACCTGGAAAGTTTTACTAAAGAAGAGCTCGAGTTGCTGGTGGGGCTGTTTTGCCAGCGCTTCGGCGACGCGCTCGTTCGCAATCCGCTTCCCGACGCGCACCTCGACGACGATCCCGCCGCGCAGGACGAAGCGGCCTCGTATGCGGTCGAGGCGCTGCGCGACCCGGCGCAGTCCAAGAGTTTGGTCGGCTTTCGCGAAGAGAAGCGCGTGCTCGTATACTTCTTGAAATCGCAGAAGAAAGCGAAAGCATCGGCTCGCAGATAGGGACCGGTCGGCTCCCGGATACGCTCAACCTGCTGCTCGTCGGTGACGTCGTCGGCTCTCCCGGACGCGATGCGCTTAAGCGCTGCGTTCCGTTGCTGCGCGACCAGCACCACGTGGACGTCTGCATCGCCAACGGCGAGAACGCCGCCGGCGGCTTCGGCTTGACGGCGCAGACGGCTCAGGAGATGTTCGAGGCCGGCGTGGACTTCATCACGAGCGGGAACCACATCTTCGACAAGCGCGAGTTCAAGGAATATCTGGAAAACAGCGACCGCGTCATCCGGCCGGCCAATTATCCGCCCAGCGCTCCCGGGCACGGCTACGGGACGCTTCGCGCCGGCGACTCCACCGTCGCGATCCTGAATCTGATGGGGCGTACGTTCATGCCTCCGGTGGACGACCCGTTCCGCTGCGCCGACGCGCTGATCTCCGATCTGCGGGTTCTCACGCCGATCGTGATCGTGGACATGCACGCCGAGGCGACGTCCGAGAAGGTCGCGATGGCGCGCTTTCTCGACGGGCGCGTCTCGGTGGTCTTCGGAACCCACACGCACGTGCAGACCGCCGACGAACAAATTCTGCCCGGCGGCACCGCATACATCAGCGACGTGGGCATGACCGGGCCGACCGACGGGGTGATCGGCATGGATGCAACGGCCGTCCTCGATCGCTTTCTGACCGGCATGTCGGATCGCTTTCACGTGCAGAAGGCCGGCCCCAAGCAGTTCTGCGCCGCCGTCGTGTCGGTTGACCGGGCCGGCGGAAAGGCGACCGACATCAAGCGCGTGTTCGTGCGCGATCTGCCGTGAAGGTCGACTTCCATTCGCACAGCTACGAGAGCGACGGTTCGCTCTCGCCGCAGGAGCTGGCCGATTTCATGCACGCCTCCGGCGTCGAAACGTATTCCATCTCCGATCACGATACGCTGAGCGCATACGGCGCGTTCCAGCCGGCGCCGGGGGCGCGCGTGCTCCCCGGCATCGAGATCAACACGTCGTATCGCGGTAACGAAGTGCACGTGCTCGGCTACGGCTCCGCGCTGCTGAGCGACGCGGGCGTCGGAACGATGCTGGCGCACAATCGCGCGGAACGGCGCAAGCGCGCGGAGCGCATGGTGGATCAATTGCGGCGGGGCGGATACGGCATCACCCTGGCCGACGTCGAGGGCGAAGGGCCAAATGCCAAGGCGCTCGGGCGGCCGCACGTCGGCAAGGCGCTCATCCGTGCGGGCTTCGCCCCCGACATCGAGTCGGCGTTTCGCAATTTCCTGAGGCGTGGAAAACTCGGGTACGTTCCGTCCACGCACGTCACGCCGCACGAGGCGATCGAAACGATCGGCGCGGCCGGCGGCATCGCGGTGCTCGCGCACCCCGGTCGCCTCGAGGACACGGCCATCATCGACGAGCTCGCCCCGCACGGGCTGCGCGGTCTGGAAGCGTTCTATCCGCGGCACGACGCTGACGAGGTGCGCTTCTTCCGCGAGAAGGCGGCGGAGCTCGGGCTCATGGTGACGGGCGGAGCCGACTTCCACGACATCCGCTATCACACGCAGGGCGTCGGGATCGACGTCCCCCACGAGGCGATCGCGCCGTTCCTCGAAGCGGCCTTCGCCGCTTAGTCCTCCTCCGTCAGCGCGCGAGAAGCGCGCCGACCCCGTCGCGCACGCCCTCCAGCAGGACGGTGGCTTCGCGTTCGAGCTCGGATAGGCGCTCGGCTTGCGCCGCGATCGTTTCGGGATCGCGCATGAAGCGGTGGTTCACGCGCACGTTAAAGGCGGACGCATGCAGTGCCGCGGCGCCGAACTCGGCGGCGCACCCGAGATCGCTGGCGAGGTTCCGGTTTGGGATCGCAAGCGCGCGATCGGCGAGCCGGAGCACCTCGAGCGCGAGCGCGGCTCCGTGGAGCGGTTCCTCCGCGGCGTGCGCCAGCGCGGATTCGAGCAGCCCGCCCCGGCGTTCGTCGGTCTTGGGCAGCGCCTGAGCGGCGACGACCGCTTCGAACGCGGCTTCGTCGCGCGCGCGCGCGGCTAAGAGTTGCTCGCGCACGGCATCGGCCGAGACCGCGAGTTCGGCGGAAAGGCCCGCGTGCGCGGCGTACCGGGGATTAGCCGCGCAGATGCGGGCGACCATGGCCACCAGGGCCGCGCCCGACGCGGCGACGATGGTCGCAGCGCTGCCGCCTCCGGGCGCGGGCGCGTCCGAGGCCAGCGCGGCCAGGTAATCCTCAAGCGTCATACGGGCGCTTCGTTCCAGCGGCGGATTACGCGGGCCTTGCGACGAAGAAGCCGACCCTTGCAGTTCAAATGACCGGGCCGAACGGTCCCGGCTAACGCCCGAGCCGCCCCACGGCGGTTCGTGGTAAGATACGCACGGCTTACCGCCATTCACCCTCACCTAAGGAGAGACAGAGTGTCCGTTCTTGAAAGTACCGTCAAGCTGGGCGGCGATGTGAAAGACCGCAGCTTAGCCGAAACGGGTCGTTCGCGCATCGCGTGGGCGGGAGCCTATATGCCCGTGCTGCGCCAGATCCGCGACCGTTTCGAGATCGAAAAGCCGCTTCGCGGCGTGCGCATCGGCGCCTGCCTTCACGTGACGACCGAAACGGCGAACCTGTTGCTGGCGCTGCAAGCCGGCGGCGCGGAAGTCTCCCTGTGCGCGAGCAACCCGCTCTCGACGCAAGACGACGTCGCGGCGGCCCTCTGCGAATACGGCATGCCGACCTATGCGATCAAGGGTGAAGACAACGACACGTATTATTCGCACATCGAGTCGGTCATCGCCAGCAAGCCGACCATGTCCATGGACGATGGCTGCGACCTGGTTACGACCATCTACACCAAGCACAACGCGATGCTCGCCGACATGATCGGCGGATGCGAAGAGACGACGACCGGCGTGATCCGGCTCAAGGCGATGGAGAAGGACGGCGTGCTGCCGTATCCCGTCATCGCCGTCAACAACGCGCTGACCAAGCACATGTTCGATAATCGCTACGGCACCGGACAGTCCACGCTCGACGGAATCATTCGCGCGACCAACGTTCTGCTGGCGGGCCGCACGCTCGTCGTCGCGGGCTACGGCTGGTGCGGACGCGGCGTCGCGTCGCGCGCGGCCGGCATGGGCGCGCACGTCGTCGTGACCGAAGTGGACCCGCGTAAGGCGATCGAAGCGGTGATGGACGGCTATCGCGTGATGCCGATGGAAGACGCCGCCAAGATCGGCGACATCTTCGTGACGGTCACCGGCAACTACCACGTCATCGCCGAAGAGCATTTCAAACTGATGAAGGACGGCGCGATCGTCTGCAACTCCGGCCACTTCAACGACGAGCTCGATTTGGACGGCATCAAGGGCATCGCCAAGGGCAAGAACGAGCCGCGCCCGTTCGTCGAGCAGTACGAACTGCACGACGGCCGTCAGATCTGCATTCTGGCCGACGGACGTCTGGTCAATCTCTCGGCCGGCGAGGGCCATCCGGCGGCCGTTATGGATATGTCGTTCTCCAATCAGGCGATGGCGGCGGCGTACTTGGCGCTCAATCATGCCAAACTCGAGAAGAAAGTCTACGACGTGCCGCTCGAAATCGACGAAGAAGTCGCGACGCTCAAGCTGTCGTCCATGGGCGTTACCATCGACGAGCTGACGCCCGCGCAGAAGAAGTACATGTCGTCCTGGTCGGAGGGAACCTAAGGGTGAGTTACAAGCGCCTCTTTACCAGCGAATCGGTTACCGAGGGGCATCCCGACAAAGTCGCGGACCAGATCTCCGATGCGGTGCTCGACGCGCTCCTCGCCGCCGACCCGAACGCCCGCGTCGCGGTCGAGACGTTCGCGATTACCGGACAGATTCACATCGCGGGAGAAGTCTCGACCAAGACGTACATCGACATCCCGACGATCGTGCGCAACGTCATCCGCGACATCGGCTACACGAAGTCGGCGGTCGGATTCGACGCCGAAACGTGCGGCGTGAACGTGTCGATCGACGAGCAGTCGCCCGACATCGCGATGGGCGTTGACGAGTCGTTCGAGGCCAAGGGCGGCAATCACGAGGCGTTCGAGATGATCGGCGCCGGCGACCAGGGGATGATGTTCGGTTACGCGTGCCGCGAGACCGACGAACTCATGCCGCTGCCGATCGTGCTAGCGCACAACCTGACGCGGCGACTCGCCGCGGTGCGCAAGAGCGATGAGATCCCGTATCTTCGTCCCGACGGGAAGTCGCAAGTCACGGTCGAGTACGACGGCGACAAGCCCGTTCGCGTGGATGCCGTCGTCATCTCGACGCAGCACGATCCCGACGTCGAACTCGAGACGATCCGCAGGGACGTGACCGAAAAAGTCATCAACCACGTGATTCCCGCAGCGCTGCGCGACGACGCGACGCGCATCTACGTCAATCCCACCGGACGGTTCGTCATCGGCGGGCCCAAGGGCGACGCCGGCTTGACCGGGCGCAAGATCATCGCCGACACGTACGGCGGAATGTCGCGCCACGGCGGCGGCGCCTTTTCCGGTAAGGACCCCACAAAGGTTGACCGGTCTGCCGCGTACGCGGCGCGCTGGGTGGCCAAGAACGTCGTCGCGGCGGGTCTTGCCGACCGCTGCGAGGTCCAGGTTGCCTACGCGATCGGCGTGGCCGAACCGATGAGCGTGCTCGTCGAGACGTTCGGCACCGCCAAACTCTCCGAAGAGCACATCGCCAAAGCTATCACGCACGTGTTCGACCTTCGCCCGGCGGCCATCATCCACTATCTGGATCTGCGCCACCCGATCTACCAGCAGACGGCTTCGTACGGCCACTTCGGGCGTCCCGATTTGGACCTGCCGTGGGAGCGCCTCGATCGCGTCGAAGCGCTGCGTACCGCGACCGGGTACACCGGCGAAGCGCTCCGCGTTCCGGACTTTGCCGGATGACGCGCCCCCCGTTTCTCGCTGCGGCCGCGCTGGCCGCAGCGGCACTCTTCGTGCAAGTCGCGCCGGCCGCGGCGCAGCCGACGTTTTCCAACGGCACGGTTGCGGGCGGACCGACGCTCGCCAGCGGCACGCAGGTCGTTACGATCCTCCACCAGGGCATTGATTCCGAAACGGTCACGCCCGGAACGAACTTTTCGCTTATCGTGCAAGATCCGAGCCAGCCGTCGCTTGCCGGCGCGAAGATCGTAGGCCACGTCACGAGCGTGACGCAGCCGGCCGGTATGACGCGCGCGCGCATCGCGTTTCTTATCGACTACATCCACTTCGCAAACGGAACACGCGAACCGATTCGCGCGACGGTCCTGAACTCGCGGGTCGTCTCGAGAAATACCGCGCAGACGTACGCTTCGAAGATCACGCTGCCGCCGATGGGTACGCCCGCGCCGGTCGCTTGGCAGATGAACATTCCGCTGGGTAACGGCGCTTCGCGAGCTCCGGCCACGGTGGGCAGCCAGGCGTCGAATTCCGGTTCGACCGGCGGCTTCATCAACGGACGTTCGGCCGGCGCGGCGATCAAGATCCCGGCCGGAACTTCCGTCACGATTCAGTTGCTTAGCAGCCTACCGACGCCGTAACGCGCCTCGCGCGAACGCGAAACCTTTCCCGAGCTTCGAACGTTTTCGGAATGAATCGTTCGAAGCTTTTTTCTTGGGGGTTGCGAAAACAGCATGAGAATTCGAAATACGTTGGCCGCGCTGACCGCTGTAGCCATGTTGGCCTGTGCGAGCACCGCAGCGGTGGCCGACGACAACACGATCGTGCTCTACCAGGGCGCGCAGTTCAACGGGCGCACGAACGTCAGCGTCAACACCGCGACGGCGAACGTCGGCGATCAGGTGACCGCGCAGGTGATTCCCCCGTTTCCGAGCGGGTACACGATTTTTCAGGATGCGACGCTGATCGGAACGGTAACGCAGGTCCAGCGGGCCGGCCAGGGCAGGCGCGCGCAACTCGGCGTCGAGTTCAACTCGTTGCGTTTGTCCGACGGTAGGACGCTCAACCTCAACGCGAGCCTAACGCAATCCCAGCAGCATAACAACGGCGCGCAGAGCGGTGCGAGAGTCGCGATCGGTGCGCTGGGCGGGATGCTGGTCGGTAACGCGATCGGCAAGACCCTCTTCCACACCGGCGGTGGTGGCGCCGTGGGCTTCATCGGCGGCGGCCTGCTCGGGGCCAACAACCAGGCCAACTTCACGGTGCCGGCCGGGTCCAACATGAGCGTGACCCTGAACCAGAACCTCTACGTCCGCCGCCAGAGCTCGCAGTAGGCCGCTCTAGTCGTTGACAGCGGGACGCCCGGGCGATACAAGGAGGTAGGTGCAAGGCGGCTAATACCGCCCGGTCCCCCGGGCATTCCGGATTAGCTCAGTTGGTAGAGCAGCTGACTNNGCCCGTCGAGCGTAACGCTCGGCGGGCTTTTTGTTATCCGCGAGCAAGTTGGGAGAGGTTTATCATGGACAATTCTACGGTAGCCATCGACATTCTCATGGAGCCCGACGCCGTCATGGTACAACGCGCGCAGGCGGCTAATGCGCGCCTACGCGCCGTATTTCCAGAGGGCTACTCGCTCGACGCGTCCCACCGCCCGCACCTTACGACGGTGCAGCAGTTCGTTCGCTCCGCCGATCTCGACAAAATATACGACGAGGTTGGATCGGTTATCAGCAGCGCGAATCCAGCCACCTGGAAGCTAGAAGCCTTCAAATACTACTATCTGCCAACGGGCGATAATGGCCTCGCGGGAATTGTGGTTGAGGCGACCCCTGCTTGGGTCAAGATGCAAGAGGATATTCTTGATGCGGTCGCGCCCTTCACCATAAAGACGGCGACCAACGCCGCATTCTACACCACACCGGACGATCCGGAGCTCGTTCCAGGTTTGGTCGAATACGTGACGGCTTTCGTGCCGGACCATTCAGGACCTCATTTTATGCCGCACGTTACGGTCGGGGTCGCTCCCCAAANNGGCGCATCCGTCTATCACCTCGGCAATTACGGCGCCGCGCGTCATCTGCTTAAAGCGTGGCCGTTCTAAATGCCGATGCAACTCGGGCAGGTCCCGTGAAGATTAGGTAAGACGTAGCGAATCGAAGCGACATGCGACGCAGGTGGCGGCGGTGCCCGCTCGAAGCGTCTTGGACGCCCGCCGAGAAAGGAGAATCACGGTGACGATCGATCCCGGCCTTCCGCAGCATGAAGAAGAGT
>PMFP01000105.1:0-14392 GCA_003155175.1 Vulcanimicrobiota bacterium
CGCCACGCCGGGCCGTCACGGAAATATCGCGCGAAATGCTCGTGGATCGCCGCGCGCCCTTCCACCACGTTGCCGCTGGCTTCGCAATACCGGGCCTCCGGAGCGAAGAACGCCGCGGCACGGTGGGCGTCGTTCTGCTGCCACGCGCCGATCAGGTCCTCGATGAGATCTCGCGTCGTCCTCACGTCTTGCGTACGAAGCGGCGAGCGTCGTCGTTCCATCGGTACGGAAAGTTCGCGTCGATGTGACTGCCGCCGACCCAGCGATCCGGCTCGCGGTGCTCGAGCCAGTCCGCGTCGCCNNAAGGGCGCTTCTTCTCTTGCTTGCGCGCGATCAAAAAGCTCCTCGACGCGCGCGGGACCCTGTTCGACGGCTTGAAGCGCGTGCCGCTCCGACCGGGAAAGTCCGTCGCGCTCGGACGGGAACTCTTCGCACAAGCGCAACATCGCCGCGCGCAAGTGCGGCAGACCGCGTGCGTCGTGATGCGCGCGGTCCGCGACGAGCTCGGGTTCGGGCGACGTGAACGCGTTCCACGCCTCGCGCGCCTCGTCGGTCGTGGCTTTCGTGAGGGTGCGCTCGTGGGAATGCATGGCGACGAGTTCGTCCGCCGTCATGCTGCCGAGATAGCGGTCGCTCTGGATCGTCGCGACGTGTCCCGGATCGAGCGACATCTTTTCGATCTCGTACAGGATCTGAAGCAATTGCAGCTGGTCGTAGAGGTCGTGCTCGAACCAGAGCACCACGCGGGCAAAGCCGGCGGCCCGACGGAACGTTGCGTCACGCTGCGCGAAGTCGTGGAAGATCTTGATCGGACTGCCCAGGCCGCGCTGGGCGAGATAGAGCGCCCGGCGTCCGCTGGTCTCCTCCAGCGTCAGGCCGGCCGGGACCGGGCCTTCGTGAAGGGCGTCGCGCCAGGCGAGGTTCGTGCCGGTAACGCCCGCCTTGCGAAAGAGATACAGGACCGAATCGCCGTTCGTGACGTGCAGGGTCGCGGCGCTCGGAGAACTCACGCGGGTATCTTCAACACCGGGCCGCGCACCCCGCCAACAGGTCCCGCGCCCGAAAAGCCCTAATCAGGGTGCCGCGGCCATGGGGTGTAGCCAAGCGGTACGGCAGCGGACTTTGACTCCGCCATGCGTTGGTTCGAATCCAGCCACCCCAGCGTTAAGAAAGAGCCTCCACTTGTGGGGGCTCTTTCTTAACCCAGGATGTTGGAAACGAGGGAACGTTCGCGAGTCAAAGTCCGCTGCCGTACCGCAGTGGAGGCGCGNNAGCGCCGGAACGGACTTTTAACCTGCGGGGTCCCCGGCGCGCAACGCGCGCTGGGGAAATCAGCGGACTTTGACTCCGCCATGCGTTGGTTCGATCCAGCCACCCCAGCATCGTCATTACTTGCGGCGCGGGCGCTGTTTGGCGGAGACGGACCGAAGGATCGTCACGACCCTGCCCTTCTGCCGCATTGGCTTGGGCGCTTGTCTTTCTGCTGCGTCGATAAGCTTCGCTACGTCGCGGTGCGCGATCGTTACCGCGCCGGCGGTCAACCGGATGAAGCGGTTCTGCTTGCCGGTCCCTTGGAGCAGTCCGTGTGGATTCGGCACTTCGGACCCGCGATAGAACGAGAGGCCGACGCCGTTGGCGTCCGCAGCGAGCGCGACGATGGTACCCGACGGACGTTCCGTGGCGGAGTAACCGATGACGAAAAAGTTATAGTTGTCGTAAACGAGTTCGAAAGCGGTTGGGAACCGCCGGCGCAAAGCGGTTCGTACCGCGCGTATTCTCCGCGCCGCGGCTGGTTCGAACTTCGCGATGCCGGCCCGGATGCGCTCGGCGTCGGTTGGATCTCCCACGCCGACATAATAGCACACGAAAAAAAACGGACCCGCTTGCGGATCCGCTTTCGACGATGCGAGATCGCGTTTATCGCGAGGCGAGCATGCGCTTCGCGCCGAGGTAGCGCGAGGCCCAATACGATTCCGAGAGATTGCTCACCATCACGCCGTGGCTCGACGCATGAACGAACTGGCCGTTCCCGAGATAGATGCCGACGTGCGACGGTCCAGGAAGGTAGGTCTGGAAGAACACGAGGTCGCCTGGCTGCGGTCCGCCGATCGCGGGGCGCCCTTCATAATATTGCGCGTCGGCCGTGCGCGGAACCGAGATCCCGAGCATGGCGAACACGTGCTGCACGTAGCCGGAGCAGTCAAAACCGCCCGGGCTCGTTCCGCCGAACACGTACGGGGTCCCTAAGAAGCGCAGCGCGTTGCGCGTCAGCTCGCCGGCGATCGTGGACGTGTGCTCGAGAACGCTGCCCGCGAAGGTGGAGAATTCCACGTCGTTCTGCGAGCTCAGGTTCTGCGAGCTCAGTTCCGCGTCGCGCTGTTCGGCGCGCGCTTGGACGGCTTCTTGGTGCTGGAGGACGACGAGGTGGGAGGTCCAGGCGGCCACGTCGGGAGAGGCGGCTTGCGCGCTGGAATCGGATGCGGAGACGGCGGATTGGCCGCCGGCGTGGTGGGGTTGCTTGGCTTGCGCCACCGACCACGAACTGACAAATAGCAGGGCTAAGGCCCCAACGAACGCTTGTCGCAAAGAACAGACTCCTCTTTCACGACACTTACGAGGTTAGTTGACGGGTTCGGACGGGAAAGAACGTCCTAGAGCCGACCGGCTCACTCACCCCTACCGGGAATTCCCCCGTTCCAGGACGATCCTGGATTCAGTGATCCTTGTGCATGCGTAGCGGGCCCGGGCTTGGTTTCCAACGGGTCGCTTGCGTCCCAGGTTTTCCTAAGCCCGCGGATCTCCTCCCCCGCCGGCTCCGGGCTCGAAGAACGGAGTGCCCTAGCCCGCCTCCGCCGAGGCCCCGATCCGAGCGGCAAGGTCCCCGGCGATCCGCTGGATCTCCCCGAGGTCGTCGCCTTCGGCCATTACGCGAATGAGCGGCTCGGTACCCGACGGGCGAACGAGCAAGCGCCCGCCCGCACCAAGAGCGACCTCGGCGGCTGCGATCGCCTCGCGAATCGCGTCGTACTCGAGCACGTATGCGTGCGCCGTGCGGACGTTGACCAGAACCTGCGGCGCGATGACGATCTCGCGCACCAACTCGTGGAGCGTCGTGCGGCGCGCGCGCATGATGCCGAACAACGTGACGGCCGTCATCGGCCCGTCGCCCGTGGTATTGCGCCGGAGATCGATCACGTGCCCGGATTGCTCGCCGCCCAGCACGAAGCCGCCGCTCTGCATCATCTCCAGGACGTACCGGTCCCCGACGGCGGCGCGAGCGAGATGGATGTCGTGCGCGCCCAGCGCGCGCTCGAAGCCGATATTGCTCATCACCGTTCCCACGATCGTGTCGTGCGCGAGTTCGCCGCGATCGTGAAGTTCGCGCCCGATCGCGAACATGACGTGATCGCCGGACACGGTGGCGCCGGTCTCGTCCACGAAGAGCGCGCGGTCGGCGTCTCCGTCGAAGGCGACCCCGACCACACCGGACTCGCCCGCCGCGATCAGCTCGGCAACTTTCTCTTGTAACGGCTGCAGGTGCGTCGCGCCGCAATTGACGTTGATGCGAGCGCCGTCGTTCTCGCAGTTGATTTCCGTCACGGTCGCGCCAAGTTTGCGCAGAGCGTACGGCGCCATTGCATATGCAGCTCCGTTGGCGCCGTCGACCACGACGTGCAGACCGGCGAGGTCGACCGCGGCGTCGAACAATTCGTGGTAATAGTGACGGCCGAGGTTCTGTCCGATGCGCGCGATGCCCACGCCGGCTCCCGTCGGACGCGGCAGATCGGAGGCGTCAACGAGCGATTCGATCTGCGCTTCGATCGCGTCGGAGAGTTTGAACCCGTCCGGCCCGAAGAACTTAATGCCGTTGTCGGCGATCGGGTTGTGCGATGCGCTGATCATGACGCCGGCTGCCGCATTCTCGCGAACGGTAACGCAGGCGACCGCGGGCGTCGGAACGACGCCGACCGTCACGACGTCGCGTCCGACCGACGTCACGCCGGCAACCAGCGCCGCCTCGAGCATCGTACCGGAGAGCCGCGTGTCGCGCCCGACGATAACCGGCCGATGCCGGTCGCTGGTGGCCGCGAGAACCGTCGCGCCCGCCCGGCCGACGCGAAACGCGAGCTCGGGCGTGAGCGACTCGTTGGCCACGCCGCGAATGCCGTCCGTCCCGAAAAGGCGCCCCACGCTTACGGCTTGGCTTCGCTAGCGACGAACGAGGCCCGCACCCGGACGAGATTCGGTGAGACGTCGATGTCGGGAACCTCAACGCCGGCCGCGTCTACGGCGATCGGACGGAGCATCTCGTCGAAATCTTTGGCTGCGCCGGGCAGCGGGACGTCGACGCGAACCGCGGTGACGCCGCCCAGCGCGTCGCTCGGGCCGTGCAGCGAGACGACGCGAGGCTCGATGGACGTGGCTCCGGCCACGATGGAGGCCTGGGCGTTTCCGACGTAGTGCAACGTGACCGCGCTGGTGTGCGCGATGAGCGGCACGACGGTCAAGGTGACGGACGCCGGGCTGAGACTCTGCACCGAAAGGTCGGGCGCGACCAATTGCACCGGAATATTGTAAATGCCGCTCTCCTTGCCGGTAAGGTCGAGCACTGCCCGAATCTGGTCGGGCCGCACCGGTGTTTGGTTGCGCGCGAGCGCGACGGAGATCGTCGCCGTCTTCTCCGCGAAGCGCGCCAAATAGCCCGGTGCGAGGTTGATCGTGGCCAGCGGTACGGTCAGTTGCTGTTCGAGCGGTCCCGTCGGGTTCGTCGCGAAACGAAAGTACGCCCAGCCGATGGTCGCGAGCACCACCGACAGGAGCTTAAGTCCGAAGTTTCTGCGTATTATCTGCACGCAGCTCTCCTTGGTCCGGTTCCCGCCGCGGCATCAGCCGCGTGCGCAAGTGTGAGACGAGATCGTCGCCGCGCGGCCGTTCGGTTCGCGGCTTGCGCGTCACCGAGAGCAGCAGCCGCACGAGCTCTTCTTCTTGCTCGACGGGCGCGGTGAGCGTTCCACGCTGCGCGACCGTGATCGCGCTGCTTTCCTCCGAAATCACGACCACGACGGCGTCGGTTTGTTCGCTCAGCCCGAGCGCGGCCCGGTGGCGCGTGCCCAGGCGCCTCGGCGCGAGCGGTTGATCGGCCAGCGGCAACAGGCACCCCGCCGCCTCGATGGTCATGTCGCGCACGATGACGGCGCCGTCGTGCAGCGGCGAGCGCGGAACGAAGATGGCAATGAGCAATTCGGCGCAGAGGCGGCTTTCCAGGATCGTTCCCGTCTCGGCGAATTCGCGCAGTCCGGTCTGCTGCTCGATGACGATGAGGCCGCCGTACCGGTTGCGCGCCAGCGCGAAGGCGGTCTGCGCGATCGTCGAAATCGCGCGCCCCGCCACGCGCGAAGGTTCGGCTTCGCCGGCCATGCGAAAGAGATCGCCGCGCCCGATCTGCTCGAGCGCGCGCCGCAATTCGGGCTGGAAGAGAATGGGAATCGTGACCGCGGCGCCCAGCACGATGACCTGAAGGATGCTACGCAGCAGATAGAGATGCAGCAGCGTCGCCACGCCGAGCAGCATGACGAGCACCAGGATTCCGAGCAGAATCTGGACGGCCCGGGTTCCGCGGATCAAGATCAGCGTATAATAAATCCCGACGCTCGTCAGGAGAATATCGAGGAGATCGGTGAAGCCGACGGTGGAAAGAAAGGACTCAATCGCGGACNNGCCCTCGGCGACGATCGCGGTCATCGCGGCGAGCGGCAGCGGACTGAGCAACTCGACGGTGCGGGCCGCGGCAAAACGCCGCAACTCGGCATCGACCGCGGCCATTACGACGCCCGCGTCGGTCTGCGCCAAATCCCACGCAACGCAAAGCGCCCCGTCGCGCACGTCGGCAAAAACCACGCCGGCGGGACGGCCGGTCCCGGCCAGCGCCTCTTCGAGCGCAGGCAAGGCTTCGGGCAGCGTAGGGGAAACTGCAAGGGCAATGATCGTCGCGTCGTATACGGTTGCGCCGGTAGCTGCACGGAGCGCCGCCACGCCGGACTCCTCGCGCAGATCGACCGACGCAAAGGCACGATCGAACCGCCGGCTGCACTGCCAGCGCACGCTGCCGCCGTGCCGCTCGACGATTTCGCCGACGGCCGTGCGTTCGCGTTCGTACTGCGCCGCTGAGCACGCGGCAGTGAGGATGGGCACGATACTCGCATCGTTAGGCGCGAGCATCGCGCAATCTTGCGGATGAGCGGCCTGCGGCGCGCCGTCGTCGTCTCCACGGGCCGGAACTCGGCCTGGGTGGCGCTCGACGGCGAGGCGTCTCCCCGGCTCGCCCAGCTGCGGCGCATGAGCGGTCCGCGGTCGATGCCGGTCCCCGGCGACGTCGTGGACGTGCGTATTCTCGAAGACGATCGCACCGTCGTCGATAACGTGCGCCCGCGCGTATTCAGTCTCGAACGCCAATCGGTGGATGGGCGGCGCAAGACGATCGCCGCCAACGTGGATCTCCTCGTGACCGTCACCGCCCTGGCAAATCCCCCGCCGCGCCTCACGACGCTGGATCAGCTGCTGGCTTTTGCCGAGCGCGCCGACCTCGAGGCGCTCGTCCTCCTGACCAAGCCGGATCTGGCCGGCCCCGCGCAGATCGAGGCGCTTGGGACGCTGTACCGCGGCCTGGGCTACCGGACGGTGGTCTGCAATCCCAAAGCCGGCGTCGGGATCGACGAACTGCGAGCCGCCATTCACGGCCGGCGAGCGCTTCTCGCCGGTGTGTCGGGCGTGGGGAAAAGCACCATCTTTCGGGCGCTCGGCGGCGACTCGGCCGTGGGCGAGGTGTCGCGGCGCGGCTTGGGACGGCAGACGACCAGTGCCGCCCGCCTCTACCGCATGGGCGACGGCTTCCTTATAGATAGCCCGGGCGTGAGCGAATTCGGCCTGGGCAAACTCGACGCCGAAGAACTCGCGGCCGGTTTTCGCGAGATCGGCGCCCTGCATGGGACGTGCCGCTTCGCCGACTGCACCCATATCCAAGAGCCGGGATGCGCCGTCTTGGAGGCCCTGCAGGCCGGACGGATCGGGGAAAGCCGATACGCCTCGTACCGGAAGATTCTGCTCGAGCCGTCCTAGCGAGTAGACGACCCCGGACGCCTGTGGTACAGTACCCGACGAACCTTTTGAGCTAACGGGAGAACCCTTTTGCCGAACATCAAGGCCGCCGAAAAATGGGCGCGGCAGAGCGAAAAGCGCACGACGCGCAACAAAGACACGAAGACGCGTCTCAAGAGCGCCTACAAGAAAGCCGTCGTTTCCGGAGACAAAGCCGAAGCCCCGTCCGTCGAGAGCGCTTTCGACCGCGCCGCCTCAAAGGGGATCATTCATCCGAACAAGGCTGCGCGCAAGAAGTCCCGCTTAGCCAGATCTCTTGCGAAAGCCGGGACGGCACCGGCAAAGACGGCGAAGAAAACCTCCGGAGCGCGCAAGGCCTCGGCTAAGAAGAGCGCCGCCAAGAAGGGCTCGAAAAAAGCGTAGTTACGGATCCACGTTGACGGCGAGCCGCGTGGCGCGATCGGCGCGCGCCGCCGGCAACACCCGCTCGCGGATGGCCGCGCGCAGCGCCGCCGCCCGCTGCGTTTTCAGCACGATCCGGAATCGCCATTCGTCGTTCATCTTCGCGACCGGAAACGGCGCGGGTCCCAACACCTCGACGAACGGCAGCGGATCGAGCAACGCCGCATACGCACGCGCCGCCTCCCACGCACGCGCGCGCGAACGCCCGAACACTCCGAGATACACGAGCCGCACGTACGGCGGATAGTTCGCTTCGCGCCGTTCCTGGAGTTCGCGGCGCGCAAATCCGGCGTAGTCGTGATGCGCCGAGCGCTCGATGGCGGGATGCTCCGGCGAATACGTCTGTACGATCGCTTCGCCGGCCGACGCGCGCCCGCTCCGCCCGCAGACCTGCGCGATCAGCGCGAAACTCCGTTCGGCCGCGCGAAAGTCGGGCAGGTGCAGCCCGGTGTCCGCAGCCACGACCCCGGCGAGCGTAACGGTCGGAAAATCCAGGCCCTTGGCCACCATTTGCGTGCCTACGAGCACGTCGCCCGATTCTTCGAATTCGCGCAGGATGCGCGCGTGGTCGCCGACGTGCGTGGTCGAATCGGAATCCATCCGCGCAACGCGCGCGCCCGGAAACAGACGCCCCACTTCTTCCGCGACGCGTTCGGTTCCGATGCCGTAGTCCTTGATCTCCTCGCTTCCGCACTCCGGACATGCGTACGGGAGGGGCATTTGGAAATCGCAGTAGTGGCAGCGCAGCAAGCGTTCGGCGCGATGGACCGTGAGCGAGACGCTGCAGCGCGGGCACTGCGGGACGTGCGCGCACGCACGGCAAAGGACGAATCCCGCACTCCCGCGGCGATTCACGAGCAGCACGATCTTTTCGCCGCGCTCCAGCCGCGCGCCGATCGCGTCCACCAGACGGCTGCTAAAAATCGCGCGGACGCCCGATTCCGATTCGGCGCCCAGGTCCACGACGGATACTGCGGGCATCGGCTGCGCGGTGGCGCGCGTGGGCAATTCGAGCAGTTCGATCCGGCCCGAAAGCGCCGCGGCGTAGCTCTCCAGCGAGGGCGTCGCGCTCCCCAGGACGAGCAGGCCACTCGCTAGGCGCATGCGCTCGGCCGCGACGGTCACGGCATGGTAGCGCGGCGAACCGTCTTGCTTGTACGTGCTCTCGTGAGCCTCGTCCACTACGATCAGACGCACGCCGGGCAGCGGCGCGAACACGGCGCTGCGAGCACCCACCGCCACGTCGACTTCGCCCCGCATGCACGCCTGCCACGCCTCGAATCGCTCGCGCTCGGAGAGCGCCGAGTGCAAAACCGCGACGCGATCGCCGAAGACGCGCTCGAAACGCGCGACCGTCTGCGGCGTGAGCGAGATCTCGGGAACGAGCACGATCGCGCGTCCACCTTCTCGCACCACCTTGTCGATCGCGTCTAAGTACACGCGGGTCTTNNCCACGCGCCGATTCGATCCAGCGCGACGCGCTGCTCGGTCGTGAGCGGCGGCCCGGCGGCCGACTCCGCGGGGCGCTCCCGCGGCACGCGCGCCGGAACCTCGTCCTGCGCGCGCAGCGCGCCGGTTTGCACGGCCCGTGCGATGACGGCGTTTGAAAAGCCCGCGAGAACCGCTTCGGAGCGAGGGAGTCCGGGGCGGTCGCGCACCATCGTCACGAGCGCGCGCGCCTTGCGCCCCCTAATCGGCGTATCGCCGGGCCACAGCGTCACGATCCGGTACTCTTGCGTGCGCGGGTCGAGGAAGCGACGCTCGCGGCGAACGTCGCCGCTGCGCACCAGCGCTTGCACGTGGCGCAGCAGCGCCGCGCGGTCGCCGCTGCGGCGCGCCTCCGGATGGCGGAGTAGCGCGTCGAGGCCGACCCCGTCGGGAAACGTCCACAGCAATTGTAACAAGCGCGCCGGCACGGCGGCGTAGCGCTCCGGTTGCGGCGCGGCGACCGCCGGCACGAGCGTGTCCGCGCTGCGCGGCAGCGCGCCCGAGAGCACGACGGCTGAAAGCGCCTCGCCGAGCGTGCAGACGTAGCGCTCGGAAATGAACCGCGCGAGCGCCAGGCCTTCTTCGTCGAACGCGCGCGGAACGTCGGAAACCGCAAGCACCGGCTTGAGCGACGTCTTGGTCTCGACCTCGCGGACGGGCGACACCGCGAACGCTAGGACTTCGCGCGAGCGAAGGTCCACGCGCACGACGTCGCCGACCCGGACGTCCGAGTCTCCGGCATCGTAGGTCAGCGGCAGGTCGAACCGCGACGAGCGCATCGTCGCCAGCACGTCGACGGCTCGAACTATGATTCGCTCGAATCGTCCGGCAACTGCGAGATGGTTCGCAAAACGGACGCCACGGTCCGTTCGCTCGCGACGACCCCGTACTCCACGTCGCCGATCGCGAGCGGCAGCACGAAGCGCAGTTTGCCCGCGCGACGTTTCTTGTCCGCAGACATCGCGGCCAGAATGAGGTCGGGCGCGACGCGCGTGCGAAGCGGCAATCCGAGCAAGGCGAGCAGCGCGAGCACGCGCACGTGCTCCTCGAGGCTGAAGCGACCGGTCCGCATCGCAAGCAGGCCGGCGGCCCGTAAGCCCACCGAGAGCGCCGCGCCGTGCGTGACGCGATACGCGCTCGCGCGTTCGATCGCATGACCGAACGTATGACCCAGATTGAGCACTTCGCGGGCGCCCGCTTCGAGACGGTCGTCCGCGACGACCATGCTCTTGACGTGCACCGCTTCGGCAACGATCTCCACCCACGGCCAGCGCCAGAATGGATGCGCGGCCATCGTTTCGAGCGTTTCGAAAAACGCTCCGCCCTCGACGATCGCCGCTTTGACGACCTCGGCCAGGCCTTCACGCAGCGAGCGGAACGGCAGCGTTTCGAGGCGGCGCACGTCCGAGAACACCGCGACGGGATCGGCAAACGCGCCGGCGAGATTCTTGCCGCCGGCAAGATTCACGCCCGTCTTTCCGCCCACCGATGCGTCCGCCATGGAGACCAGCGACGTGGCGACGTGAACGTACGGTACGCCGCGCATGTACGACGCGGCCGCAAAGCCGAACAGGTCGCCGGCGACGCCGCCCCCCACGCCGACGACGGTCGTCGCGCGATCGACGCCGGCGGCCAGCAGAGCGTCCAGAACCTTCTCCAGCGTGCGCAAGTCTTTGCGCCGTTCGCCGAGCGGAAAGGCCAGGACGCCCTTGCATCGCGGTGCCTTCGCTACGATCCGCGCGGCCGCGAGGACGTCGCGTTGTGCGTCGGAGAGCACGACGAACGGCGACCCCCGCTCGCGCAAGAAGCGCCGGATCTCCGGGCCCAAACCGTAGCCCACGGAGATCGGATAGCCCAGCCCGTCGTTGACGACGGGCACCGTCAGATCGCGATCTTCTTCTTGTTCAGCCACTGGACGATCGCATCGACCGATTGGGTCGTGGTGATGTGGTCGCCTTCGACCACGAAGTCGCTGTGCGCGTAGAGCGGCATGCGTCTCGCATAGAGTTCTCTGATCTTGGAGAGCGACGGCGTGGGGCCGAGCAGCGGGCGGATGCGCTTGCTGCGCCGCAGCCGCTCCAGAGCCTGCTCGGCGGAAATCTTGATGAAGACGCGGTACGTGCGCTTCTTGACCAGCGCGAGCGTCTCCGGGTTCGTGAGCGCGCCGCCGCCGAGCGCCAGCACGCCGGATTCCCCTTCTTCGATTGCGCGCGCGATGGCCGCATATTCGTAGGCCCGGAATGCAGGCTCGCCCTGGTCGTAAAAGATGTCGGCGACGGCACCGTGCTCCCGCACGACGAGATCGTCGATGTCGTAGAACGCGCAGCCCACTTTGCGCGCAAGCTTCTTGCCGATCGTGGACTTGCCCGCGGCCATGAACCCGACCAGCGCGAGATGCCGCCTCACGTGCCGGCGCCGCCGAAGAGCGCGGCAGCCGCGGCTCGCGAGTGCGCGAGGTTGCGCTGCATTTCGTCTACCGAGTCGCCGCCGTATTTTTCCAGGATCGGCCCGGTCAACGCGAGGCGGACCATGGCCTCACCGACGATCGAACCGGCGGGAACGACGCAGACGTCGCTGCGCACGATCGTGGCTGGAGCGCCGGTCCGCTGGTGGAGGTTGACCGACGGCAGCGCCTTCATCAAGGTAGGAATCGGCTTGACCGAAACGCGCAGGACGATCGGCTGTCCGTTGCTCATACCACCCTCGATGCCGCCGGCGCGGTTAGAGCCGCGCACGACTTCGCCGTCGGCGAGCGCGAAGANNCTCGACGCCCTTGACGGTCTGCATCGCCATCAGCGCGCCGGCCAGGATGCCGTCCAAGCGCGTGTCGGGCTGGCGATTGCTTCCGATGCCAACCGGCATGCCGTCGACGCGCACGACGAACTGGCCGCCCAGCGTATCGCCGGCGGCTTTCGCGGCGTCGATCGCGGCGATCATCTTCGCTGCGGCTCCCGCATCGGGGCAGCGCACGTCGCTGGCGTCCACCGCTTCTTCCGCCCACTCGTCGATCTCGCCGGCAACGACCGTTCCGATGCGATGCACGTACGACCGCGTCGTAACGCCGAGGGCGGCGAGCAGTTGCGCGCAGATCGCGCCTAGTGCGACGCGCATCGCGGTCTCGCGCGCGCTGGCCCGCTCCAGCACGTTGCGCAGGTCGCGATGGCCGTATTTGAGCGCGCCCGCGTAGTCGGCATGGCCGGGTCGCGGATTCGAGAGCGGCTCCCCGTAGCCGGTAAGCGGATCCATCAGCGCGCGATTCTTGGGCGTATCGTAGTCCCGGTTTCGCACCACGACGGCGATCGGCGAGCCCAGCGTCGCGCCGCCGCGCACGCCGGCGAGGAATTCGATCTCGTCGCGTTCGATCTTCATGCGCGCGCCGCGGCCGTAGCCGCCCTGCCGCAACGCGAGCGTGCGGTTGACGGCCGCGACATCGAGATGCAGACCGGCCGGGAGGCCATCGAGGATCCCGACCAGCGCGGGGCCGTGCGACTCGCCGGCGGTGAGATAACGGAACACGCTCTCTGCTTTTGCGCTCTCCGTGCCGGGGGCCTGGAAGCGCCCGACGTCCTACTTCGACGGCACCGGCTGCCCCGGATAGATCACGTGCGGGGTGATGAGAAAGACGATCTCGTCGCGTTCGCGATGCGCCAGCCGGTTTTGGAAGAACTTGCCGATGATCGGCAGGTCGGAGAGGCCCGGAATCTTCTCGATCACGTCGTTGCTTGCGTCTTGCATCAAACCGCCAAGAACGATCGTCTGATCGCTCTTGACCCTGAGCGTGGCATCGAGTTTCCGGTTTGCCACGATGGGGTAACCCGTCGGCGTCTGCCCGAGCAGTTCGCTGTATTCCGGATGCAACTCGGCGGTGACGCTTCCGTCCGCTCCGATGGTCGGCGTGACGCGAAGCTTCACGCCGATATCCACGAACTGCACGTTCTGTCCGCCAAATACCGACGCGTCGTAGACGATCGGATAGCTCTGCCCGATCAGAAGGTCCGCTTCGCGCCCGTTCACCGTCATCAGCCGCGGCGTCGCCAGAACCGACGCGTGCCCCTGCGATACCAGCGCGTTCAGACGCACGTACCACGGAATCGCGGCGCCCGCGAACGCGTACGTCGCCGATCCGGGCGTAGGCTGGCCTTGCAGATCGAAGCCGCCGAATTCCAATCCGAAATTGCTGTCTTCCGTCGGTTGAACGTCGGCGACTTTCACTTCGAACAGGACCTGCGGGCTGGGACGATCGAGCGTCTCCAGCGCCGCGCGCGCGGCGTCTTGCACGGCGTCGCCGCCGACCACGAGGATCTGGTTTTGCTCCTTGTCGGCCAGATAGGTACCGTCCGGCCGCATCACTTTGAGATCGGCGACCGCGTCGTCCGGCCGGAGATAGCGCAGGGCGTAGGCCTGCGTCGTACCGCCTTGCGAATCGGCGGCCGGTGCCAGCACGAGAATGTTGCCCTGCTTGCGGATCTGCAGTCCGCCCGCTCGCGCGACCACGTCGAGTGCATCCTCAAACGGCACGTTGCTTAAATGCAGCGTCACGCGTCCCGTGGCCGCCCCTTCACACACGATGTTGCGGCCCGTTTGCGCAGCCAGTAAGGCGACGACGTCACCCATCGCCGCATCGCGCACGTCGAGCGAGATGCTCTGTGCGCCCGCGGCTCCCGGCATTGCGAGCGCGAGTGCAAGCGCGACCGGCACGGCCAACGCTCGTTTCACGTGCCGCTCCCGTCCAGCACGAGCGTTGTGCCGTTCGACAGGCGCAGGCCCGCAGCGGAAATATCCGTGACGATGGCGTCGCCCAGCCGGTCGCCGACGCCGACGATCGTCGACTCTCCGCCGCTCGTGATCAAAGCTCGCGAACGCGTTCCGAGCACGATGGCACGCACGACGCGGCCCGATTGCGCCGGGCGTGCCGACTCAAACGGCGGTGTCCCGGCGGCCGCGTTGGGCGGCAGTACCAGGTTGGGGAGCGCTCCGACGCCGCCGCTGGAGGCGGCCCGGCCCACGATCGCGGGAGCCGCGCTCGAAACGAACGGATCTCGAACGGGCGCCCCCGGGGACGTCTGGCCGGCGCAAGCTCGCGCGGAAAGCGCCGCGAGCGCAAAGCCGCAGAGCACCGGGGCCAGACGCGCCGAGGGCGATGTGAACCAAGCCATGAGAACTCCTTATCGGGCGCCGCCGGCGCCGTACAGCGTGATGTGGACCGTCGAATCCAAAAGCGGCGAAACTCCATACGCCGCCGAAGCATTTGCCACGTGGACGTCGGCCGATCGCACGTCCACGAGTGTTTCACCCTCGGAAATCGCCTTGAGAAACGCGAGCAGATCGCGGAATCGCCCCTCGACGG
>PMFP01000105.1:14442-23403 GCA_003155175.1 Vulcanimicrobiota bacterium
GCCGGCATTGCGGCGGATGCAGCGTCGACCATGGAGCGCGCGCCGGCCGCTCGCGCGACCGCTTGAACGCGCGCACGATCGAGCGGAAGGATTCCCAATGCGAAACCCGCTACGCCGATCGCAGTGATGCACACCCAGAGCGCGACCGTTTGCGGCACGACGGGCCCGGCGTCACTCACGGCGACGCTTCGATCGTAAGCGTGAACCGGGCGGGCTGCGAACCTGCCGCGCCGTCAACCCGTACGAGCACGGGAAACTGCGTCTCAAAGGCGCCGAACATGCCGGCGATGGCCGCCGGATCGGCCGCCGCTCCGCTCAGCGTATAACCGCCGGGGACGCGATCGATCGCCGTGAGCCACGCGTGCGCCGGGAGTGCGTTCGCAACGCGGGCTAGTCCGCCGGCGACGCGCGTACCGGAGCCGCGCAGCCATCGGACGCGATCGGCGTTCTCCGAACTGCGCAGCGCTTGTCGCTGCACGCGCTCGACGGCGTCCCGGGCAGCTCGCGCCGTCGCATACCGCGCCTCGTAATTTTGGGCGGCGTGCGCGGCGGCGTCGAGCGCATACGTCTCCGCCGCTACCGCGATACCGATCGCCGCCAAGATGCCGCCGGCGCAGATCAGCGGCGCTCGCATGGCAGACGACGCGAACGCCGCCCTCAGCGTCTCGGGCAGCGCACGCTCGCCGTCGCGAAGAAAGTCAAAGCGCTTCATGCGCCGGCGTCCCAATATGCCAAACCGACGGCAAGCGCCCAATCCGGGAGAGCGGCGGCGATCACGTCGTCGGGATATGCGTCGCCGGAGAACGTCGCCGGCACGCCGCTTGCGATCCGCGCGCCGGTCTCGCGCTCCATGTCGCGAGCCAGGCCTGCCAGACGCGACCCGTTCCCGACGACGGCCAGCGTGCGAACCGGGGCTCCCCGGCGCAGGCGAGCGACCGCGGCGCTCACCGAAGCGACGAGCTCGCGCTTTTCGGTTACGGCGACGCCGCCTGCCCCGAGCGCGAGCTTACGTTCTTCAGCCAGCGCCTCTTCCAGGGCGAGTTCGTTTCCGATCGCGCGCGTCATTGCCGACCCGCCCGCAGAAACCAGCGCGCTAGCCGCGGCCGCCGGCGCCATAATGTGAACGGATGTGCGGTGAAGCCCTACGTCAACGACGACGTCGGCCCCGGGAAGGGCGCGTCTCAACGCGTACGCATCCAGATCGACGGCGGCGAGTCTCAACCGGGCGGCCTCGACGATGCGCCGGGCGCGAGAGAGCGCCGACGACCGCGCGAGGCCGGCAGCGTAGAGCGCCGTTTCGCGATCGACGGCGTGCAGCCGCGAAACCACCGGGTCGGCCGAAACGTCCCAGCCGGCAGAATGCTCCGCCTCGAATCGGGCGGACCGCCGTCGCTCGCGCGCGCTCATCTTTGGAAACGCTCGCAAGGCGACCGTCGCGTCGGGCGGGCGCAGCGCAGTGACGCATCGGCGCTCGCTTGCGCCGAGCGTTCCAGCCGCCTCCCGAACGGCGTCGACGGCAGCCAGGACCGGATCGCCCTGGGATGGCAGCGGCTGGGTAGCGACGGCCCGGAGTCGCCGCTCGCCCGCGCCGTTGCGCTCGGCGCATGCGATGCGCACGTGCGTCGATCCGATGTCGATCCCCAGCGCGAGCGCGCGCCAACGGCTCATGCGGCCCAAGACGGCACGATTGCAGCCAACACCGTCGCGACGGCGAGGTAGGGAGCGAATGCGATGCGTTCACCGAAGCGGCGGCGCCTCCGAAGAAGTCCCGGCAGCACCGACAGCGCACCGATGACGAAGGCAACGCCGATTGCGTGCACGACGAGCGGAGCGCCCAGCGCGGCGCCCGCGACCGCCCCCAATTTCACGTCGCCCCAGCCGAGACCACGGCGATGCGTCGCGAAGTGCACCGCGGCGAGCAACGCGAAGCCCGACCACGCGCCCACTACGGCGCCCGTCACGTGTTGTACGCCTGGAAGAGCGGACGCGCACCAGCACGCGATCACGCCGAGCGCCGCGACTTCGTCGAAGATCAGGCCGGTCGCGACGTCCGTGACGGTGCAGAGAGCCGCCGCGATGCATCCGATTGCTGCGGCCGCGTTTGCGTGCCCCCGTACGAACGCCGTTACGGCGACCGCGGCGGGGATGCCGCCCGCGACGTACGCAGCCGGCGCGATGTGCCGCATCGTCACGACGGACATCCGCGACGCTGCGACGGCGGATAGCGCGACCGTTACCGCCGCAATCAAGACGAAGCCAAGCATGCAAGAATCCTTAGTGTCTGGCGAGAGCCAGAGATGCGGGCCGAAACGATCGGTCCAGCGACAGGGCGTCACGCCAAAGGGTGCGCGCGCGGTGGCGATCTCCGGCGCGCAGCGCCGAATATCCGGCCAGCGTGAGAAGCCGCGGATCGCGTGCGCTCGACCCCGCAATGAAAAAGTCGCGCTCGGCCCGCGGGTCTTCTCCCAGGAGCCGCAACGCAAACGCTCGGTCGGCACGGACGCGGTCGTCGAACGGATGCGCCGGGAGATAGCTCGTGGTGGCGGCGACGGCATCTTGCAAGGACCGCCGGTCCCGCAGCAGGATTGCGGAAAAAGCGTAGCGATCGATCGCAACGCCGTCGCCCGGAGCGAAGGCGAGCGCCCGATGGTAATAGGGGAGCGCGGCGGAGGCGGAACCGCGATAGAGCCGTTGGTCGCCGCGCTCGACGAGCGCCGACGAGATCTGAGGACGCAACAGCACTCCGGAAACGAGCGCGGCGCAAGCGGCCACCATGGCGTTGCGAAAGAATGTCACGTTCGTTTCCGTCATGCTATCAGCGCGTAGTACCCGGACAGGAAGAGCATGAGACCTCCGCAGACCGTGGATCCCGCAAGATGGAGTCGCTCCGGGCGAACGAGGTTTCGCAACCACGTTTCGGCGCCGGAGACCAGTACGACCGGGCCGAGCTGTCCACAAACGAATGCGGCCGTCTTGGCGACGGCACCGGCCGTTCCGTCCGGACCGGCTATGAGCGCGAGCATCGGCAAGCAGCACGGCGTCGCGATCGCGGCGGTAACGAATCCGCCCACGAACGCCGGCCCCGTCCTGACGGGCGCATGGCCGTCGCAGCGGGCCGGGCACGACCGCGAACTTCCGAGCCACATCGTTGCCACGGCGCCCGAAAAACACGCAAGGGAAAGCAGCACGTACGATTGGCGCAATTGCGCGACGGCCGCCGCGCTCGAAACCGCTCCGGCCACGACGACGTACGCCGCCGCGGATCCGAGCGCAAAGGACAGCGTTCGGCGCGCCGCGACGAGCCGTGGCGCGTCCGCGGTCAACGCAAGCAGCGCGACGAAGCGCGGCGCGGCGCACGGGCCGCAGCCGGCGACAAAGCCGGCGCCATACGCGACTGCAAGGTCGGCGGCGTTCACGGCTACTGCGTTCCGGCCGCCGAAAAACCGCTATCGGCCGAATACTGGATATGCTGGCTAGTCGTGCCCGGCGAAATCGTCTGGAGCGTGCCCGGGTCGTGCAAGCCGGGGCAGACGATCGTGTAACCCGCCGTCGCGCTCCCCGCTTGCGTCACCGTATACTCATAGTATGCCTTCGGACCGGCGGCCGGATCGACCGGTATCTGTTTGAGGTAAGGCTGCAGGTCGGCGTTGTTCGCGTTGACCGGAACGGCGGAACCGCTGGGATATGCGTCGTGATCGCTTTCGTACAGCTCGAGAGCCGTGGCGATCTCCTTGAGATTTGCTTCACAGGCGGCCGTCTGCGCCTGGGCGCGGGCCCGCACGAAGTTCGGAACCAACATGCCAACCAGGATCGCGATGATTGCGACGACGATCATCATCTCGATCAAAGTGAATCCGCTTTCCCCTTCCTCACCCACCTATGCGCCCTCGGCGGCCGCGTGGGCCTGGCGGATTTTCGCGAGCGCGTTGCGGTGCAGTCGCGTGGTGTGCCGGCGCGAATACCCCACGCGAACGGCGACGGCATGCAAGGGCACGCCCTTCTCGTAAATCTCCGATACGATACGCCGCTCGAGCGGCGAGAGCGGCGCAAGGAGATCCTCACGTGCCAGGGACTCGAGTTGATTCTCAAGGCAATACGAGAGCGTCGAGCGGCCCCGGTGCGAAATCGCGTCCAGCGAGACGACGCGCATCGAGTTCCGGTACGCCGCCAAGTCCCGGCAGGTCTTCTCGTCCAAGCGAAGCCTGCGCGACACCTCGCGATCGGAGGGCTCTCGTCCCGCCTCGTTGGTAAGATCGCGGCGAGCGCGGCTCCAACGCTTGTCGAGTTCGCGGAGGTGGCGGGGCGGCCTCACCGCGTGCTCGCTGTCTCGAACGTAATGCATGAGTTCGCCGAGAATGAGTATCCACGCGTAAGCCTCGAACGGCGTGCGACACGTAGGATCGTAGCGGTCCACCGCCTTGATCAGCCCGATCGCCGCAACTTGTTCGAGATCTGCCCGATCCAACGGAGCGCGCAGGAAGCGGCGTGCGGCGCGCGCGCAAAGATATGAGTGGTCTGCGACCACGCGCGCGCGATGCTCTTCGTTACGCTCGCGAAGCCAAAGTTCCAGGAACGCGGACTTATCGATCATCGGAGACTCCCAACTAAAGAGTAGAACGGGACCAGAATCGCAGCGGCAATCGCTCCGACGGCGGTACCCAAGAGCAAAATGAGCGCCGGCTCCACAAGGTTTGTGAGCGCCTGGATTGTGGCGTCGAGGTCGTCCTCGTAGAAGCCGGCTAGGCGCGAGAGGAGAACGTCCAATCGTCCCGTCTCCTCACCGACGCGAACGAGGTTCACGAACATCGCGTCGAAGAGTCCACCCGCCAACCGGTCGCTGATCGGCTGCCCTTCCCCCAGGCCGGCGCGAATTTCGGCGAGCGCGGAGCGATAAGCGTCGTGACGCACGACGTCTTCGCAGATCGTCAGCGCCGGCAGCACCTCCACCCCACATTTCAGCAGCATAGAAAGCGCCCGCGACAGGCGCGAAAGCGCGCGCTTGCGCACGAGCGTTCCGTAGACGGGCACGCGCAACTCGGAGCGACGCCACGCCGTCGCAACCGACCGCGAGCGGCCCGCGGCGAACGCGGCAGCCACGCAGGCCGAAAGGACGGCCGCAGCGGCGCACCAAGCGCGCGGTGATCCGGCAAGGTGGCCCACCCACAAGAGCGCGCGCGTCGAGGCGGGAAGCGGCACGTTCATCTGCGCGAACATGGCGGCAAAGGCCGGCGCCGTTTGGGCGATCAACAGCCAAAGGACGGCCGCCGCCGCCACCGTGACCAAGGCCGGATATGCCAGCGCCGACGCCAGCCGGTTTTGGACGGCGCGTTCGCGTTCGGTCCACGTTGCCAAATGCTCGAAGGCTTCGTCGAGCGCCCCGGCGCGCTCGCCGGCCCGGATGACGGCGGCTGCGATGGGCGGAAGCTCGCGCCGCCGTGCGACGCACTCCCAAAGCGGAATCCCGCCGTCGAGGTCCGCGCCGATCGAGCGTAGCGCCTCTCGAAACTGCGCGTCGGCGCACTGCGCCGTCGCGATATCGAGCGTGCGACGCAGCGGAACCCCGGCCGAGACGAGGGTCGCCATCGAGCGCATGAATGCCACGCGCGCGCCGCGATCGGCTTGCATGCGTGAAGACAACGCCGCGAGAAACGCTCGCGGTTCGTCGGCCCGCGCAAGCGAGGTCACGAACAGCGCGCGTCCGATGAGGTGCGCAGCAGCCCGTTCCCGAGAGTCTACGTGAAGGATTCCCGACACCGCTTGGCCGTCGTAGCTCCGCGCGGTGTAGCGAAAGCCCGTCGTCACGAGGCCTCCGTCCGCTGGTCGCCCCGGCCGGACGAACCGAGATCGAGATCCCGGACGCTCCGTGCGTCGATCTCCCCACGCGCGACCAGTTCGCGTGCGTGACTCTCGAACGTCTGCATGCCGGCGGGGCGCCCGGTCGCGATCGCATTGCGTAAGTGATGCGTCTTGCCTTCGCGTATCAAGTTCCGGACGGCGTCGTTGGCAACCATGATCTCAACGACCGGCCGTCGTCCGCCGCCGTGAAGGCGCGGTACGAGCCGCTGGCACACCACGCCGGTTAAAGCTTGGCCCAGCTGCGCGCGAACGGATGCCGAATTCGACCCCGCGACTGCGTCGACGATCCGGTCGACGGCTTGCGGCGCGTCTCCCGTGTGCAGGCTAGCGAGAACCAGGTGGCCGGTCTCGGCGGCCGTCAGCGCGACGCGTATCGTTTCCGGCGTTCTCATCTCCCCGATGGCCAGGACGTCGGGATCGGATCGCAGCGCGCCCATCAGCGCCGACTCGAACCCGGGCGTGTCGCGACCGATTTCGCGCTGGCAGATGGACGAGCGCCGCGCCGCATGGCGAAATTCGACGGGGTCCTCGATCGTGACGACGCGTTTCTCCAACGTGCGATTGATCAGATCGATCGCCGCCGCCATCGAACTCGACTTGCCGCTTCCCGTCGGCCCCGAAAAAATCAGAAGCCCGCGCATGCGCAAGGTGAGATCCTCAACGGCGCGCGGCAGCGACAGAGAGTCGAAACTCGGGATGCTCCGGCCGAGCAGACGAATCGCCAGATGAACGCCTCCGCCGGCCCGGAACGCATGCACCCGCATCGGACCGGCGCCGGGCACGAAGAGCGATGCGGAAGCGTCGCCGTCCCGGCTGAGCGATTCAAGCATCTCCTCGCCCAGAAAATGCGCCGCGAGCTCCGCGGTCTCGCCGGCATCGGCGGCATCGGAGGCGATTGTCAGCAGGCGTCCGTCAACGCGCATCGCCGGCGCGCAGCCGGGTACGAAATGGATGTCGGACGCGTTGCGTGCGATCGCGGCGTGGAGTGCGTCGGCCCAGCGGATCGCGGCGAGACTGGCCACTACCGCGGCTCGCCGAACGCACGCGCGCGAAGCTCGCGAAGGCTCGTCTCGCCACGCAGGGCGCGCTGCAGTCCGTGATCGAGCATGGAACGATACCCCGACGCTTCGGCGCATTCCGCCAGGAGAGCCGGCGAGGCTTGCGCCGCGATGCTACGGCGCACGGCCGGATCGACGGTAAGGTATTCGAAGACGGCCGTTCGTCCCGAAAATCCGGTTCCCCGACACGCCGCGCAACCGTTCGACTCGAACACGAGCGTGGCGGCCGGGATGCCGAAGCAGTCCGCATCGGAAGAACTCGCGCGCTGCGGACGCCGGCACGACGCGCAGAGCTTGCGAACCAGGCGTTGCGACAAGACGCCGGAGAGCGTGGTTCCCAGAACGGCGCGACCGACGCCCAGGTCCGCGAGCCGGTCGACGGCGCGCGGCGCGTCCGAGGCATGGAGCGTGGTGAGCACCAGTTGCCCCGAAAGCGCCGCGGCCGTCGCGACGGCAGCGGTTTCGGAGTCTCGCATTTCGCCGACCATCACGACGTCGGGATCCTGTCGCAGAAATGCGCGCAGCGCGCCCGCAAACGTGATGCCCGCCTTCGCGTTGACCTGAACCTGCGCGACGCCCGCGATTCGTATTTCGACGGGGTCTTCGACCGTGCAAACCTGCTGCTCTTCCACGTTGCGCCGCTTCAGCGACGCATAGAGCGTCGTCGTTTTGCCGCTTCCGGTCGGGCCGCAGACCACGACGAATCCGTGCGGCGCTTCGATCGCGCGCCGGAACTTGCCGTAGACTTCCGGAGGCATGTCGAGATCCTCGAGCGACGGCACGCACGCGCGGGCGTCGAGAATACGGATGACGAGCCGTTCGCCGTGCAGCGTCGGCACGGACGACACGCGGGCGTCGATGCTCCGCGCACCAACGTCCATCGAATAGCGGCCGTCTTGAGGCGCCCGGCGCTCGGCAACGTCGATGCCGGCCAAGAGCTTGATGCGCGCGACGACTGGGTCGAGGACGTCCGCGGGCAAGCGCATCGTTTCCGAAAGCACGCCGTCAACGCGCTGGCGGACCCGTCCGCCGCCGGGAAAGGGCTCGACGTGCACGTCGGAGGCACCCGCAGCGACGGCTTGACGGTGAATTTCGTCAACCACCGTCGTCGCGTGCGGCGTCGCCGCACGGCAGGCGGTCTCCGATTCGAGTGCGATGGCGTTGCTGCGTTCCGAACTCTGTGCCACGCGTGACGATCTCATTTCTGACGCAGGTGATATCGAGCAGGTTACGTCACGGAACCGCAGATCGAAAATACTGAAGATTCAGTAGGCCACGTCGATCTCGAGGCTAAGGTGCACGAGGGAGGCCGGCGCGGCTGGGCCGAAGGTCGGCCGCCGCTCCTAGGATTTGCCGCTACTCATCGATCGGCGGCAGCGAAGCTGGACCTGGGCGCAGCTCTCGTGGGTCTTAAACGGCGACCGCGGCGCGCGATTCGATCTCCGCACGCATTTGGACCCAACCGCGGAAGTTTGCGTGGAACGACGTATCTGCCGCCGGCGTGGCAACGTGCTCGAACGGCGAGAGGTGACGCTCGCGCATCAGACGATCGTGAAGTTCGACGTCCTTTTCGACGTCCCGTACTCCCCCGTGCGTGAGGTAGGAGACGCGGCCCGCGCGAGCCGCCGAGATCTTCTTTTGGATCTCGAGCGGCAACGTCGCGCGCTCGTCGTCCAGAACCAGCGGCAGATGCCACGCCCCCATCGCGACCGGAATCGGAACGCTGGCGTCGAGCGCCTCGCGCATCGCCGTCGCCGCCGCGCGGATCTCGGGCTGCGCCGCGGGCGCGCAGCGCAGCTCGAAGAAATTGCGCCACTCCGTCGACGTCACGATGACCGTGTGCCAAAGAAACGGCTCGAGAACGCGGTTGAGCACTTGCTTGTGCACGCTCAGCTCCAGCAATTCGCGCGCGCGCGCGACCGCTGCGTCGCGGGCGGCCAGCCACACGCGCAGCGCCTTAGCCGCGTCCTCCTCGGAAAGCACGTCGCCGGCCTGCATCCCCCGCTGATTGCGTCCCCACTCGACGGGCACCACCGGGTCGTTCAGC
>PMFP01000127.1:0-237 GCA_003155175.1 Vulcanimicrobiota bacterium
AGATGTTCCGCAAGCTCCTCGATACCGGCATCGCCGGCGACAACATCGGGGTGCTGCTGCGCGGCATCGAGCGCACGGGGATCGAGCGCGGCCAGGTGCTGGCCAAGCCCGGCTCGATCAAGCCCCACCTCAAGTTCAAAGCGGAAGTCTACATCCTCTCCAAGGACGAGGGCGGCCGTCACACGCCGTTCTTTGCCAACTACCGTCCGCAGTTTTACTTCCGCACGACCGACGTGA
>PMFP01000127.1:258-2811 GCA_003155175.1 Vulcanimicrobiota bacterium
GTAACCTCGGTTTCGGATTAGCCTTTTCGCCCGGGGTGTCGTTGCCTGAGGCCTCGTGGACCATAGTCCACTTCGGCCTCCGGCGCCTAACCCCGAACGAAAATCCTAACCCGATCGAACCTGTAGTGTGATAGAATACTTGGGCCCTAGAGTTCATTGATAACTGAGAGTATAGGATAGAAATGGCTAAGCAGAAGATTCGCATTCGCCTGAAGGCGTACGATCATAAGGTCCTCGACCAATCCGCCGAGCGTATCGTCGAAACGGCGAAGCGTACGGGAGCGTTCGTGAGCGGTCCGGTTCCGTTGCCTACGGAGATCAACCGGTTCTGCGTGCAGCGTTCGACCAACAACGACAAGAAGTCGCGCGAGCACTTCGAGATGCGCACGCACAAGCGCCTCGTGGACATTCTGCAAGCCTCGCCCAAGACGATGGATGCGTTGATGCATCTGGATCTGCCGGCGGGCGTCGATATCGAACTCAAGGCCTAGCACGGTTTCAGAAACATCGAAAGAGGGGGGTCGCGCGATGCGCGGCCCCCCTTTTTCGTTTGCGCGAGGGCGCACGGAGAAGCGACCGCGAGAAGAGAAGGAGCTCTCTCGCACTCTCTTCCGCGTGAGGAACCTATGGAAGTTAAACCGACGTACCTTGGAACCATGATCTCGCTCGCTACGGTGGCGTTCGGCCTCATCGCGGCCGGCGCTTGGAACGCCTTCATCACGAATCTCATCGGCGTCTTTCTCCCGAAAGGCAACGGGCTCGTCGCTCAGCTGGTCTACGCCGTGCTGGTTACGATACTCGCGATCGTTGTGGTCAACAGCCTGGGCAAGCTCGCCGACCGCGAGGCCGGCGCTCCCAAGACGCCTTAGGCGTTCCGCTAGGCGGAGGTATCCGGCCGGGCCGAGAAACCCGCCCCATGCCAATTTCGCTGCGCGAAACGCGCTCGCGTACGTTCCACGGTACGAAACGCCGCATCTTCCATCTTCTCGAAGAGATGGGAACCTCGGGCGACCAGATTTGGCCGTTCGCTTCTCAACCCTTCATGCGTTCGCCCGGACCTCTGACGCCGGGCAAGACGGAGGAGTGGCACCTCGGCATGCATGCCGTTCTCGACGAGGTCGTTCCCGAAGACCGCATCGTCTGGCGCATCGAGAACGAGGGCTTCGACGGTACGCACGGCTTCTATCTCACGAGCGAAGGCAAGGAGACCACGGTCGAATACCGCGTCGAGGCGATCCTCTCGGATACGGACGGGCGGCTGACCTGGCGTCGCTTCGAAGATCAATTCGAACGCGCGATCGAAGCGCTTTTCGACAAACTCACGCGCGTGCTCAAGAGGTAACGTCGTGGAATCGCGACGCCTCGGAAGCGCCGGCCCGGCCGTTTCCGAGCTGGGGCTTGGATGCATGGGCATGTCCGAATTCTACGGCCCCGCCGAAGAATCCGAATCCATCCTCACCATCCATCGCGCGCTCGACGCGGGCGTCACCTTGTTGGACACCGCCGACATCTACGGGAGCGGCGCGAACGAGACGCTGGTGGGAAAGGCGATCGCCGGGCGCCGCGACGGCGTCGTGCTTGCGACGAAGTTCGGCATCGTGCGCGATGCCTCCGATCCGGAGAAGCGAGGCGTGAACGGCCGCCCCAATTACGTGAAATCCGCCTGCGACGCATCGTTGCTTCGCCTCGGCGTGGATCACGTCGATCTCTACTACCAGCATCGCGTGGACACGGCCGTGCCGATCGAAGAGACCGTCGGCGCCATGGCGGAGCTCGTCGCAGCGGGTAAAGTGCGCTTTCTCGGCCTGTCCGAAGCGAGCGCCGAGAATGTCCGCCGTGCCGCGGCCGTCCATCCGATCGCGGCGCTCCAGAGCGAGTGGTCGCTGTGGTCGCGCGACATCGAGACGAACGGGCAACTCGAAGCCGCCCGCGACTGCGGCATCGGCATCGTCGCCTACAGCCCCCTGGGTCGAGGATTCCTCACGGGATCGATCGCGAGCCCGGACGATTTTGCGCAGGACGACTATCGACGCGAATCGCCCCGATTCAAGGGCGAGAACTTTGCAAAGAACGTCGAGCTGGTCGACCACGTTCGTTACGTTGCAGCGCGCAGAGGCTGCACCCCCTCGCAGCTCGCGCTTGCGTGGTTGCTGGCCAAGGGTCCGGACGTGGTCCCCATTCCGGGTACCAAGCGCGTGACGTATCTCGACGACAATCTCGGCGCGGTCGACGTCCGTCTCGCGCCCGAGGAGATCGATTCGCTCGAAGCGGTCTTTCCGCTCGGAGCCGCGGCCGGCGACCGGTATGCCGACATGAGTTTCGTGAATCGATGACGGGCACCGCCGTGAGCGCGGCGCCTCCCGACGCGGTCGACTTTCTCGACGTGGCCGCGCTGCTGAGCGACGAAGAGCGCCTCATCCGGGAAACCGTGCGCGCCTTCGTTCGCGATCGCGTCCTGCCCAACGTTGCCGACTGGTTCGAGCGCGGGATCTTGCCGCGCGAACTCGGACGCGAGCTCGGCCGCTTGGGGCTGCTCGGCATGCATTTGGACGG
>PMFP01000127.1:2831-9830 GCA_003155175.1 Vulcanimicrobiota bacterium
GAAGAGCAGAAACGCGCGTACTTGCCGGGCATGGCCTCGGGCGAGAAGATCGGGTGTTTCGGCCTGACGGAACCGGATTTCGGAAGTAACCCCGCCGGCATGCGAACGTTCGCGCGTCGCGACGGCGGCGACTGGGTCTTAAGCGGTACCAAACTCTGGATTACGAACGGCTCGATCTCGGATTTGGCGATCGTGTGGGCGCAGACCGACGACGGGATCCGCGGTTTCGTCGTCGAGCGCGGGACGCCGGGATTTAGCGCCTCGGATATCGAGCGCAAGCTTTCGCTGCGCGCCTCGGTAACGAGCGAACTGGTCTTTGCCGACTGTCGCGTTCCAGCCGCCGCCGAGCTTCCGCTCGCGCGTGGACTCGGCGGTCCGCTCGCATGCCTCAACGAGGCGCGCTACGGCATCGTNNACGCGCGTGCAGTTCGACCGCCCGATCGCCGGTTTCCAGATCACGCAAGAGAAGCTTGCCAACATGCTGGTCGAGCTGAACAAGGGGACGTTGTTGGCGCTGCATCTCGGCCGTATGAAAGATGCCGGCCGGCTTCACCCCGCGCAAGTCAGCTTCGGNNCGCGAGGCGCTGGGGATCGCGCGCGAAGCCCGGACCATTCTCGGAGCCAGCGGCGTCACGCTGGAATATCCCATCGTCCGGCACATGAACAATCTCGAGTCGGTCCTGACCTACGAAGGCACCAGCGAAGTTCACACGCTGGTCCTCGGCCAAGCCGTAACCGGCATCGCCGCCTTCGTCTGAGCATGAATTGGGAAGCCGTCGGCGCGATCAGCACCGCCTTCACGGGGCTCGTCATTCTGGTAACGGCGATTTATGCGGCTCGCCAAGTCCAGGCGCTTAACGAACAGTCCCGAGCGCTCGGCACGCAGATCGAACATCTGCGGCGAGCAACGCAGCTGGATGGAACGCTCGCCGTCTTCGAGGAGATCTTCTCACCGGATTTCCTGGGGGCGTACCGATTCGTTATGCACGAGTTCGACGAGCGGATGAAGGACGACGATTTCCATGCCGCGGCACTCGCGCCGGCGCCCGATGCCGAAACGCACAAAGAACTGCAGATCCTTCGACATATGGAGCGGATCGGAACGCTCATCAAGAACGACTTGCTCGAGGCAGACGTCATCCTCGATTTCGCGAGCTCGGTCATATGGGCTTGTTGGGAGAAGTTGGAGCCGCTGGCGATCGAGCAAAGGCGAGCCTTTGGGGGGCCGTTTTTGTGGGAGAACTTTGAGTACATCGCTAAAAAGTCTCGCGTCTTCGATTCAAGCAAGGCACCGACGGAGGTGCATAGCGCGCAGATGGATGCGTAGGGCGTTCATGCCGGTGCCCGATCTGGCCGACGGATATCGGGCCGTCCTGCCGCCGGCCGCCGAGCCGCGGCGCGGCGCGGCGCGGCCTTGTGGCCCGCACGAACCCAAGGCATGGATTTCTCGCACCACGACGCGGTCGACCCGGTGGAATTCAACGCGCTCCTCGAAACGGGGCTGTAGGGTCGCGAGCGGAACCTAAGAGGATCCGCCGGCTAGTCATGGAGGAAGAGCATGCCGCCGATTCCGCCCCGCAGGCTCACGATCGTCCCGTTTCCCCACGGCGCTCCGGCGGGCACGGTCCTCACGCGCGAAGACGACTTTGACGACGACCCGCGCTTTTTCGTCGGAACCAACGCTGCGTTTCCGGACCTGCTGTGCGGGGAGTGCGGAACGATCCTCGCGACCGGGAGCGACGTTCACGACCTGGTCCTGCAGTGCGGGCAGTGCCGTGCGTTCAATCAGGCCTGATCGAGGGTAGCCCGCGGGCACCGGCCCGGACTGCTCTCCGCCGGCGAAAGGCCTGGGGACTCAGGCCGGGGCGCCCGACTTTAATCCCTTGACGCTGCTGGGCCGCCTTGGTATAGTTCGGGGGTTGTGGTCCGGCCGGCCGCGGCTTCGTTGCGCGTGCCGGTGAAAGAATATAGCAGTACGCCTGGACCCGTGTGCTTGCAAGCAATTATACGTCATTAAGGACGAGGATATGAAGAACATCCTTGGCCGCAAGGTTGGGATGACGAGCGTGTTCACCGATGACGGCCGGTTCGTTCCGGTCACGGTGATCGAAGCCGGTCCCTGCACGGTCGTGGAGCGACGGACGAAGGAGAAGCACGGCTACGAAGCCGTCGCTTTGGGCTTCGGTTCGATAAAGAAGCATCGCACCACCAGTGCCCTTGCCGGACATTTCAAGAAGCAGGGCGTTGCCGCACAACGCTTCGTGCGCGAGTTTCGCGACGACATCGACGGCGCCGAAGTCGGTCAGACCGTGACGGTCGCGAGTTTCGAGCGCGGGGACCGCGTGGACGTCGTCGGCATTTCGAAAGGCCACGGCTTTTCGGGCGGCATCAAGCGGCACAACTTTTCGGGCGGCGGCGCGAGCCACGGTTCGATGATCCACCGTCAGCCGGGCTCCAACGGCGACACCAACGCGGGGCGCACCGTCAAGGGCAGCCGGCGTCCGGGTCACTACGGCGTCGATCGCACGACGCACCAGAATTTGGAAGTCGTACAGGCCGACCCCGAACGCAACCTGTTGCTGCTTCGCGGTCCCGTGCCCGGGCCCAAGAACGCCTTGGTCGTCGTTCGCAAGAGCGTAAAGACCAAGAAGCCGGCGGAGGCGTAACGATGCCTAGCGTTATCGACACCACGGGGAAGGTCGTTCGCGACGTGGAGACGCCGGCGATCTTCGAAAAAGATTACAGCGACAAGGGCCATACGGTGTTCCGCGCCGTCTATCGCGAATTTGCCGGCGCGCGCGCCGGCACGGCTTCGACCAAGAAGCGCGACGAAGTCTCGGGCGGCGGTCGCAAGCCCTGGAAGCAAAAGGGCACGGGCCGTGCCCGTCAGGGTTCGATTCGCTCGCCGCAGTGGCGCCATGGCGGCGTCGTCTTCGGACCGCAGCCGCGCACGTTCGTGACCGGCCTGAACAAGAAGGAGCGCCGCTTGGCGTTCGTCGTCGCGCTCGCCGACCGGTTCAAGAACGGCGCCGTAACGCTGCTCGACACCGACGGCTTCGCGATCGACAAGACCGCCGCGTTCGCCGCCTTACTCTTCGGCAGCGCGAAAGCCGCGAAGACCGGGCCGAAGACGCTCGTCGTTTTCGAGCGCAACGAGCCCGCCGGCGAGAAGATCGCCCGCGTCAGCGGCAACCTGCAAAAGGTGGAAGTGACGCACGACGGCGCGCTCGACGTCAAGGACGTATTGCGTTACGAGCGCCTCGTCTTCACGACCGCCGCGTACGACGCGCTTACGGGAAGCCTGGCTGGCGACGGAGGCCACAAGTAATGGACGCACGCGACATCATCGTATCCCCGCGCATCACCGAGAAGTCGATGGCGGCGGCGCTGGCCACGCAATATACGTTCGTGGTTCATCCCGACGCGACCAAGACGCAGATCCGTCACGCCATCGAAGAGATCTTCAAAGTGAACGTCGTGAAGATCAATACCGTTAATTCTCTTGGAAAGAAGCGGAGCTTCGCTCGCCGCGGCGTTCGCACGAGCGGCAAGCAGAGCGATTTCAAGAAAGCCGTCGTCACTCTCAAGCCGGGTCAAAAAATCGAACTCGGCGGCGTTAACTACTTTGAGCAATAAGACATGCCAGTAAAAAAATACCGTCCGACATCCCCGGGGCGCCGCTTCGTCACCACGATCGATTTCTCGGACCTGAGCAAGGTCGAGCCGGAGAGATCGCTGGTCGAGGTTCGCAAGAAGCATTCCGGCCGGAACAACAACGGGCACATCACGGTTCGCCACAAGGGCGGCGGGACGCGCAAGCAGTACCGCATCATCGACTTCAAGCGGACCAAGGACGCGATCCCGGCCAAGGTGGCGACGATCGAGTACGATCCGAACCGCTCGGCCCGCATCGCCCTGGTGAATTACCGGGACGGCGAGAAGCGCTACATCCTCGCGCCGGTCGGATTGACCGTGGGCGACGTGATCGAATCCGGCGCCGCGGCCGACATCAAGATCGGCAACTGTCTGCCGATCAAGAACATCCCGGTCGGTACGGTCATCCACAACATCGAACTGCGGCCCGGCCAGGGCGGCAAGCTGGTGCGCAGCGCCGGCGTGTCCGCGCAGCTTATGGCCAAGGAAGACGAGTACTCGCAGGTTCGCATGCCGTCGGGTGAAGTTCGAAAGATCCACGTCAACTGCCGCGCCACGATCGGCCAGCTCGGCAACGTCGAGCACGAGAATCAGGTCATCGGCACGGCGGGACGTTCGCGGCACCTCGGCAAGCGGCCGACGGTTCGCGGCGTCGCGATGAATCCGGTCGACCATCCGCACGGCGGCGGCGAGGCTCGCTCGACGTCGGGCCGGCCGCCGACCACGCCCTGGGGTCAGATGACGATGGGCAAGAAGACGCGTCGCAACAAACGCACCGCAACCATGATCGTCAGAAAGCGTAAGTCTTAATATGGGACGTTCACTCAAGAAGGGACCGTTCGTCGCGGACCATTTGGTCAAGAAGGTCGAACGCTTGAACGAAACGCGCGAGAAGCGCGTGATCAAGACGTGGAGCCGGGCTTCGACGATCGTTCCGTCCATGGTCGGACACACGATCGGCGTGCACAACGGTCGCGCCCACGTTCCCGTTTACGTAACCGAGAACATGGTCGGCCACAAGCTCGGCGAGTTCGCGCCCACGCGCAGCTTCCGGGGCCACGGCGGCGACAAGGCGGCGGTGAAGTAGCGTGAGCGAACAGATACAAGAACGCCGTCCCACCGCGAGCGCGCACCTGCGCTTCGTGCGCATGGGCCCGCGCAAACTGCGCCGCGTCGCCGATGCGATTCGCGGTAAGAGCGTTCGCGAGGCGCTCGTGCTGCTCAAGTTCGCCGACGTGTATGCCGCCGAGCCGATCGAGAAGCTCGTCCGGAGCGCGGCCGCCAACGCCGGAAACAACCACGACATGAACGCCGACGAACTCTACGTCTCGCGCATCACGGTGGACGGCGGTCCGGGCGGACGTTTCACCAAGCGTCTGGATCCGCGCGCCCAAGGCCGGGCGTATTTCAAGCGTAAGCGTCTCTCGCACGTGACGGTCGTCGTGAGCGAAGAGCCGCCGGCCAAGCCGCGCAAGGCGCGTTCCGGCGCCGCGGTTTCGGTTTCCCATCGTCCGCGTCGCGCCGCCGGTGCTGCACCGGCCGCGAAGAAGGCCCCGGCCAAGAAGCGCGCGGCTACCAAGACCGCAGCGGGAGCGACGAAGTAACATGGGTCAGAAGATTCATCCGGTCGGACTGCGCCTGGGCATCACGCGCACGTGGGACAGCCGCTGGTTCGAGAAAAAGCACTACATCGATTGGCTGCACGAAGACGTCGCCATCCGTAAGTTCTTCAACAAGTGGATGCGGTCGGCCGCGATCAGCAAGATCGAGATCGAACGCCGCACCAACCAGGCGCGCGTGATCGTCAACACCGCCAAGCCGGGCATCATTATCGGCAAACGCGGCGTCGGCATCGAAGACATTCGCAAGAACCTCGAAAAGCTCACCGGCAAGAACGTTCAGGTCAACGTGATGGAGATCAAGCATCCCGAGTTGGACGCCCGTCTCGTCGCGCAGAACATCGTCGACCAGCTGGAGAAGCGCATCGCTTTCCGTCGCGCCATGAAACAGTCCATCATGCGGACCATGCGAGCCGGCGCGCGCGGCGTCAAGGTTCAGGTTTCCGGACGCCTCGGCGGCGCCGAGATCGCCCGTACCGAGCGGAACGCCGACGGAAAGGTGCCGCTCCACACGTTGCGCGCCGACATCGACTACGCGCACGTCGAGGCGTTCACGACGTTCGGCCGCATCGGCGTGAAAGTTTGGATCTATCGCGGTGAAGTGTTGCCCGAGCAAGTCCGCGGCGACGCGAACCGCATGGACCGCCCGGATCGCCCGTTCCGCGATCGTCGCGACCGCGGCGGCCGCGGACGCGCGCCGCGTCCGTCCAACGGAGCCGGCAGCGTAACGCCGTCGCCGGCGACGGCCGAACCGGCATCGCACGCCGACGGCGCCCCTGCGGTAGCCGAGAGCGCGCCCGTCGCGCAGGCCGCGCAGCCGGTCCAGCCGGCGCACGTTCCGGAAGCGGCACACGTCTCCGAAACCGTGCCGGCGCCCGAAGCCGCGACGGTCGAGCCCGCGCAAGCGCCGGCCCAAGCCGCCCCTGCGACGGAAGCACCGCCCGAAACCGCTCAGCCGGTTGCAGCCGAGCCCGTTCCCGAGACCGCGCAGCCCGCGGCCGCGGCCGAGCCCGCCCACGACGCCGCTCAGCCGCACGACCAGAATCCCGAGGTTACGGAATAATGTTAACTCCCAAGCGCGTGAAATGGCGCAAGGTCCAGCGCGGCCGGATGACCGGCCGTGCCGTGCGCGGCAGCACGCTGACGTTCGGCGAGTACGGCCTTCAGGCGATGGAGCCGTGCTGGATGAGCAACCGCCAAATCGAAGCGGCGCGTATCGCAATGACGCGCCACATCAAGCGCGGCGGCAAAGTTTGGATCAAGGTTTTCCCGGACAAGCCGGTCACGAAGAAGCCTGCCGAAGTCCGCATGGGTGCCGGTAAGGGTAATCCCGAGTTCTGGGTCGCCGTCGTGCGTCCGGGGCGCGTGCTGTTCGAGCTCTCGGGCGTGGAGCCCAACGTCGCTCGCGAAGCCCTGCGCCGCGCCGCCGCCAAGCTGCCCATCGGCACCAAGATCGTTTCTCGCGAGGAGGCCTGAGGCGATGCCAAATACCGAACTCACCGAGCTGCGCGGTTTCACCGTTGCCGAGCTCCAGCAGAAGGCGCGCGACGCGAAGGCGGAACTGTTCAACTTGCGGTTCGCGCTGCGTACCGGCCACCTCACGGACTTTTCCAAGATCCGTGCGATGCGGCGCACCTACGCCCAGATTCAAACCGTCATTTCCGAAAAGCGCATCGCAGAGGAACGTAATGGAGCAGCATAACCCCGACGCGCGGTCGTCGCGGCG
>PMFP01000127.1:9968-10187 GCA_003155175.1 Vulcanimicrobiota bacterium
GAGACGTCGTCGTCGGCACGGTAAAGAGCGCGATCCCGGGCGCCGCCGTCAAAAAAGGTCAAGTCGTGAAAGCGGTCGTCGTCCGGACGTCGGCCCCCATCCGGCGCACCGACGGGTCGGTCGTGCGCTGCGACGACAACGCGTGCGTCATCATCAAAGGCGAAAAAGACAATCTCGACCCGCGCGGCACGCGCGTTTTCGGACCGGTCATGCGCGAAC
>PMFP01000027.1 GCA_003155175.1 Vulcanimicrobiota bacterium
TCGGAGATCTGCGCGTACGGCAGGAACGTGAACTCGCGCGTGATTTGGTGTGGGAAGAGCGTTCCTGCGATGCCGTCGGCGACGCGATAGGCGATTTGGTGCGTGCCGAAGATGATCTGGTCCGTGTCGGCATCCCACAGCCCGCGGACGCCGCCTTTGGCGGTGGACTGCGCGTAGGCTTTGAAGTTTCCGAGCAAGAGCCCGTAGGGCGTTTCCGCCTCGCCGAGCACGTACGCGCAAAATTCATTACGCTGAGCGTCATAACTGGCACGCATGTCCCTTGAGTGTACGCCCTCGTGCCGCCCGTTCTTCTTCCTAACGCGCACCAATTTCGAGGGCACGTCGCCGGTCCGACGAAAACAGACGCCATCGTCATCACCTGTCCGGCTAAGATCAATCTTACCCTCGAGGTGCTCGGACGCCGCGAGAGCGGCTTCCACGCGCTTCGGAGCGTCATGGTCCCGCTCGGCCTGGCCGACGAGATGTCGCTCGAACCCGCCGGAGCGTTTGCGTTCTCGTGCAGCGACCCCAGTTTGGAGAACGACGACAACCTGGTGGTTCGCGCCGCGCGAGCCCTGGGGAAGGACGGCGCCCCTCCCGGGATCCGGCTGGCCCTTCGCAAGCGCGTGCCCTCCCAAGCCGGGCTCGGTGGAGGCTCCAGCGACGCCGCCGGCGTGCTTTTGGCCGCCATGGACGGCGCGCTCGGCGAACAGCCGCCGCGCGACTGGATGGCCGTCGCCCGCGATCTCGGATCCGACGTTCCCTTTTTCTTGGCGCGAACGGGTGCCCTCGTCGAGGGAACCGGCGAGCGCGTGACGGCCGCCGGGTCCATCCCGGATTGGCACGTCGCCGTCGTCAAGCCGCCCGTCGCCGTTTCGACGGCTGCCGCATTTGCCGCGCTGGACCGAAGCTCGCGTCCGTCGCGTCCGCGCGACTCGTCGGTGTCTTTGCGCGCGCTCGAGGCGCTGCAACGCGAAGACTTCGACGCGGTGTTAGCGTCGTTGCACAACGATTTTCAAGCCGTGATCGCGGCGGAGCATCCCGAAGTCGCGACCGCGCTGGGAGCGCTCGAGCGCGCCGGCGCATCCCGAGCGCTGCTCTCGGGATCCGGCTCGGCGGTGTTCGCGCTGGCGCGCGACGCAGCCGGAGTGGAAAGCGTCCTCGCCCGTCTCGATCTCGATCCGGGTTACGCGCGTTTTGCGACGCAATTCGCGCCCACGCCGGCTTGGAATACGCAGACCGCTCCGGCGCGATGAAATACACGACGGTCTTGCTCGCGGGCGGACCTCCCGACGACGTCGCCGCGCTCGNNCGGCGCTGCGCGCCGCGTCGTCGGTTGGACGCATCGTCGTCGTCGCACCGCCCGCGCAGCACGGCGACGACGCGTTCGCGCTAGCCGACGAATGCCGCCCCGACGGAACGCGCATTCGCGACAGCCTCCGCAGCGGTTTAGCAGGCTTGGATCCGGACGCGCCGGCGATCGTCGCAGCGTCCGATCTTCCGATCCTCACACCGGAGTCGGTCGACGACTTCGCGCAGCGCGTCGCTCGGATCGATCCGGACGTCGGCTACGGATGCCTCGAAAAGCAGACGCATATGGCGCGCTTTCCGGAGGTGCCGCACACCTGGGTGCGCCTGCAGGACGGCATCTACTGCGGCGGCGGCCTTATGTCCATCAAACCGCGCGCCTACCCGCTCCTGGAACGTTTTATCGAGCAGCTCGGAGCGGCGCGAAAGAGTCCGCTCAAACTTGCCTCGCTGCTGGGTTGGGGAATCGGCGTTCGCTTCGCGCTCGGGCGGCTTTCGATCGCGCAGGCCGAGCGGCGCGCGTCCGAGATGCTCGGCGCCAGGGCGCGGGCGATCGTCTCGCCATTTGCCGAAACGGCCGTCAACGTGGATCGCATCTCGGACGTCGAGCTCGCCGAGCGGCTCGTCGCTACTCCGGCGAACGCCACCGTTTAAAAAGTTCGTTCTCGATCCCGAACTGATCGAGCACTTTACCGACCGTGTGCGCGATGACGTCGTCGACGCTCTTGGGTTTGGCGTACATCGCGGGGATGGGCGGCAAGATCGTCGCGCCGATTTCCGCCAATCGCGCCAGCGTTCGCAAGTGCCCGAGATGCAGCGGCGTCTCGCGGACGACCAGAACGACGCGGCGCTTCTCTTTCAAGCACACGTCGGCGGCGCGCACCAGCAGGTTCTGATTCATCGAATAGGCGATCGCCGACGCGCTCGTCATCGAGCAGGGGATGACGATCATGCCCTCGGTCACGAACGACCCGCTGGAAACGGACGCGGCGAGATCGTCGTCGCGATGGACGACGTCCGCCAGCGCCTCGAAGCTCTCGAACGCTAGCGACGTCTCCAGCTCGATCGTGCGCCGCGCCGCGGAGCTGATGACCAGATGCGTTTCGATCCCGCCGATCTCGCGCAGCGCCTTGAGCGTCGCATACCCGTATGCGCTCCCGCTCGCGCCGCTGATGCCGATGATGATTCGCCGCATCGTCAGCCGATTGGCAGCCCGGCAATCGATTCCCCCCGCAGATTGTTCGTGAGGACCTAGTCGCCGGCCAGGCCTTCGCCCAGAAGAATTCCAAGAATCTCCGCCTCGGTGAAGCGGCCCTTCTTCAGGAGCGAGTTTCCTTGCTTGGCCCTACTCCCGGAAACCCACAACTCCCGCTGGGCCGTCGTCGCCCTTGCAGCTCACTGTAGGGTTCGACGCCATATCGTTTCGCAAGGGGAAACTGAGCCAAACGGCCTAGCGATGGGGGCACCGCTCTAACGCCTAGACCACGTAGGGCCAACGTGGTCCTCGACATGCGTCACAAGGTTTCTCAATCGGCGCGGAAGTATTTTTGGTTTCTCGGCACCGGGTCTGTGCCGCACGTCTGATCGCTCGAGAGGGTACCTCGATTTGGCCCGAAACTTTAAGTCTCGATGCTGTCGCGAGACCCATTCCCTCGCTTAGTTGGATAGTTACGTAGTTGGATAGTGAAGGCCGTGCGCAGGGCGCGGCCCAAGCGGGCAGCCGCACGTTTGAGGAGATGCGAAGAATCATTCTGCGAATTAGCGAGTACGTTCGACTGCTGATCGTCTCGACTAGCGACGAGCATTGCGGGCGGAGCCGGATTGGCCGGACTCTCGGGATTGCCCTAACGAAGCCGCGCAAGGTATGCCCACGATTCGCGTGAGGTGAGCACGAAATAGGACCGTTCGGCGAATATTTCACGGAGGCGCTGCATTCGCTGTGGCGCAACCGCACCCGTTCGAGCCTCACAACTCTCGGTATGATCGTGGGCGTATCCTCCGTCGTCATTGTGATTGGCCTAAGCTCTGCCGCCGCGACTGCGATAGACTCACAGCTTTCGTCTCCGAGCGCTCCTTCGCTTACAATTTCAGCAGATCCGAGCCAACTTGACCCGCTTCGCGCGAACCTATCGTACCGCGATGCGTTAGCCGTTCAGGACGCCTACCCGGGAACCATACAGCGCGTAGTCCCAAACATTTTCACCCAAACCACGGTATCTGCCGGGCACGCTTCCGCTAACCTATTTGTCATCTCCACACCGGGCGGGGAATTTGGAGATTCGATCGTGGAAGGGCGTGACATCGACGCCAACGACATAGAAGCCGCAGCGCCGGTCTGCATCCTCAGTCAAAGCGCCTCAAATCGGCTGTTTGCGGATGAGTCTCCGATTGGCCAAGCGATAAAGATCGGCGTCGGTCGGTTAACGGTCGTTGGAGTGCGCGGTAACGGTAGGGGTTCGCTTTTTGCAAACCTTTCCGGAGAATATGCGGTAGCGCCCTACTCTACACTTCATCGATTCTTTTCAAACGTGTATGCCCTTAACGTTTGGCCAAGAGACGGGAGTGCCGATGCGGCCTCGGCTGACGCTTTGAAGGCGCTGACTCATATCAAGGGCTCGCACGCAAGGTACCTCGTGCAGAGCACCACAAGTTTACTGAAATCGACTCGCACGATCATTAACTTGATCGCAGCGGGTTTTAGCTTACTTGGCAGCATATCTTTGCTCGTGGCCGGCATAGGGATTATGAACATCATGCTTATTTCAGTCGCGGAGCGCAAGCGCGAAATAGGAATTCGAAAGGCGATCGGAGCGCGGTCGACAAGCATTACGTTTCAGTTCTTAATTGAGGCAATCGTTCTGGCTCTAGTTGGAGGGGGCGTCGGTACCGCGGTCGGCATGGTCGTGCTTGGTTTGGCTAGTGCAATTCTAACAGCACAGGTTGGATCTGCCCCCGTTCCATATGCCATGCTCATTTGTGCGGCGTTTTCGTTTTCACTAGCTTCAGGTTTGTTGTTCGGAGTATATCCGGCATTGCGAGCGAGTCGCCTTGATCCCGTGGACGCGATTCGGTCGTGATTCAAAGCTTTCTCGAAGCGTCGTCATCCCTTTGGGATCAACGACTTCGGAGTGCGCTCTCGATCGTTAGCTTTGCGATCGGCATTGCCGCTATCATCTGCATCCAAGTGTTGGGGCACTCCATGGCCGGCGCGGTTGCTGGAATGGTGGGTGGCCTAACTGACGACGAATTGTTCGTCCATCCCGACGATCGACAAGCGAACCACGCCGACGCGCTATTAAACCTTGGGGAGATTGCGTCCCTAAAAGAAACAAGCCCGGACATCAAAGAAGCTTTTCCGTCGACGCGCAGCTCGGACATGGTCTGGTTCGGCCACAATCGAGCGCTGCTGCAGTATTCAGGAGCGGGAAGCGGGCGTTTTGGGACCGTTCCACTATTGTACGGCAGATTTTTTAGTAGCGAGGACATCGACGACAGTTCGCCCGTGGCGATCGTATCGAATGATGCGTTTTCGAAGTTGTGGCCCGACAAAAGAGATCCGACGGGAACACTTCTCCGCATCGGATCGCACGCATATCGTGTCGTCGGCGTACTACAGGAGCCGCCGGCGGGACTCGTACATATTGATTTTGAGAGCGCCGTTCATCTTCCGTATACTACGATGGAAAAAGACTATCTTCGCGGGCAGAGGACCGCGGCGGTGTTCGTCCTGAAAGATGCGAGAGATGCCGCCACGGTTCGGCCGGCGCTCCTCGCCGCTCTTAGTAGTTTAAGGCCCCGCTCTTTATATCAAATTGAGGATCGTAGCGATATAACGACCTTGGTGAATGGCCTTTTCGGGGGTCTGGCTCTCGTGCTGGGGTTTATCGCCACCATATCCGTGGTCGTAGCCGGAGTTGGGATCATGAACGTAATGCTCGTTTCCGTTACGGAGCGGACCCGCGAGATAGGTATTCGAAAGGCCATCGGCGCTCGACCGAGCCAGATCGTTTTACAATTTTTATCGGAAGCAATTCTGCTCACGCTTATAGGAGCTACGGCCGGCGTGACCGTCGGTCTGGTTGCCGGGTGGCTCATCACCACACGATACATCGTTATGGTATCTGGCGTAATCGTCCCCATTCCATGGAAGGAGTCGGTCTTGCTTGCGAGCGGCTACGCATTGGCTATTGCTCTGACTTTCGGCACTTAACCGGCGTATCGCGCCTCGCGTCTTGATCCCATAGACGCACTCCGATATGAGTGAGCGGTGCGCGGATACTAGGATCTCGCAATGCCGCTACACAGGTGTTTTGGAAACCATCGAAAAAATCTGCTGACGACGTGACCCAGACCCCCGAAGAAGTTCGCGCTTTTCTCGACGGCGTGACGGCATGGTGCCGGACGGGATCGCAAGCGCACCTGCTTCGCGCGTTCCGCTCGCGGTTTTCCGGCGTGCCGCACGACGTTGCGGCCGCGTACGCCGTCGTCGCCCGCCGATCCGGCGATTTGCTCGAAGCCATCGGCGCGGGGCGCCTGGCCCTGTCGCCGGACGATCGCGACGCCGTGCTCGCGTTCTCCAAGACGGTAAGGTCGCTTCGCGACCTCGCCGAGCGCGAAGAAAGCGACGACGCACTGGCGCAGCGCATCGCCGCCGCGTTCGCCGTCACGGAAGCGCGCGAGCGGCCCGCGGCGGCTTCTGCGGCCGAACCCTTTGCTCTGGCGGAGGCGCTAGCGCCCGAACCCGCGAGCGGCGCTCGCGGATGGAAACAGCATTTCAGCGCTTCGGCGCTCAACACATACGCCGAATGTCCGCGCAAGTGGTACTACCGTTACCTCTGCGCCGCCATCGAGGACCGCAGCGGCGGAGCGGCGACGTACGGAACCGCGTTCCATCTCGCGCTGGAAGACTTTCACGGCGAATTCCCGTCGCCGCGCGCGGAGAACGCCGACGAAATGCGCGAGAAGATCCCGATCTACGTCAACACCGCCTTCGAGAAGTACGCAAACCTCTTCGACAACCGGCTCGAGATGGAACTTCAGAAGCGCCGCGCGCGGCGGACCGCGCAGCGCTACGTGGATTGGCTCGTCGCCGAGGCCACGCGAGCGCCGTTTACCGTGATCGGCCGCGAACTCGAAGCCCGGCTCGAGATGGAAGGATTCGCGTTCGTCGGATTCATCGACCGTCTCGATCGCGACGACGCAACCGGCGCGACGAGCGTCGTGGATTACAAGACCGGGATCATTGCCGAAAGCGCCGAGGAGTACCGCAGCGACGTCCTGTCGTTTAAGGACTTTCAGCTACCGTTCTACTATTGGGCGCGGACTGCCGAAGGCGACCGCGTCACGCGTTTGGCGCTCTTGCCGCTCAAGGACGCGCTGCTCGACGTGCGGCCCGTCTCGCTGGAAGTCGTCGCGATACCGAGCGTCGCTCCCGCGCGTCCCGCCAGGCGCGATGCGTCGACGACGGGCGTCATCACGATCGGCGAACTCGAACGGGCGCGCGCGCGCATGATCGAGATATGCCGCGAGCTCGCTTCGGGCAACCTCACGGCGTTCGAAGTCGCGACGGACCCCTCGGCGTGCCGCTACTGCGTCTATCTCAACGCGTGCGCCGGGCGGCCGAATCCCGAAGTCGAGAAATTCGGCCGATGAACGCGACGCAGCGCGACGACCGCCGGGCGATCGATCTGCCGCTCGACGCGGCCCTGGCGATCGTCGGACCCGCGCGCAGCGGGAAGACAGCCGCGCTGCTCGAGCGATCGCGTCGCGCGGAGCCGGCGACGGCTCTCATTCTTCCCGACTTCATCGAGCTGGCGCGGGAAGTCCACGAGATGCTGGGCGTCGCCGCGCCGGCGCCCATCGATCCGGTCGAAGGCGAAGCTCTGCTGTTCGAAGCCGCCGACCCGCTCTATCAGCTTGCCTGGGACGAGTTCGAAGAGGCGCGCATCGACCCCGAAGTCGGCGGCGTGCGGATGCGGTCGCGTTTTCTCGCCTCGGCCTTTCGGCTGATTTGCAAACTGCGCTCCGCGCTCGTAACGCCGAGCGAGTTTCTTCAGACCGCGCTCGCCGGAGCGACGGCGTTCTACGCGAGGCCCCCCAATTTCGCCGACTCCGGCCTCATAGCGCTGACGAAAGACGAGTATCGTTCCTCGCTCGACGTCAATGCCGAAGAGCTCAAACGCCAATACCGGCACGAGGTGGACTTGGCCAAAATTCTGGCGCGCATCTACGAGTCGTACCTGGCGGCGATCGCCGAGCGCGGCGTGGGCACGCGACACGACGTCGTTGCCGCCGCGGTCGCGGCGATCGAGAACGATCCGGCGGGCGCGCAGCGAGTGCGAGCGCGCTACCGCACGGCGTTCGTGGACGACGCGCAGCATCTCACGCAAGCGGAGATCGGATTGCTGCGCGCGATCTTCGGACAGGATCTAGCGGGCGTCACGCTGGCCGGGGATCCCTCGGCGTGCCTTTCGCCCTTCGGGACCGCGCGAGGCGCCGCCGCGTTCGCGGGTATCGCGCAGCGCGTGGAACTTCCGGCACCGTCAAGCGCGAGCGGACGTCGCATCGCGACGCTGCGTGCGGCGACGCCCGCCGAGGAAGCTAGGGCGATCGCGGCACACGTAGCAGATCTCGTCGCCGCAGGAACGCCGCCGGGCGAGATCGCCGTGCTGCTGCGCTCGGTCGCGACGGTCGCCGGCATCGAAGACGCACTGCTCGATCGCAACGTCCCGGTTCAGGTGGCCGGCGACTACAACATGTTCTCGGACCGGCGCGTGCTCGACGCGCTCGCGCCGCTCTGGAACGTGCACGACCCGTTTCGTCACGACTGGATGCTGCGAACGCTGGCAGGCCCGACGGTCGGACTCTCCGACGCGTCGGTCGCGACGCTCTGCGCCGCGGTGGACGACGCGCAGGACGCGCTCTTCGCGCTGGCCGACGAGGAGCAAAACCCGGCACGCCCTTCGCGCTGGGATTCGCGTCGCGACCTGCGCCTGGGCTGGAACGTCTTGCGCGGCGCGCAGGACGGTTCGCTCTCGCCTGACGCGCGCGCGCGCGTCGAAGCGTTCCGGAAGCGTCGCGAGGGTTGGGTCGAAGCGTATCGCACGCTGCCGTTGGAAGATTTCGTCCGACGCGTGTGGGCCGACGGCTTGGCTGCCGCCGGTCCGGCCGGGTCGGCGCGCGCGCTCGCGCAGCAGCTCGCGCTGCGCCGGCTGTCGGCATGGTTCGAAGCGTACGCCGCGCGGCATCCCGGCGCGGACCTGGGCGCGATGCTCGAAGAAGCGGAGCGCCGCGCCGCGAGCGCGTACGAGCGCGTCGAACCGGTCGCCGACGATCGCTTCGTCTCGATCCTCTCCATCGAGGCCGCGCGCGGCCGCACGTTCGCGCACGCCGTCCTCTCCGGAGCGCAAGCCGGCGCCTTCCCTCGATACTACGTCCCCGAAGCGTTCCTGTTCAGTCCGACGCTGGGGATCGTTCCTAAAGACAACGTCGGCGAGGCGCGTACGTCGCGCACGGCCAAATTCACGTATTACGTCTACAAGACGAAGGCGCGCGATAGCTACAACGCGCACGAGCGCCGCGCGTTCGACTATGCCTTGACGCGCGGTCGCGAGAGCCTCCTCGTGACGGCGAGCGGACGGCCGACGCGCGGCATCGGAACGCCCGAGCTGCTCGAGGAGCTCAAACGTGCGCTTGGATGAGATCGCGCCCGATGCGTACGTCAAGGAAGTGCTCCCGCAGACGGCTCATCTTTGGTCGGGACGCCGCGACTTCGACACCTACGTGCTGCAAACGCTCGAGATCGCGCAGGGCCCGTACGGACGGCGGCACTTTCGCACGTTCGGCCTCTACGACGGGCACGAGATGCTCGCAACGTTCAAGCGTTACGAGCGCACCCTGCAGCTCAACGGCAACCGCTTGCGCGCGGTCGGCATCGGCGCGGTGTATACGCCCGAGCAACATCGCGGCCGCGGGTATGCAAGCGCGATGCTCGCGATGCTGCTCGACCGTTCGCGCGGCGACGGTTTCGATCTGGCGTACCTTTTCTCCGACATCCGCCCGCAATTTTATACCGACATCGGCTTTCGCGCGCTTCCGTCGCGCTCGTATTCCGCGCGGACCGACCGGCTCTCGAAAGTGCGCGTCGAAGTCGAACGTCTGGAAGAGAACGACTGGACGGCGGTGCGACGCTGTTTCGATCTGTGCGCGCGGCGCCGCGTCTGGGGTTTCGCGCGCACGCCGCTGGTCTGGGATTGGATCCGGACGCGNNTTCGTGCTCGACGAGATCGCGTATGCGGACGACGACGCTGCAGCCTTCGTGCAGCCGCTCCTTCGCAGCGCGGCCGGCGACTTGCGGCGCGTCACCGGCTGGCTGCCGCCCGACGGCGCGCGCGAATTGCTGCCGCGCGGATCCGTGAGCCAACGCAAGGACGCGATCTTCATGGCCGCGCCGCTGAGCGCGGCAGGCCGCAAGCTCGTCGAACTCGCCGCGAAGCCCTCGCAAGCCGACGGCGTCTGGGCAACCGATCACATCTAATGCGCTCGCAATCGCAGCGGCCGGGCGGCGTTGGCAGCCGTCGCATTCGTCGCGACGCTCGCGGTAGCGCCGCAGTCCGGACGCGTCGCCATCGACGGCGGGAGGAAACGTAGCTGCGCAGTCCGCGGGAACCGGTGAGCCTAGTGCGGCTGGGAAGATCCGGTCGCGTTCCAGCTCGTTCCGTCGGCGTATTCGACTCGCTGAACGGAGTAGGTCGCGAACCGCGCCGACAGGATCGGAAGAGCAGCCATGTTGCGGCTGAGCGTCGTGCAGTTGTCGGCGTAGCCGCGATTGCCGCCGCCCGACGCCCAGTCGGAGAGGCCGCTGTAGCCGTTGATGTCGATGCCGGGTGAGAACGTGCCGCGCCGGTCGAGCGTGAACGTGCCGACGTTGCCGCCGTTTCCGTCCACGAGCGTAAACGCAAACAGCACGCGCGTCGCCGTTCGCGAGTCGGTGTTCTTAAACGAGACACACGCGGCCGCAGCGGTTCCGTCGCGGCGCGCCGCCGCAAAGGTGTTGAGAATCTGAATCGAGCCCTCGTTCGCCGGAGCGAGGCTCGTCGTCGCGACGGTGATCGCGCGCCACGGGTTGGGCGTAGGCGTCGGCTTGGGCGACGCCGTCGGCGTGGGGCCCGGCGAGGGCGTACCGACCGAGAACGTCGTGCTCTCCGACGAACTTTCCGTGTGCGACGATCCGGATTGCTGGAACATCGGGGGACCTGAGGTGTCCATCGGGGTCGCTTCGGGCGTCGGCCGCACCGTCGGTTCGGGCGTCGGCTCGGCTGTGGGCTCGGCGCTCGGCTCCGGTCGCGGCGTCTCTTCCGCCGGCGGACTCGGCTCAGCGGTGGGCGCCTCCGTCGCTTCGGGCGTCGGCGCTTCCGTCGCTTCGGGCGTCGGCGCTTCCGTCGCTTCGGGGGTCGGAGCTTCGGTCGGTTCCGGTGTAGGTTCCTCGGTAGGATCGCTCCCGATCCAAGGCGCGTGGTACGTCGTCGCCCTCACCGGAGCAAGCGGAACGGCGACGGCGGCGCCGAGTAAGAGCGCGCACAGCGCGACGGGCAAACCTAAACGCATGAGCCGCGTATTGTCACCTACGGCCGGTCATCCTGCCGCCGACGGAACGCTAGAGCTGCACCGCCTCCCGCGCCAGCGGAAATGCCATCGTAACGGCGGTTCCCCGCCCCGGAATGCTCTCCAACGCGATGATTCCGGCCGCCCGTTCGACCGCGCGCTTTGCGATGGCGAGCCCGAGGCCCGAGCCTTCGGCCGAAACCCGCTCGCTGCCGCGATAGAAACGGTCGAAGGCGTGCTCGGCGTCCGTCGCGCTCATGCCGGGACCACGATCGCGCATCGTGACGCGCGCGTACCCGCCGCCGGACCGGACTTCGACCTCAACCGGCGAGCCGGGCGCGTACTTGAGCGCGTTTTCGATCACGTTCTTGAACGCTTCGGCGAGTTCGTCTCCGTCGCCCAAGATGGTCGCGGGCTCGGAACGTTCGAACGCGATACGGTCGCCGCCGACCGGCGCCAGCGCCGCGATCGCGCGCCGCACGAGATCGTCCACTTCAAGGGGCTCTTTGCGCGGCGGCGCTTGCCGCTCGAGACGCGCAAGAAAAATCAACTTCTCAATCACGGTTCGCATGCGGCGGCTCTCGTCCAGCATCGTCTCGTAGACGCGCGCGATGCCCTCGGGATCCGTCACGACGCCGCCGCGCAACGTGTCGAGGTAGCCCATCACGACGGTGAGCGGCGTGCGCAGCTCGTGTCCGGCGTCCGCGATGAACTGCCGCATCTCGTTCTCGTTGCGCAGGCGTTCGGCCGTGGCCGCGCTCAGCCGGTATGCGACGTCGTCGTACGCCGTCGTGAGCTCGCGCAGTTCGGCGTTCCGAGAGAGCAACGGTTCGGGCGTGAAGTCGCCGGCCGCAATGCCGCGCAACGCCCGCGTGACGTCGCTCAGCGGAGCGATCGCGTTGCTCGCGAGCCGCCGTCCGGCCAGCCAAGCGATCAGCATCGCAAGCAACCCGACCGGCAAAATAATCGCCCAGTAATATGCCAGAAAGCGCGCGAAGCCGCCGATATCCGGCGCGACGATCACGACGCCGCCGTCAACATGCTCGATTGCGGCGTGAATCCCGAGCAACGCCGCGATCGCTTCGACGAACCGGCTCGGCGGAGCCGGACTCCCCGCCAGCACCTTGCCGTCCGTGTCGCGTACGACGACGCGAATTCTCGGACGCTCGATCTCTCTGACGAGTTGCGGCGCGTACTGCGCGAGGGACTCGTGGCGCGCGCTCGCCGCGGCGGCCGACTCGGTCGCGCGCTGCGCCGACGACGCAACGAGCTCGTCCAGGGACGAGGCGAACTGCACGAACGCAACGGCCGTCGTCGCACCGCCGACGGCCACGATCAGGAAGAGCGCGAGAAGAACGTATCCGCGCGTGAGCCGTCGCGAGAACCCGGCGAACCGGCGATCAGCCGGCACGAAGCGTGTATCCGGCGCCACGCACGGTCGCGATGAGCGGGTGCGCGAAGCCATCGTCGATCTTCGCGCGCAGATACGAGACGTAACGCTCGACGACGTGCGTCTCGGCGTCGCTCTCCCCGCCCCATACCAGCGCCAGCAGTTCCTCGCGCGTAAAGACGCGCTTCGGTCTGCGCATGAGCGCGACCAGTAAATCGTACTCGCGGGCGGAAAGATCGATCGTCTTCTCGCCACGCGTGACGGTACGCTCGCCGAGATCCACGCTCAGATCCTCGTACGTCAGCACCGAGCGTGCTTCGAGGCGCGGACGGCGCAACTTGGCCTCTACGTGCGCGAGCAGCTCCGCGATCTCGAAAGGCTTGCTCAAATAGTCGTCCGCCCCGCGCGCGAGTCCTTCGACCCGGTCTTCGATTTCGCCGCGCGCGCTGAGCATGATGACGGGCGCCTCCGTGACGCGGCGCAGCATCGGCAGCAGCGCGATGCCGTCGATCTTGGGCATCATGACGTCGAGAACGATCAAATCGGGTTCGAACTCCTTGACCAGCGCCAGTCCGGCTTGGCCGTCGGCGGCCGAGCGCACCTCGAATCCGTGATGGGCAAGCGTGAGCTCGAGCAATTCGCGGATGTGGCGCTCGTCGTCCACGATGACGATGCGCGCGCTCATTCGAATCGCAGCGCTTCGATCGGATTGAGGTTGGCCGCTTTCTTGGCCGGATAGTAGCCGAAGAAAATGCCGACCAGCGCCGAGAATCCCACCGAGAGCGCGACCCAGACCGGGGGAATCACCGTCGGCCACTGGGCGACGAGCGCGACCAAAACCGTCGCGACCGTGCCGAGAACGACGCCGGCGATGCCGCCGACCGTCGAGAGCACGATCGCTTCGGTCAAGAACTGGCGAAGGATCGTGCTGCCGCGCGCACCCACCGACATCCGCAGGCCGATCTCGCGCGTCCGCTCGGTGACGGAGACCATCATGATGTTCATGATGCCGATGCCGCCGACGACCAGCGATACGGCCGCCACGCCCGCGAGCAAAAACTCCATGACGGCGCCGGTCTGCGATGCGGCCGAGGCGATGGACTGCAGGTTTCGGACCTGGAAGTCGTCCTGCGCGGGGGGCACGATGCGATGGCGCTGCTCGAGCAGCGTCGTGACTTCGGCCTGAACGGGATTCACGTCGTCGCCCGTTTTCGCCGAGACCATCAGCTGACCGACCGTCGTCACTCCCGCGAGGCGTTCCATAGCCGAGGTATAGGGGACGAGAATCGTGTCGTCCTGGTCCTGACCGGTCGCGCTCTGGCCGAGCGCCGAGAGCGTACCGATCACCGTGAAGGGAACGCCCTTGAGGATAACCGTTTGCCCGACCGGCGTCGAAGCGTTCGGAAAGAGCTGCGCGACGACCGTCTGGCCGAGGACGGCGACCTTGGCCGACGATACCTCGTCGCTCTGCGTGAAGAACGAGCCTTGCGCCAACGCCCAGGACTTGATGAACGTGTAGGTCGGCGCGACGCCCGAGACGGTCGTCTGCCAGTTGCTCTCGCCCGCGACGGCTTGCGTGCGAACCGTGACGACGGGCGACACGGCCGCGACGCCGGGTTGTTGCGCGATCGCCAGGCCGTCGGCCGGCGTGAGCGTCGAAGCGCCGCCGAGCCCCGTCTTCGCGCCGAACTGCATGGCGCTTCCGGGCTGCACGACGATCAGGTTGGACCCGAGACTCGCGATGCTCTGCTGAACCGACGTGCGCGCGCCCACGCCGATGGCGACGGTCACGATGACGGCGGCGACGCCGATGACGATGCCGAGCATCGTGAGCAGCGAGCGCGCTTTGTTCCGCACCAGCGCCTGGAGCGCGAGACGGACGATGGCTTGGGCGTTCATGCTGCATCCTTTTCGTTTATGCGATCGGAGACGATTCGTCCGTCGCGGAAAGTGACGATGCGCCGCGCGTGATCGGCGACGTCGGGCTCGTGCGTCACGAGCATGATCGTGATGCCCTGCTGGTCGTTGAGCTCGCGGAAGATGCGCATCACGTCTTCCGAAGTCTTGGTGTCGAGCGCACCGGTCGGCTCGTCGGCTAGGATGAGTGCGGGCGAGTTGACGAGCGCGCGCGCGATCGCGACGCGTTGCTGTTGTCCGCCCGACATCTGGTTCGGGTTGTGGCTCGCCAGATGGGCGACGCCGACGATCTCCATCTTCTCCAGCGCGATTGCCTTTCGCTCGCTCTCGGGCACGCCCGCGTAGACCATCGGCAGCTCGACGTTCTCGAGCGCGCTGGTCCGCGAGAGAAGGTTGTAAGACTGGAAGACGAAGCCGAGACGCCGGCTGCGGATGTCGGCGCACTCGTCCGGCGTCAAGTGCGCGGCGTCCCGATCTTCGAAGCGGTAGACGCCCGCGGTCGGCTGGTCTAAGAGCCCGACGATCTGCATGAACGTGGANNCCAGGGCGACGACTTGCTCGTCGCCCAAGGTGTAGACTTTGCGTAGTTGCTCGACGCGAACGACCGGTTGCATCAGTGCGATCCTCCGCGATACGAACCGGTCCCGGCGCCCGCCGAGCCGCCTAGCGGCGAACTCCCGCTCAGCGGTGAATGCGCGCTCCCGCTCGTTCCGGAATGCGCGCGGCCGCCGGTCGAGCCGGTTACGACCGCGTCGCCCGCGCTCAGCGCGCCGGCTTGCACCGGCACCACCGCCGCGAACGCAGCCGTCGAGAGCGCGACTTGCACGGGAATTGCCTGAGGACGGCCGCCGTTCGAAACGAATACCGTTCCCGTCGCTCCCGCGCTCACGGCGGACGCTGCGGCCGCGCCGTTCACGCTGCCCCAGGGCGATTGCGCGATCGCGTTCTGCGAACCGCCGTAGGGATTCCATTGCAGCGCCGCAACCGGAACCACGAGCGCGTTCGCGGCGCTGGCGACGTTGATGGTGGCGTTCGCCGTCATGCCCGGCAGCAGTTTTCCGGAAGCGTTGTCCACGTCGACGACCACGTCGTAGGTGACGACGTTGTTGATGGTTTGCGGGTTGATGCGAACTTGCGCGACCTTGCCTTCGAACGTCTGGTTCGGATATGCCAGCACGGAAAAGTCCACGGAGTCGCCGGTCTTGACGTTGCCGATATCCGGCTCGCCGACGTTGATGTCCACTTCCATCTTACGAAGATCTTGCGCGATCGAGAAGAGCGTCGGCGTTTGCAGCGAGGCGGCCACGGTCTGACCGACTGAGACGTCGCGTGCGACGACGGTTCCGTTTACGGGCGAGGTGATGATCGTGTGGGAGAGATTGTACCGGTCTTGCGCGACGGTGGCTTCCGAGGAAGCGACGGCAGCTCCAGCGGCTTGGGCGGTCGCCGCGCTGCTCGCAGCCGTCGAACCGGATTCACCGACCTGCGCCGACTGCGCGTCGGCGGTCGCCTGCGCCTGCGCGACGGCGGCCTGAGCGACGGCGAGTGCGCTTTGGTTCTGCGCGGCCGTCGCGCGATCGGCGTCTACGGTGTTCTGCGCCATGTAGCCCTGCTTGAGCAGCGCTTCGTCGCGTCCGACCGTCACGTTCGAAAGTGCCAACGCGCTCTGAGCCTTCGACACGCCGGCTTGCGCCGAAGCGATGGCGGCGCGCGCCGCGTCGCTATTTGCCGCGGCGATCGAGATGCCCGACGATGCGCCGCTCGCGGTGAAACTCGCCGCCGCGGCCTGGTCACGGGCCTGAGCCAAGCCGGCCTCGGCCTGGTTCAGTTGCGCTTGAAAGGTGGTCGGATCGATGCGCGCGAGCACCTCGCCTTTCTTGACGACGCTGTTGTAGTCCACGTCGATCTGCGCGATCGTTCCCGAACTCTGCGTGCCGACGTTGATCGTGTTCTGCGGGTTGACCGTGCCCGAGGCCGTCACGCTGTCGACTAGCGTTTGCCGGACGACGGGCTGCGTGACGTACTGGACGGCATCCCGGGCACGAACCACGATCGTCCCGGCGATCAGCGCGATCGCGACCAAGATCGCGGCGCCCGCGAAAACCCACTTGGGCTTCGCGAACACGGCTTTGCCGAAATCGCCCCAGCGGGCGGGCATCGGGACCGAAATAGCAGACATCGTTGAATCCTCCGCCCCGACCGTAATCCCGGATCTGGAGAGGAACTGGAGAACGCACGCGCATCTAACCCGGCTCTAAGATAAGCTCTCGGGCGAGGGTTCGTCGAGGTTCATGCCTACTGAAGCACGGTGATCTCAACCGTGTTCGTGCAGACGAGTTTTCCGAGGATCGGCGTGCAATAGCGCAGGTGGTAGTCCCCGGGGTCCCAAGTCGCTTGCAGCGCGTGCGCCGACCAGTACTTGTCGGCCGAGCCCCAGACGTAACGGCTCGCCGCGGGCAACAGCAGCACGCGCGACGCGATGAAGTCGGAGTCCACGATGCTTTGGTCGCGCCAGCCCTTGGGCCACGTCGAGACGCGAATCGTCGTCACCGGGACAAACCCGAACATACCGTGCGGCGTGTCGTTGACCGCCGTGACGCGCAGCGAGAGAAAGTCGCCCGGATGCAGCTCGGTCTGCTCGATCTCCAGATGCAACGTCACGAGCGGTCCCGACGGGAGCGGCGCCGGACTAGGGAACGACTCCATCTCCGCGTCTTGAGCGCTCGCGGCCACCGCCGCGCCCGCGGTCAACAGGCAGAAGACGACCGCGCGCAACCGGCGGCTCACGAGTCGGACACCCGATCGAACAGCGAGGGTTGAACGCTGTCGCCTTCCACGAACATCGCTGCGCGCGTTCCGAGCAGCCGTACGGGCTCGCCGGCGAGCGTGGCTCGCCGAAGACACTGGCGGGATGCCGCAAAAATGCGACGCGGATCCCGGGTGGGCTCGGCCAGGTGCGTCTGACGCGATATCGTCGAGAAGTCGCGTCGCTTGATTTTCACGCCGATCGAACGCGCGCAGAGATGCTCGCGCTCGAGTTTCTCCGAGAGCTCCCGGGCTTGCTCGCGTAAGACGGAGAGCAATTTCCGGTCGTCGCTCACGTCGTACTCGAACGTTTCCTCGGTCGAGATGGATTTGGTTTCGCGTTCGGATTCGACGCGCCGCCGGTCTATGCCGAGCGCGAGCTCGCGCACTTGCGCACCCCACGATCCGAAGAGCCCACGCGCTTCCGCCTCGTCGAGCGCGGCGACGTCGCCGATCGTCGCGATGCCGACGGCATCGAGCCGCGCCTGCGTTTTGGGGCCGATGCCCCACAAGCGTCCGACCGGGAGCGGCGCGAGAAAGGCGCCTTCCCGGCCCGGCTCGATTGCCAGCAGTCCGTTTGGTTTGCATGCGTCCGACGCGATCTTTGCGACCATTTTCCCGCTCGCGACGCCGGCGCTCACCGTCAAGGCCGTCTCTGCTAGGACTTCCGAGCGAATCGCGGCCGCGAACTCGCGCGCGCTCTCGAACGCCACCTCGCCGAGATCTATGAACGCCTCGTCGAGCGAAAGGCCCTCGACGGGATGCCCGCGGCGCCGGAAGATCGCGAAGATCTCGCGCGAGATCGCTTTGTACTTCGGCATGTCCGGCGGCACGACCACGAGCTGCGGACAGGCCTCACGCGCGCGGTAGAGCGGCACGGCCGAACGCACGCCGAAGGGCCGCGCCTCGTACGAAGCGGTCAGCACGACGGCGCGCCGGCTCGATCCGGCGACGGCGACCGGAAGGCCGCGCAACGACGGATCGTCGCGAATCGCCACGCTGGCGTAGAATGCGTCGATGTCGAAGTGCGCGACGAACACGGCGAAGCGCTGCGGCTATGCGGCCGTGACGGCCCGCTCGAGCTCGAGAATCGTTTGCACGTTGCGCCGGTCCTCTTCTTCCTCGCCGGGCGTTTCGAGAATAGCGGTTTTCTCGCGCAGCTCAGGACGCGCGAGCAGCGCGCGGAAGCCTTCCAGGCCAATCTTGCCTTCCCCGATGTGCCAATGCCGGTCGCGATTCGCGCCGAGCTCGACCTCGGTGTCGTTGAAGTGGAACATCTTGATGCGATCCAAGCCGATGAGGTCTTCGGCCTGGTCGATGAAGCGATCCACGCCGTCGTCGGAGTTGATTTGATAGCCGGCCGCCCAGGCGTGCGCGGTATCCAAACAGATGCCGAGCTGCGGATGGTCGAGCGCCTTGACGAAGCGTCCCAACTCTTCGAGGGTTCCGCCGGCAAGACTACCCGCACCCGCCGAGTTCTCGATCACGAGGTGCACGCCCGGCTTTACGTCCGCGAGCGCCTTCTCCAAGTAGCGGCAGATCGCGATGAAACCTTCTTCACGATCGCGTTTGCCGTACGAACCGAGGTGGGTGTTCACGTAGGCGATGCCGCCGTGCGCGGCGGCTGCGAGATCGTGTTCGAGCAGGCGCAACGATCCGTGACGAATCTTGGGATCTTCGCTGGCGAGATTGATGAGATACGGCGTGTGGATGACGCACGGGTCGATGCCGGCTTCCCGGCGCGCGGCGGCAAACGCCTCCATCGCCGGAACGTCGATCGGATTCGTACGGTAGCTGCGCGGGTTGCTCGAAAAGATTTGGATCGCGCTGCAGCCGACCGATTTGGCGTACGCGATGGCGGCCGGATAGCCGCCCCCGACGCGCACGTGCAAGCCTACGCGCACGGCCGTTCGCTCCTAGTCCGCCAAGTCATCGAAGGCGGCTTCTTCCGCCGCGATCGCTTCGTACGTGACGTCTGCCGGCGCCGATTGCTCGCCGCTGCCGGCGCCGTCCGCCGATTCGTCGAGCGCGGGTTCCTCGAGAGGCGCGGCGGCCCCCGGCGCCTGCAGGTTCAAGAGATTCAATTCCAGCGGCTGTCCGGGCTCGAGCTCGAGCGGCGGAAGATCGTCGGTTGAATTGAGCCCGAACGATTCCAGGAAAACCTTGGTCGTCTGGTAGGTCATCGGACGCCCGACGACGTCCTTACGGCCGCCTTCCTCGATGAGGTTGCGGTCCAGCAGCGTGCTGACGACGCTGTCGGAATTCACGCCGCGGATGGATTCGATCTCGCTCTTGGTCACGGGCTGCAAATGCGCGACGATCGCCAGCGCTTCGAGCGCGGGCACGGACAGCGTGTGTTTGGGCGGCAGCAGATAGGCCTCAACGGCTTCGCGCGCCAACGGCGAGGTCGCGAAGCGATAGCCGCCGGCAACCTCGCGCAGCACGATGCCGCGATCGGCGTACTCGGCTTCGATCGTCTGCACGGTCGCGGCGACTTCGATCTCACCGGCGCCGACCAGTTTCGCGAGTTGTTTGATCGACAGCGCCTCGCTCGCGACGAACAATACGGCCTCGACCGGGCGGCGCAGGCTCTCGACGGCCTCGTCGATCGCGAAGGCTTCGTCGCTCGGCTCGACAGTGGTTTCCGCGATGTCGGTCATGATGCGACGAACGGCAGCAGGCGGATGTCGTCGAACAGCTCCGGCTGATCGTACGAAATGCGGTGACGCCGTACGAGTTCGAGAATGGCCAGGAACGTGACGACGACGACGTCGCGCGTCATGCCCAGCTCGTGGCAAAGCTCGGAAAACAACACCTCGCCGCGCTCCTTGAGGCGGCGCGCGATGTAGTCCATCTGGGCGAGCAGCGAGATGCGCTCGCGTACGATCGAGCGTTTCTCGGGCCGCGCCTGCGAGAGCAGGGCGACGAAGGCGCGGGAGAGACGGTCGGGCGCGATCTGGTACCGTTGCACCAAGTCGCCGATCGGATCGCCGGCGTCGCGAAAGAAAAAGCCGCTGGCCTCGTATTGCCGCGCGCGCAGCTCCTCGCCGAGCTCGCGATATTTCGAGTACGCGATGAGGCGCCGGCGCAAGCGCTCTTCGACTTCTTCCGGCGACTCCGCGTCGTCGTCGACCCACTCTTGCGGAATCGGAGGCAACAGCGCCTTGGACTTGAGAAAGAGCAGCGTCGCGGCGATCACCAAGTACTCGCCGGCGGTCTCGACGTCGATCGAATCCATCATCGAGACGTACGAGAAGTATTGTTCGGCCAAGCTCGCGAGCGGGACGGTGGCGATGTCGAGCTGCTGTTCTCTAACGAGGCTCAGCAGGAGATCCAGCGGCCCGTCGAAGACGCCGAGTTGCACGACGCAGCCGGCATGCGGCTGCTGGCCCTGATCCGGCTGCGCCGTCAGAACCTCGGAGAAGGCGCCTTCGCTCAAGAGCTCTGCTGTCCGGCGACGATGGTTGCCGGACGGTCGCCCAGCGCGTCGGGATTGGCCTGGAGAAACTCCAGGCCGATATCCACGAGCCGCTTCTCGCTGACGTACTTGAGCGCGCGGCGCGCTGCCATGACGTCGAACCAGCGCGCCTCGTCTACTTCGTGGTCGTGATTGGCCGTATCGCCCGAAAGGTACCGCATCAGGAAGAACGTGACGCTCTTGCGGTGCTTGGTTTTGCCGACGTAAAACCAATACGCGATCTCGTTGAGCCGCGTCATGATCTCCGCCCAGCAGCCGGTCTCTTCGCGAACTTCGCGAAGAGCAGCTTGTTCGTTGGACTCGCGCGCTTCGACGTGCCCCTTGGGCAAGGTCCAGACGCGCGGCGTGCCGCGGCCGATCAGCAACGCATCGTACGTGGACTCGCGCCGACGCAGGACCAAACCGCCTGCCGACACTTCGTACTTGATCCGCATGTCGTCTGCACCCGTGCGAAGATGAGGAAGGGGGGCCAGTTGGCGCCCCCGATTACTTCCATTATAGGCTCAGCCACCAAGAGCAAACCTGCCGGAAGGCCTCACCTTTTATCGCCGCCCAAGGGGGCCACTGAGGGGACCGAGCCAAGTTGACGGCCATGCGCTCAATCTCCCTGGCGATCGCGCTGCTTGCCGCGGCGTCGGGCCGGCCGGTCCTGGCCCAGACCGCGGCCCCCTTGCCGGCCGCCGCCCCGTCGCCGGGAGCCGCCGAAGCGGCGGCCCGCGGACGTCTCGACACGATGCTCAAGACCGGCCATGCGGAGGCCGATTGGTTCAGCGACTCGTTTCTCGCGCGAGTGCCGCTCTCAAAAGTCGACGAGATCGTCGGACAACTTGTGGCGATCCTGGGCGCGTACCAGGGCATCGACGGATCGCACGGCGACTATACGGCGCATTTCGAAAAAGGCACGGACGAGATGATCGTCCAGCTCGACGCCGCCAACCACATCAACGCCATTCTCTTCCGTCCCGCCAAGTTCTAGCGCCGGAGGCGCCGCTAGGCGCGCGGTCCGTTCGCGATCGTCGCGACCGCGTCGTACGTGGAGCGAGCCGGCGCGCACGTCCCGGCGGCGGCGTCGTAGACGAAGTAGTCGCGGATTGGGCTCGCATACACGTGCAGGCTTTGCGCGCGCATCGCGCCGGCGGCGTCGACGCGATGGAGATCCGGAACGGCGAACGACTCGAAGCGAACGTCTACGTCGCCTGCGTGCAGCGTCCGGGCGCCCGTCGCTTCGACGCTGGCGCGACCCGGAATCTCGCGCCCGTCTAAACGGCGATAGTCTTCCACGTGGAGCGAGCCCTCGAGAAGCACGAACCAGCAATGCTCGCCGCCGTGATCGTGCAGCGGCGCTTTCGATCCGGGCGCCCAGTCGATGAGGACGAGCTCGAACCGGTCGCATTCGTGGAGGCAGGTCCGCGAATAGCAGCCCGGCGGGGGCTGCGGGCGCTCGATCGCCGGCGAACCGAAACCGCCGAAGGCGCTCAGGAGACGAGCCATGTCGCCCGGATCGCGCGATCGCGGAGAGCGAGCCTGCAACTGACGGATCAAATCCAACAGCGCGGTTGTCTGCACGATCGCCTCCTCTACTGCCGCCCGGGCCTCCATCGCAGGTCGGGCTGCCGGGCGGCCCGCGTCTCGTCTACCCGGCCGACGACGGTATTCACCGGCGCGTCCTGTAACGACTGCGGGTCGGTATAGGCGCGTGCGACGATGTCGGCCAGGGCATCGGCGAAGTCGTCGAGCGTCTCCTTCGACTCAGTCTCGGTCGGCTCGATCATCAGACACTCCGGCACGATGAGCGGGAAGTAGACCGTCGGCGCCATGTAGCCGCGGTCGAGCAGCGCCTTGGCGATATCGAGGGCGCGAATCTCGGTCTCTTTCTTGATCCGCTGCGCGGACGCCACGAACTCGTGGCGGCAGATCTCGGGATACGGCGTGTCCAAGAACTCGGCGACCTTCACGCGCAGGTAGTTGGCATTGAGCACGGCCAGCTGGGAGACCCGCGTGAGGCCTTCTTCCCCGTTGGCGTAGATGTAGGCGAGCGCGCGAACGGCGTGCGCGAAGTTCGACCAGAACGACCGCATCGGACCGATGGACTTCGGCCGGTCGAAATCGAGCGAGAACGTCATGCGATCGCTCGGAGCGACCGACGCGTCGCCGTTCGAAGACGGCGTCGCTCGGACGACGGGAGTCGGCAGATACTCCACCAGATGCGGCGCGACGCCGAGCGGACCGTGGCCCGCACCGCCGCCGCCGTGCGGAATCGTGAACGTCTTGTGCGTGTTGAGATGCATGAGATCGAAGCCCATGTCGCCGGGGCGCACGTTTCCCATGATGGCGTTCGCATTGGCCCCGTCGTAGTACATCA
>PMFP01000134.1:0-1540 GCA_003155175.1 Vulcanimicrobiota bacterium
GTGTAGAACGGCGCCTCGTGACAGACCGCGAGCTGACGGTCCATGTTCTCTTTGATCAAATGCATCGGAACGTGACCGGGCCCCTCGATCATGGTCTGGACGTCGTGCTTCCACGCGACTTGCGTGAGCTCGCCCAGCGTATCGAGTTCGGCGAATTGAGCCGCGTCGTTGGCGTCGGCAAGGCACCCCGGGCGGAGTCCGTCGCCGAGCGAAAATGCGACGTCGTAAGCTTTCATGATCTCGCAGATGTCTTCGAAGTGCTCGTAGAGGAAGTTTTCGCGGTGGTGCGCGAGGCACCACTTGGCCAGGATCGAACCGCCGCGCGAGACGATCCCCGTCACGCGGCCCGCGGTGAGCGGCACGAACCGCAGCAGAACGCCGGCGTGAATCGTGAAGTAGTCCACGCCTTGCTCGGCTTGCTCGATCAACGTGTCGCGGAACAGTTCCCAGGTGAGTTCTTCGGCCTTGCCGTCGACTTTTTCCAGAGCTTGATAGATCGGTACGGTGCCGATCGGAACTGCCGAATTGCGCAGAATCCACTCGCGCGTCTCGTGGATGTTCTTGCCCGTTGAAAGATCCATGACGGTGTCGGCGCCCCAGCGGGTCGCCCACGTCATCTTTTCAACTTCTTCCTCGATCGAGGACGCAACGGCCGAATTCCCGATGTTGGCGTTGATCTTCACGTGGAAGTTCCGGCCGATGATCATCGGCTCGCTCTCGGGATGGTTGACGTTGGCGGGAAGAATGGCGCGGCCGCGCGCGATCTCGTCGCGAACGAAACCCGGCTCGACGCCCTCGCGGATCGCGACGAATTCCATCTCGGGCGTGATCTCGCCGCGGCGCGCGTAATGCATCTGCGACACGTTCGCGCCGGGATTCGCGCGGCGAGGCGGACGCGCGTTCGCGAATCGGATCGCGTCGAGCTCCGGCATCGCTTCGCGTCCGCGGCGATAGATCGAGGTCGGGCGCTCCAGCGCGTGCGTGTCGCCGCGCCCTTCGATCCAGCCCAGACGCAACGGAGGCAATCCCCGGCGCACGTCGGTGACGGCGCCGTCGTCGGTATAGGGACCGCTCGTATCGTAAACGGCGTGCGCGGTTCCATCGGTGAGCGCGATCTCGCGCATCGGAACGCGAATGGATTTCTCGGAACCCTCGAGGTAGATCTTCATGAATCGTTTCCTCCGCCGGCATTACCCGGTTCAGGTGTGACGGTCGGCGGTGCGTCCCGCCCTCTCAGCCCGCGACGCGAGCTCCCGTAATGCGAATCCTAAGCATACTACGGCACGGCGCCCGCCCCCCGCATCCGCGGTCCCAACCGTCCGCAGGTTCGACTCCCGGACGCGAGAAGGGACCGGCCATGCCGTACGTCGTCCTCGGCGGAGCGCAAATCGCGGTCGGAGCGGGCGCGATTTTTGCGCGGTACGCACTGGGCGGAGCGGGTCCGCTCGCCGTTTCGGCCGCGCGACTCGCGATCGCAGCGGTCATCTTGCTGTCCGTGACGGCCCTGCGCGGAACGCGCGTCCGCGTTTCGCTCACGCGC
>PMFP01000134.1:1584-68883 GCA_003155175.1 Vulcanimicrobiota bacterium
CCGCCGGTCTCCGGGCATGAAACGCTGGGAGCGGCTCTCGCGCTGGCGGGAAGCCTCCTCTTCGGTGCCTATCTGCTGCTCGTGCGCGAGGTGCGCACCGAACTGGACACCCTCACCATCGTGCGGCACACGTTCGGCTGGGCGGCGGTCGCGCTCGTCTTGGCGGCGCTGCTCGCCCGCCAACCCTTGCCGCCGCTCACCGACGTCCGGCCGTGGCTGGGCATCCTCGCGATGGCGCTCGTATCCCAGCTTCTAGGCCATACCGCTCTCAACGCCTCGCTGCGATGGTTCTCGCCAAGCGCCGTCGCGTTCGCCAACCTGCTCGAACCCTTGATCGCCGCGGCGCTGGCGTTCGCTCTATTCGGGGAGGGCCTCCCGGCGACGGCCGTAATTGGGGGGCTAATTCTCCTCGCGTCGGTGGGCATGGTCATGAAGGAAGAACGCTTTGATTTGGACGGCACCTAACAGCGGATTGGCTCAGTCCACTCGAAAGGGAAGTCCATCCGGCGGTGAATGGCAGGTCATGGCCACGACCTTCGCCCACGACCCGGATCCGCAAGAAACCCGCGAATGGCTCGATGCGATGCGCGGCGTCTTGGCGGCCGAGGGGCCAGACCGCGCGCGCTCGCTGATCGGCAATCTCGTTGACGAAGCGCAGCTCGGCGGCGCCCACGTGTCGCTCGGCGTCGGCACGCCGTACGTCAACACGATTCCCGCGGACCGCCAGCCGGCGTTTCCCGGCGATGCCGAGCTCGAAGCACGCCTGCGCCACTACGTGCGCTGGAACGCGCTCGCGATGGTCGTGCGCAGCAACAGGGCGAGCAGCGAACTCGGCGGCCACGTCGCGAGCTTCGCATCGGCGGCCACGCTCTACGACGTCGGATTCAATCACTTCTTCCGCGCTCCGTCGGAATCGTTCGGCGGCGACCTGGTGTTCTTTCAAGGCCACTCGTCGCCCGGCGTGTACGCCCGCGCGTTTTTAGAAGGCCGCATCGACGCGGGCCATCTCGAACGCTTTCGGCAAGAAGTCGGCGGGGAAGGCCTGCCGTCGTATCCGCATCCGTGGCTGATGCCCGACTTCTGGCAATATCCGACCGTTTCGATGGGCCTGGGACCGATCATGTCCATCTACCAAGCGCGGTTCATGCGCTATCTCGAAGATCGTGGGCTGGCGGACACGCGCGACCGCAAGGTGTGGGCGTTTATCGGCGACGGCGAGACCGACGAGCCCGAATCGTTGGGTGCGATCTCGCTGGCCGCGCGCGAGAACCTCGACAATCTGATCTGGGTCGTCAACTGCAATTTGCAACGGCTCGACGGCCCGGTTCGCGGCAACGGCAAGATCATTCAAGATCTCGAAGGCGTCTTTAAGGGCGCCGGCTGGAACGTGATCAAGGTCATTTGGGGAAGCAAGTGGGATCCGTTGCTCGCGGCCGACAAGACCGGACGCCTCATCCAACTGATGAACGAATGCGTGGACGGCGACTACCAGACGTTCAAGTCGCGCGACGGCAAATACGTCCGAGACGAATTCTTCGGGCGCTATCCGGAAACCGCCGCGCTCGTCAGTCACATGACCGATGCGGAGATCTGGAGCCTCCAGCGCGGCGGACACGATCCCGTCAAAGTCTACGCGGCATATAAAGCCGCCGTCAAAAACACCGGACGGCCGACCGTCATCCTCGCCAAGACCGTGAAAGGCTACGGCATGGGCTCGGCCGGCGAAGCCCGCAACATCGCGCATTCGGCCAAGAAGATGGACGTCGAGGAGATGCGCGCGTTCCGCGACCGCTTCGCGATGCCGGTTCCGGATTCGGATCTGGATTCGATTCCGTTTTACAAGCCGGGAGACGATACGCCGGAAATGCGCTACCTGCGCGAACGCGTCGCCGCGCAAGGAAGCTTGCCGCAGCGCCGCCGCTCGTCGCAGTCGCTTGCCGTGCCCGAACTCGCCGCGTTTTCCGGCCAGCTCGAGAGCACCGGCGATCGCGAACATTCGACGACGATGGCGTTCGTTCGGATTCTCAACGTCGTGTTGCGCGATCAAGCCGTCGGACCGCGCGTCGTTCCGATCGTCGCCGACGAGTCGCGGACCTTCGGCATGGAGGGTATGTTCAGGCAGCTCGGCATCTACTCGTCGATCGGCCAGCTCTACCATCCGCAAGACGCGGAACAGTTGATGTGGTATCGCGAGGACAAGCACGGACAGATCTTGCAGGAAGGCATCAACGAGGCCGGCGCGATCTCGTCCTGGATCGCGGCCGGGACGTCGTATTCGAACCACGATCTGCCGATGATCCCGTTTTACATCTTCTATTCGATGTTCGGCTTCCAGCGGGTCGGCGATCTGGCGTGGGCCGCCGGCGACAGCCGCACGCGCGGCTTTTTGCTCGGCGCAACCTCCGGGCGCACGACCCTCAACGGTGAAGGGCTGCAGCACGAAGACGGGCACAGCCAAGTCTTCGCCTCGTTCATTCCGAACTGCAGGAGTTACGACCCCACCTTCGGCTACGAACTCGCCGTCATCGTGCAAGACGGGTTGCGCCGCATGCTCACCGACCAGGAAGACGTCTACTACTACATCACGCTGCTCAACGAGAACTACCGTCATCCGGCCATGCCGGAAGGCTCCGCGGAGGGGATTTTGCGCGGCATGTATCTGTTGCGCGACGGTGGGAAAACGGAGAAGAAACCGCCGCGCGTGCAACTCTTCGGCAGCGGCGCGATCTTGCGCGAAGTCCTGGCCGGCGCCGACCTCCTCGCGGAAGATTGGGGGGTCGCCTCGGACGTGTGGAGCGTCACCGGTTTTAACGAACTTGCGCGTGACGGCGTTTCCGTGGACCGGTGGAACCTGCTGCATCCGGGCGAGAAGCCGCGCGTGCCCTACGTCTCGCAATGTCTGGAAGGCCGCATCGGCCCCGGCGTCGCCGCGACCGACTACGTCCGGACGTACGCCGAAGGGATTCGTCCGTGGGTCGGGCGGCGCTACGTTACGCTCGGAACCGACGGATACGGGCGCAGCGACTACCGCCGGAAGTTGCGCGCGTTCTTCGAAGTGGACCGCCACTGGGTGGCGATTTCCGCGCTGCGCGCGCTTGCCGACGAAGGCGCCGTGCCGGCCGCGCGCGTCGCCGAAGCGATCGCGAAGTACGGCATCGATCCAAACAAGCCCAATCCGGTCTTGGTTTGAGGAGTACGGCGTGAGCGCTACGGTGGAGATTCGCGTTCCCGACATCGGCGGTTTTGCCGACGTTCCCGTGATCGAAGTGCTCGTCAAGCCGGGCGATCGCGTGAAGAAAGACGATTCGCTCATCACGCTCGAGAGCGACAAAGCGTCGATGGAAGTTCCCGCGAGTGCAGGTGGCGTCGTCTCCGCGGTCCGCGTCAAAGTCGGCGACAAAGTTTCGCAAGGATCGGCGATCGTCGAACTCGAGCCGGACGCTTCGGATGCGGTATCGGGCGCTGGGCAGGTGGGAGCCCCCTCCGTAGAGCGAGCGATGGTTACGCTCGCCTCCCTGGGCTCCCACCTGCCCGACGTCGGGGCGGCCTCGCCCGTCGGTGCGCAAGATTCGATTGCAACGCCGGCGCCTGCTGCCGTTGAACCGTCCGTTGCTGCTGCGCCGCCGGCTGCGATCATTGCGGCGGTGGAAACGGCGCCGGTTGGGAAGACTGACGGGCTCGTCCATGCGAGTCCTGGGGTTCGGCGGTTTGCGCGGGAGCTTGGATTGGATCTCGTGGGCGTGCGCGGGAGCGGGCCGAACGGGCGCGTCACGCGCGAGGACGTGCAGCGGTTCGTCAAGGAGGCGCTGCAACGCGGCGGCGGTGGTTCCGGCGGCGGTTCGACGTTTCCGGGATTGCCGGCTTGGCCGAGCGTGGACTTCGCGCAGTTCGGCGAGGTCGAGCGCGCGCCGCTCTCGCGGATCAAGAAGCTGTCGGGGCCGAATCTGCATCGCAATTGGCTGCAGATTCCCCACATCACCAACTACGACGAAGCCGACGTTACCGAATTGGAGGCGTTTCGCAACGAGGTGAACGCGGAGCAGGGCAAGAGCGGCGGCGTGAAACTGACGATGCTCGCGTTCTTGGTGAAGGCTTGCGTTGCGGCGCTGCAGCGGTTTCCGGAATTCAACGCATCGCTCGACGGCGATTCGCTGGTGCTCAAACGTTATTACAACATCGGCTTTGCGGCGGACACGCCCGGAGGCTTAGTCGTGCCGGTGCTCAAGACCGCGGATTCAAAGGGGCTGCTCGACATCGCTCGCGAGAGCGCGGAGCTCGCGGGCAAGGCGCGCGAGGGCAAGCTCGGGCTCGGCGACATGCAGGGCGGCAGCTTCACGATCTCGTCCATCGGCGGAATCGGCGGGACGCAGTTCACGCAGATCGTCAATGCGCCGGAGGTCGCGATTCTCGGCGCGACGCGCAGCTCGATCAAACCGGTGTGGGACGGCGCCGCATTCGTTCCGCGACTGATGCTGCCCGTGAGCGTCTCATACGACCACCGCGTCATCGACGGCGCGTCCGCCGCGCGTTTTCTCGTTTACTTGACCGGCCTGCTTCGCGATTTCAGGCGCGTGTTGCTTTAGCGCCCTTCGACAAGCTCAGGGTGACACTAGCCTAAAGCCCTGGAGGCTGCGATAGACCACCGTGTCATCCTGAGCGGAGCGAACGAAGTGAGCGCAGTCGAAGTACGCCCTTAGGCGTTAGCGCGGAGGCGGCGGAGGACGTATTGCAGGATGCCGCCGTTGCGGTAGTACTCGGCTTCGTCGGGCGTGTCGATGCGCACTCGAACCTTGAAGTCCAGGCTCCGTCCCGACGCCGGGTCGGTGGCGCGCACGTCAACGTGCATGCGCGGCCTGATGCCGCCCTTCACGCCGGAGATGTCGATGATCTCCTCGCCCGTAAGCGCGTACGTGTCTCGGGTGGCGCCGCCGATATACTCCAGCGGTAAGATGCCCATGCCGATCAGATTGCTGCGGTGGATGCGTTCGAACGATTCGGCGATGACGGCCTTGACGCCGAGCAGGTACGGACCTTTTGCCGCCCAATCGCGCGACGAACCGGACCCGTACTCCTTGCCGGCGAGCACGACGAGCGGGGTTCCGGACGCGCGGTATTTCTCGGACGCGTCGAAGATCGACGTCTGCTCGCCCGTCGGGAGAAAGCGCGTCACGCCGCCCTCGACGCCCGGAACCATCAGATTGCGCAGCCTCACGTTCGCGAACGTTCCGCGCACCATGACTTCGTGATTCCCGCGGCGCGCGCCGTAGGAGTTAAAATCCACCGGCTGGACGCCGCGTTCGACGAGATACTTTCCGGCCGGGCTATTCTTGGCGATGTTGCCCGCCGGGGAAATGTGATCGGTCGTCACGGAATCGCCGAGCACGGCGAGAATGCGCGCGCCGGCGATGTCGCTCACCGGGTCCGGCTCGGCCGGCATCCCATCGAAGTAGGGCGGTCGCTTGACGTATTCCGATTTCGGATCCCACGCGTACCGTTCGCTTTGCGCGACGCCGAGCTGAGCCCAGTTGTCGTCGCCTTTGAAGACGTCGGCATAACGCGATTTGAACATGGCGTCGGTCACGCATTCCGTCACGGTTTCGGCGATCTCGTCGTTCGTCGGCCAGATGTCTTTGAGGTAGACGTCGTTTCCGTCGCTGCCGCGCCCGATCGGCTCGGTGGTGAGGTCCACGTCCATGCGTCCGGCCAGGGCGTAGGCGACGACGAGCGGCGGGGATGCCAAATAGTTCGCGCGCACTTGCGGATGAATGCGGCCTTCGAAATTGCGATTGCCCGAGAGCACGGCGGCGACGATCGAGTCGTGTTCCGCGACCGAGTCGGCGACGTCGGGCGGCAAGGGGCCGGAGTTGCCGATGCACGTCGTACAGCCGTATCCGACGACGTTGAAGCCAAGCGCGTCGAGCGGCTCTTGCAAGCCCGCCTTCGCAAGGTAGTCGGTGACCACTTTGCTTCCGGGCGCGAGCGAGGTCTTGACCCAGGGTTTGCTCTTGAGTCCGCGGGCGACGGCGTTGCGGGCGAGAAGTCCCGCGCCGATCAGCACCGATGGATTCGACGTGTTCGTGCACGACGTGATCGCGGCGATCACAACCGCGCCGTCGGCCACTTTCTCCGGCGCGGCAACCGCGGTTCCACCGCCTTCGCTCTCGAAACGGGCGACTTGCGCGTTCGCCTTGGCATCGCGAGCGCCAACCCATTCGACCAGCGCGGCGTTGAACGACGACTTGACGTTCGANNTCGACGAGCGCGACGTGCTCGGGCGAACGTCCGGTGAGGCGCAGATAGTCAAGCGTGCGATCGTCGATCGGGAAGATCGCCACCGTCGAACCGTATTCGGGCGACATGTTGCCGAGCGTCGTGCGATCCGCAACGGGTAGATTGCTCAGGCCCTTGCCGAAGAACTCGACGAACTTGCCGACGACACCGCGCTTGCGCAACATCTCGGTCACGTGCAGGACGAGATCGGTCGCGGTTACGCCCTCGCGCAGCGCGCCGTCGAGCCCGACGCCGATGACTTCGGGAATCAGCATCGTGACCGGTTGGCCGAGCATGGCCGCTTCCGCTTCGATGCCGCCGACGCCCCACGCCAGTACGCCCAAGCCGTTGACCATCGTCGTGTGCGAGTCGGTGCCGACCGCCGTATCCGGATACGCCGTCGCGGTTTTTTCGTCGTACGCCACGCCGGCGCCGCCGGAACCGAAAACGACGCGCGCGAGATATTCGATGTTGACTTGGTGCACGATGCCCGTGTCGGGTGGAACCGCGCGGAAGCCTTCGAGCGCCGACTGTCCCCACTTCAGAAACGCGTAGCGCTCGCGGTTGCGCTCGAACTCGAGGTCGGAGTTTTTCTGCAGCGCGTCGTTCGAGCCGAAAAAGTCTACCTGCACCGAGTGGTCGATCACGAGCTCGACGGGCTGCAGCGGGTTGATGCGGCGCGCGTCGCCGCCCATCTCGGCCATCGCGTCGCGCATCGCCGCCAGATCCACCACGCACGGCACGCCCGTGAAGTCTTGCAGCAGCACGCGCGCGGGACGGAACGCGATCTCGCGATCCGCGGAGCCTCCGGGTTTCCAGCGCGCCAGCGCTTCGACGTCGGCGGCCGTGACCGAACGTCCGTCCTCGAAACGCAGCAGATTCTCGAGCAGAATCTTGAGCGAGTACGGCAGGCGTTCGAGTTTGGTCAGGCCGGCGCGTTCGAGCGCATCGAGACGGTAGTAGGCATAGGTGCGGTCGCCCACGCAGAGCGTGGAGGCGGCATTGTAGCTATTCGTTCGTGGATCCATGGGACAGACGTATTTTGGGGTCGCCGTCCGCGTAGCCTTCGATGGCGAGCGTCGCGCCTCCGGACAAAAGTCGCTCGAGCTGCGTGCCCAGCAACTCCCAGCGCCAGGCGGAGAGCCCGAGCGCGGCTTGCAGCTCCTCGTGCGTCTGCGGCAACTCGCGAGCCACGCGCTCCAGCGCCGACCGCGGGGCGAGCAGCCCCGCCGGCATCCCGTTCTCCCGGGCGATTTCCCCCACGACCACGCTCATGAGCGCGGCGAACGTGTCGCGACTGATTCCGAGCGGACGCCGCGGGCGCTCGGGCAGGTCCGCCTCCGGGATCGCTTCGCCGCGCGCGACCGCTTCGAGAAGCGCGGGCCCTAATTGCCGGCGCAGCCCGGCTTCGAGGCGCCGCAACTGCGCGAGATCTTCGAGCGCCTTGGGCCGAAGCGTCGCGAGTCCGCCGACGACGTCGTCGGCGAGGATGTACTTCGGCGGCAGATCGCGTTCGCGCGCCAAGCGGTCGCGCAGCTTGACCAGTTCGTTGAGAATGCCGAGCTCGCGCCGGTTCATGCGGATCGCGCCGGGAATCTTCATATACGCGCGGCGTTCGTCAACGCGGTACCGCGCGACGTCGCCGAGCTCCGCGCATTCCTCCAGGGCCCACTCGTAGCGCCCTTTATCGCGCAAGCGCTCGATCAGAATGTCGTGCATCGGCAAGAGATGCGCGACGTCGTCCACGAGATACTCGATCTGGCGCGCGGAGAGCGGGCGCGCCGACCAGTCGCTGACCGTCTGCGTCTTGGCCAGCCGCACGTCCCGCAGGTCGTAGACGAGGTCGGCCAGTGAGATCTGCATGCCGTAGCCGAGAAACGACGCCGCGACCTGCGTGTCGAAGACGCGCGACGGCACCGCGTCGTAGCGATCGGCAAAGATCTTCAGATCCGAAGAGAGGGCGTGACCCACGACGGTCGTCTCGCCCAGCGCCGCCACGAGCGGCGAAAGGTCGGGGACGGCTTTGGGGTCCACGATCGCGACGCCGTCCTCGAACGCGAGCTGCACGACCATCAAGCGCGCCGAGTAGCTGCGCTCGGCGTGAAATTCGGTGTCGATCGCGACGCGCGGTTCCCGGGCGACGCGCTCGCAAAGCGCCGCTAATTCGGCAGCGTTATCGACGACCGGCACGTTCGGCTCACTCACGGCGTCGGCGTTGCCTCGGGACGGCGGTGAAATTCGAAATGCGGATGGTGGTGCTCCCAGTAGACGTGCGCGCGGTGCTCGTATCCGTGAACGAAGGTCGTCACGCGGTCGCCGAAGATGGCGAGCAGCGTGCAGATGGGAATAGCGATCGCGCACATCGTCCACACGTGCACCCAGAGCGGCACCTTAAACGCCGCGGCGGTCGCGGTCGCGACGGTCCCGCCGAACCCCGGAACCAGCCGTACGGAGAGCAAGAACGCCGGTGATCCGATCGGGAAGCGTTTCACCCAGGCGGGCAGGCGCTGAAGGTAGACGTCCAAGTCGAGCAGCGACGAGGCTCGGCTGTTGATCCAATAGCCCAGCATCGCCGCGAACACCAGCCCGATCGCGTTCACGATCGAGCCCATCACCGGACCGAAGATCGCGCCGTTCATGATCGCCAGCGCGTCGGTGACCGAAAACGGCGCCGACGCGACGATCGCGAACACGGCGATCGCAATCGGATAGGCCGCGGCGCCCAGCGCGCGAATCTCATGATCCACGTACGGCTGGAAGCGAATGACGAGCGCGGCGAGCGCAAACGAGACGACCAACAGCGCGAGGGCGCTCGCGCGTCGTGCGAGAGGACCGTTCAAGCGGAGGCGGCGGTGGCGGCAGAGGCGATCATCACGGTACTGTGCGGAGTTGGTCTCTACGCCTCCATTTTCATGCTTGCCAAGACGCAAAGGGCCGAGCGGGGCGAACTGACCGAACCCAGCGTCGTCGAGACGCCGCGCGCCCGACTCTACGGCGGCGTGCCGAACGCGTCGCTCGGCATCGTCTACTACCTCGCGCTTGCGGTAGCCGCGTGGACCCTGCGCGGGCCGGTGACGTACCTCGTCTTCGCCGCGACCGCATTCGCGGCCGTCACGTCCCTCGTGCTGGCCTATTCACTGCTGTTCGTCACGCGGCGCAGCTGCCCGTACTGCTGGACCGCGCACGCCGTCAACTGGGTGCTGGCCGCAATCTACGCGACGATAGCCTTCGGGTCTTCGGGTCGAGGATAGTCCGCCTTCGCAGCAACGCGTCACCGTCGCTAGTGCGGGCCGAAGAGGCCGAGTCCAGCGAGGATCCAGGCCGCCACGATCGTGCCGTACACAACGAGAAACGAGCCGATAAGAATCGCCGCCGCTTTAAAATAAAGGCCGGACGGGACACCGGCGTTTTTGCAGACCAGCGCTACGACGAACGCGCCCGCGCCGAGCGCCCCGCACGCGACGGCTCCATACAGCAAGGGTTCCGCGTTTTCAAAAATCCATATGAACGCAAGCGACCCCGCTGCGACCGCCGTCAGGATCAGACCGATCTGCAGCGCGGCCTTCACGCCCTATTGGTGGACGAGCGTGATCGTGTCGGCATCGAGCGAGCCGTCGGGCTGCGCGTGGCCTTGGACGTCGATCACTTGACCGTTGCCCAGCGTCCAACCGCGCGGGTTGATCACGGTACCCTGATGCAGGTGAATGTTGCGGAAATCGTTGAGCGGCAAACGAACTTGGAGGTCGAACCCGTGAAAGTAACTCACGACGCCGCGGAGATGATTCTTGTCCACGTTGAACGGCGCCGCCAGATCGCCCGCGAGACGGAGCACGATGGATTCGAGCTCTTGGGCGACTCCCGGCGGAATCGAGTCGGGCAGGGTGACGGGCAACGGGGTCGGGGCGCTCGCGCTGGGAGCCGGCGAGGGCGTCGTTTGAGCGCCGGCGGGCGCGAGGAGAAGGGCGGAGAGGACGAGCGCACAGAGACCGGTAAATCGCAAATGCATAACGGAAGTGAAACGGCTTGAGAAAGGCGGGAGTTCCGTGTCCCTTCGTCCGGCGGCTACGGTCATGCTCGTCCGGCCGCGCGAGAGCGACGGCTCCGGCCTCGAAGTTCTGCTCATGCGCCGCAGCGCCGAGAGCGCCTTCGCACCCCGCGCGTACGTCTTTCCGGGCGGCGTCCTCGACAGCCACGACGTCGCGGCAGGCGTCGGCGAGCGAGCCTACGGCCTCGACCAAGAGCGCGTCGCCCGTGATTTCCGCTCGGTCGCGCACCCCGACTTGCCGGTGAGCGTTCCCGCGATATCGAAAGGCGAGGCGGCCGGGCTCTACTACACCGCGCTACGCGAACTCTTCGAAGAAGCCGGCGTCGTCGTCGCGCGCGATCTGAAAGAGAATCCGATCGTCAGCGACTGCGGCACGCTCGGCATCGTCGCGACGCGCCAGCGCGTGCGCCTCGGTGCGATCAACTACGACCAGGCGCTCGCGAACAAGCATTGGACCCCCGACGCCTCCGCGCTCACGCTCTTCTCGCACTGGATTACACCCGAAACCGAACCCCGGCGCTACGACACGTATTTCTTCGTCGCCGTCGCGCCGCACGATTTGATCGTCGAAGCGGACGAAACCGAGACGAGCGATCAGCGCTGGATGGCGCCGCAAGAGGCTCTCGACATCCACGCCGAAGGGCGTCTCTATCTCGTCTACCCGACCATCAAGCATCTCCAACGCCTCGCCACGTTCGACGACGTGGCGAAGCTGCAAGCGTTCGCCCGCGAGAAACCCATCTACACGATCGTTCCGAACGCCGCCGAAGACGACGAAACGTACGAACTGCCCGCGTCGCTCGAAAATCACTGGTGAGCCGCGTCGAGCTCGTCCGCGCGCCAAACCCGTCCGCGATGACCTTAACCGGAACGAACTCGTATCTCGTGGACTGCGGCGGGGGGCAAGCGCTCGTCATCGATCCCGGACCGCCGATGGCACGGCACGTCGAGGCGCTGATTGCCGCCGCGAAAGCCAAGGGTCTTCGAATCGCCGCGATCGCCGTGACGCACGGTCATCCCGATCATGCGCCCGCTTCCGCCGCGCTCGCGAAGGCAACCGGCGCGCCCATCTACGCCCATCCGTCGTCGGAGGTCCGACGCGATCGCGATCTTCCGCTCGACGCGGACTTGACCGTCGGCGAGATCGCGGTGCACGTGCTCGACGCGCCAGGACATACGTTCGAACACGTCGTCTTCTATCTGCCCGAGGAGGCGGCGTTCTTTAGCGGCGACGTCGTGCTGGGCGAAGGCACCGTCGTGATCGCCCCGCCGGCGGGCGCGATGCGCCCCTACCAGCACACGCTGCACCGCATGCGCGACGAATTTCCCGGCGCGCGCACGATCTATCCCGGCCACGGGCCGGCCGTCGAAAACGCGCGCGCGAAACTCGACGAATACATCGCGCACCGCGAGCAGCGCGAACGCGAACTGCTCGGCGCGCTAGCCCACGGGCCGCAAACCATTCCCGAGCTCGTCATCCGCATCTATACTGAAACGCGCCGCATTTTGTGGCCGGCCGCCGCGCGCCAGATGCTCGCCTACCTGCTGGCGTTGCAAGACGAGCGTCGCGTAATCGCCGTCAAAGTCGACCGTGCGATGACGGACGAAGAAACCGCCATCCTCAATCCCGACTGGGTCAACGTCGTCGGACCCGTCGACGCCCCCGTCGTCGAAGCCGAACTCGGCTCGATGGTGCGACTCGATACGTTGTACCGCTACGAGCTCGCGTAATAGCGGCTTAGTCTATCCGCAGAACGATTTTTCCGAACTGACTTGCCTCTTGCATGCGTTCGACCGCGGAGACGACGTCTTCGAGCGGGTAGATGCGGTCGACGGCAGGTTTGAGCGGCTGACCTTCTTCGAAAATGGCAAGCATCTCGGCGAAGTCTTGCGCGCTTCCCATGGACGTGCCGAGCAAGTCCACGTGCTTCCAGAAGAGCGGAAACATGCGAATCGTCGCTTCTCCCACCGTTCCTCCGTAGACGACGATGCGGGCTCCCGGACGCACGGCGTCAAGAAGCTTCGCGACGGTATCGCCGCCCGACGAGTCGATCGCGAGGTCGATCGGACCGGCGGCGCGTGCCTGCTTGTGCCAATCGGCCGTGGTGCGGTAGTTCAGCGTCAGGTCGGCGCCGAGGGCGCGCGCCTGCTCGAGTTTTTCGTCGCTGCTCGACGTCACGATGACGCGCGCGCGGGCGTGCTTGGCAAAGATCAATGCGAACGTCTGCACGCCGCCGCCGACGCCGGTGATGAGGACCGTTTCGCCCGGCTGGAGTCTTCCGCGCACGAACGTCGCGCGATACGCCGTCAATCCCGCTAGGGGAATCGCGGCGGCTTCTTCCATCGTCAGGCCGCGCGGCTTAACGTAGACGTTCGCGGCCGGAACGCACGCGTACTCGGCAAACGTTCCCGCCGAAGGCATGCCGAGGAGCGAACTCGTGCGCCCGTCCCACACGCGCTCGTCGTCGCCCCACCCGATCATCGGATCGATGACGACGTCGTCGCCCACCTTCAGCTCGGTTTGCGCGCCGGCGCCGAACGCGGCGACTTCGCCCGCGCCGTCGGCGCCGAGCGTCTGCGGCAAAACGATGTTGGGATACTTGCCCTGCGTGATGAACAGATCGCGACGGTTCAGCGCCGCCGCCCGCACGCGCACCAGCACCTCGCCTTCGCCCGGCGTCGGGACGGGAATCTGCTCGACGCGCAAGGCCGCGGGCCCGGACGTCTCCGCCAGCCGGACCGCCCGCATCGTCGCAGGCAAGGTCACGGAATCGCGGTCATTGGTGGATCGTGACCGCGAGGTGGATCGCCGCCGGAAGCACGAAGAGCTGATCGGTCGGAATGTTGCCGAGCGCCGGGTTCTGGTAGGTTCCTCCGACGATGCCGCGATACGGAACGCCCGCGTTATAGTACGTGAACGGTCCCGAGACCGCGTTGAAGACGTTCGTCGCGGAAACGGTCAAGTCGACCTTGCCCCACGAATGACCCACGGCCGCGTCGGTGAACGTGTACGGGCCCTGGTTGAGCGTGTTGTTGCGGCCCGCGAACGTGAACGCCGTGGAGGCGTGCCAGCCGTTTTCGGCCCAGATGAACTGGGCCGAACCCTGCTGCTGCGGAACTCCCAGAAACTGGTTGTATGCAACCAGCGTGCCGCCGGACGTGGGATTCGAAACGTTGGGACCCAACGCGTACGGATACGCGACGTTCAACCCGTACGAGAGCACCATGAAGAGGTTCTGCCTGGGGAGCCGTTGCTTGAAGCGTATCTCGGTGCCTTCGTAGACAGCGTTGCCGATGTTGATCGGAATCTCGTACGCGAAATAATTCGGGTCGTCTTTCTTGCACGAATAGCCCGGATAGTAGTTCTCGATCGTGTCGCGCAGATTCGAGCGGTAGATCGAAAAATCGAGGCTCGACTGAGCGGAGAAAAGCCTCGAGTAGCCCAGTTCGTACTCGGTCGCGTGCTCGGGTTTCTCGAGCGGGTTCCCTTGCCCGGCTACGACGCAGTTCGCGTCGGGCGGCGGCAGGCCGGGGTTTGGCGTGAGGACGCCGTTCACGAGCACGGGCGGGAAGAAATAGCGCTCGATGAGCAGCGGCGCGCGGAACCCGGTGCCGACCGAGAAGCGGACGACGCTCGACGAATCGAGGTCGTAGCTCGCTCCGAGCCGCCAATTGAACGTGTTCCCGAACGTCGAATAATTCGCGTCGTAGAGCCCGCCGGAAAGTCGGAGGTTCTTGCCGACCTGCTGCGCGCCGCGAACGAAATACGAATTGATGCTCTGCGAGAGCGTCTCGCTGATCCCCATGCCCGTCAACGATTCCTGGCGCGCGTACCCGCCGAACGCGAACTCGCTGTCGTCGAAGGAACGCCCCCACGACAAGCCCTCGTTGTAGCGCTTGTCCAGATGCGAGACGTCGTACGGCGTCACCGAACCGCCGGAGAAGTCCACGTTGTTGTCGCTCGCGTAGAAATCCGCGAGCAGCGAGCCCGACCCCAGGACCGAGCGCGAATAGGCGTCGTAGGCGCGAATGCTCTGCGCGAACGTCGCGTCGCCGCTGCCGACGTGCTCGCCGTAGACGGGATTGTCTTGAGTCGGATCGTTCTGGTTTTCGGGATTGCCCGCGATTCCGTTGAGCGCGGTGCTCTCGTCGCGCACGTTGCCGAGCGTGAAGATCCGCACGCCCGCGTCGGCGCGTTGCGAGAAATTGTAATCGAGGTTGAGCAAACCCGTACGCGCAGAAATGGTCGAGCCCAAATGCACGAGCGAGGGACAGTTCACCGGTTGGCCGCCGGGCGGAATCGGGCCGGTGCAGTTTTGGGGCGCGACGTTGTTCTGCGGATAGACGAGGTAGCTCTGATTGACTTGCCCGCCCTGCTGAAAGTTCGCTCCGGCGAGCGCGTAGCCGAGCTTGCCGACCATGCCGGTCGCGTTGAGCCACGTCTGCGACGTGCCGTAGGAACCGACCGAGCCGGAGAGACTGAAATGCTCCTGTTGCGTGGGTTGCAACGACACCAGGTTCACCGCGCCGCCGAACGTGTTGCTGCCCTCCGAGTCCGTCGGACCCAGGCCCTCCGTCACGTTGATGCTATTGAACGTCGGGACCGCGAACTGCGAGAGATCCACGTCGCCGGTGTTGCCGTCGTTGAGCGTCTGGCCGTCGAGCGTGACGAGCGCTTCGGACGGATCGGGGCCGCGAAGCGAAACGACGGCGGGCGAGGTCGGCGCGCCGGAGTCCGGTCGTTGGATCACGGCCGACGGAACTTGCGCCAGGCCTTCGAGCACGTTGGTATAGCCCAGGGCGTCCATCTGCGAGCGCGAGACGTTCGCTTCGGGGATGACGTTGCGCGCGAGCGCGAAACCGCCGTTGACGGTGACGCTGCCGATGGTTCGCAGCTTCGGCGAGTCGGCCGGTTCGAGCACGACGTCCATGCGGCTGTCTTTGACGATCTCGCCCGAATCGAACGAGAGCGTCGCGAACCCGCGGGCGATCGCCGTGACGGCGTAACGCCCGGCCGGCACGGAGATCGAGAAGTTCCCTTTGGGATCCGTCGTCGTCTCGGCGCTGGTCTGTCCCTGGAAGATCACGTGCGCCTGAGCGATCGGCGCGCCGGTTGGCGTGTGAACTTGGCCGCCGACCAAGCAGCAGACGGCGAGAAGCAGAGGGTGCAAGCTGGGAGCCTTCCTGTGGGCGCGTTCGGCCGCGTGCGCGGCCTTGGGAAATGGGGGTTTTCTGCCTCCGGACTCCAGGCCTTCCGGGCGCTTCCGCCGTACCCCGCAGCATGGCAAAATCCAAGACCGTTTTACCGGCCGTCTTTCGCGGTCTGGCAAAGTATTCCAAGACGTTCAACATTGAGGCCGGCCCGCTGCGCGCGTCGGGCGTTCCTGCGATCCTGGTCGGCGTCACCGGCATCGTGCTCGCGAGCGGCGTCGCCGGGGCGCTGGTCAAGGTCGGCAACGGCTTGCCCGAAACGCTGCGCGAGCTGCGCGGCTTCGTGGAAGCGCTGCGCACGCAGCCGAAGGCGCGCCTGGCCCCGTGATCGACGACGACTCGCTGACCGCGCTCATTCGCAACGCTCTGCCGGACGCCGTGGTTACCATACAAGACCGCACGGGAACGATGGACCACTTCAACGTTTCCGTTCGCTCGAACGGTTTTCGCGGCAAGACCATCATCGAGCAGCACCAGCTCGTATACGGCGCGCTCAAAGCCGCGCTCAAAGACGGCCGCGTCCACGCGGTCGAACTCAAAACACTCGTCCCGGAGGACTAAGCCATGTCGGATCTTTTGAAGTCGGAAATCGAACGGGAAGTGAACGAAAACACGATTCTCGTTTACGGCAAAGGAACCAAGGACGCGCCGCGCTGCGGATTCACGCTCGAGACGATCGAGTTCTTCGACCGCTTCGGCTATCCGTACGAAGTGATCGACGTGCTGGAGAACATGCCCAAGCGCGAGGCGCTGGCCGATCTCACCGATTGGCCGACGCTCCCGAAAGTCTTCATCAAGGGCAAGTTCTACGGCGACACCGACGTGCTCGGGCCGATGGCCGACAAGGGCGAGTTGCAGACCGTGCTGGCCGAAGCGTTCGGCAAAGACGTCGAGCCAAAGACGACGATCAACCTGCGCGGCTGATGGCACACGCGACGATCCTCGCGCCCGAGACGCTCCGCGAGCATCTCGAGGATGCGGCCTGGACGATCGTCGACTGCCGTCACAGCCTGGCCGATGTGGAGGCGGGGCGCCGCGCCTACGGCGAGTCGCACATTCCGGGCGCGTTCTTCGCATCGGTCGAGACCGACATGGCCGGCGCGAGGAGCGGCGCCAACGGGCGCCATCCGATGCCTTCCCCGCAAGACTTCGCGCGCTTCTTGCGATCGCTCGGCGTGGACGACGGCACGCAAATCGTCGCGTACGACGCGGGCGCCGACATGTTTGCGGCACGCTTCTGGTTTCTCTGCCGCTGGATCGGTCATCGCGCCTGCGCCGTCCTCGACGGCGGCCTTGCCGCGTGGAACGCGCTCGACTATCCGCTGACCACGTCACCTCCGCCGCGTCCGCGCGAAGGCACGATCGAGGCCCACGCTCATGCGGACATGCTGGTGGACGCGGACCACGTGCTGCGTCACTTGGAATCCGACAAGATGCATCTCGTAGACGCGCGCGGCGCCGACCGCTTCGCCGGACGGAACGAGACCGTGGACCCGGTCGCCGGCCACATCCCCGGCGCGCGCAACCGCCCGTTCCGGGAAAACTTTCGCGAGGACGCTCGCCTGAAATCGCCGGCCGTACTGCGCGCGGAATTCGAGGCCGCCGGCATCAGCCCCGAGTCGGCAATCCATCAATGCGGCTCCGGCGTCTCCGCAACCGTCAATCTCCTGGCCATGGAACACGCCGGCCTCACGGGATCGCGCCTCTACCCGGGCTCGTGGAGCGAATGGATCGCCGATCCGAAGAGGCCGTTAGCGAGGCTCTAGCGGCGGGAGCGTCGGGGTCGGCGTTGGGGTGAGCGTCGGCGCGGGCGTCGGCGTCGGTGCGGGCGGCGGTGGAGGCGGAGTCGGCTGTTGCGGCTTGTCCGTGTCGATCTGCGGGCGAACGCACGCCACGAACGCGGGCGGCGCGAACGTTGTTGCGCCGCACCAATAGGCGCGCCAGGTCGCGTCGGTGATGGGCGAGCGGCCGCTGCCTCCGTCGTTGAACGAATCGTAGCGCTTACGGATGTCGCCGACGTCGAAGATCGCGGATTGCAGCGCTTCGAGCGANNTGCGCGTCGTCGAAGATTTCCACGCGATAGTCGGAGACGACCGCCGAGAGCGGATCCACGTCGGCCACCATGAACGAGGGATTGCTGCCGAAGATCGGGCTGACGCTCGGAGCGACGAGCATTGGCACGACCGCGTGCGGCGACTGATCCGACGCCAGAATGCGGAAGCCGAACGTGTGCGTGTGTCCGGCCAGCGCGAAGGTCACGCGCGAGCTCGGGTTCGCGATCGCCGTGAGAAACGGCTGGTTGAACCGGTCGCCGAGCATCATCACCACGCCGGCCGTTCCGCCGACGTTCGAATGCAGCGTGGAATACACGTCCACGCCCGGCGGCATGTGCGAGAGAACCCAAACTTGTTCGCCGGGCGGAGTCGCGGCCAGGGTCTTTTGCAGCCACGCCAGCTCGTCGCCACCGGGATCGCTTTTTGGATCGCCGCACGCATTTTGGTAGCCCGCGCTCCACGGCACGCTGTTGACGACGACCAGCCGGGTGCGCGCGACCGGCAAATCCACGGCGTAATATCCGTCGGTTGCGAACTGCTGCTGGATCGTCGCGGCGTTTGTCCCGAAGCCCCACGCCCACGACGCGGCGAGGTGCTGCAGGAACGGGCTGTTCGGCGCGCCGTGATAGTCGCCGCAGTAACTGTCGTTGTTTCCGAGCGCCGGATAGAGCAGCGCGCGCGGGAACGCCGCGCGAAACTCATCGGAGAGAAAGGCGATCGTCTTGTCCACGAACGCCTCGTAGGACGCATCGTCGTGGCGCGTCGCCGAGGCGTCGAACTTCTTGCGAAACTCGTGCGCGAGAAAATCCCCGCCATAGAGGATCGCCTTAGGGCCTTCGCCGGTCGCCTCGCGCATGCCGATCAGCGTCCTCTTCAGGAGCGCGTAGTTCGTGTCGGCGCCCGGAACAGAGACGGGCGCTTCGACCGACTCGAAGATCGCGCGCCACTGATCCGGCGGCGATGCCGCCAGCCGATCCACGAGCTTCGGACTAGCGAAGGGGTCGAAATGAACGTCGCTGACGATCAGCCACTGCTCGGGAGGCGTCTCGGCCGGCAGCGCTTGCGGTGCCAGCGCGAGCGCGAGGAACGCGGCAAAGCGAACGCAAAGGGCGGCGAAACGACCGTGCATACGCGCTTCTTCTCAACGATGGCGGAGGGCTCATGCCGAACTACTGGCTCTTTAAGAGCGAACCGCACGCCTACGGATTCGACCAGCTGCGCGAGGACGGCGTGACGCCGTGGAGCGGCGTCCGGAACTTCAAGGCGCGCAACATGATGATCGCGATGGAACCCGGCGATCTCGGGCTCTTCTATCACTCCAGCATCAAGGAGCCGTGCGCCGTCGGCATCTGCCGCGTGGTAAAGTCCGCCTACGCCGATTTCACACAGTTCGACGAAACCAGCGAGTATTACGACCCGACGTCCCGCCACGAGCGTCCGAAATGGAAGATGGTGGACGTGGAGTACGTAGAGGCGCTGCCCAATCCGGTCACGCTGGCGCGGATGCGCGCGGAGCCGCGACTGGACGGGATGTCGCTGCTCAAGCGGGGCAATCGTCTGTCCGTGCAGCCGGTCACGCCCCGCGAGTGGGCGATCGTGATGGAACTCGCCCGTGAGGCGCCTGCCGGCTAGACCGCCTGTGCGCGCTTAAGGAAGAAGCTTTGGCTGTCGAACGGCGGACCGGCGTCGCCCTCGCGCAACGCGATGCGGCGGTAGGATCCGTCGGGTAGCAGCTCGCGGCTCTTGACGTTGTCGCGCAGCATGAGCTGCAGAATCTGCGCGTCGATCGTGTCGGCAATCGCCCGGTCCAGCACCGGAACGCCGAGCTCGACGCGCCGGTCGAGATTGCGGCCCATCAGATCGGCGCTCGAGATGAAGACTTCGCGATCGCCGCCGTTGGCAAAAACGTAGATCCGCGAATGTTCGAGAAAGCGGCCGACCACGCTGCGCACGTTGATGGTTTCGCTCACCCCCGGAATCCCCGGCCGCAGCACGCACATGCCGCGAATCATGAGATCGATCGGGACGCCGGCTTGCGAGGCGCGGTAGAGGGCGCGAATCATCTCGCCGTCGGTCAGCGCGTTGATCTTGGCGCGAATCGCGGCCGGGCGCCCGGCGCGAGCGTGTTCGGTCTCGCGATCGATCAGCGCCGTGATCTCGCGACGCAGCGTTGCGGGCGCGACGAAGAGGTCCTCGTAATCGGTGACGTTCGAGAAACCGGTCAGCGCGTTGAAGAGCTGTCCGACGTCGTCGCCGAGAGCCGGCCGGCACGTAAAGAGGCTCAAGTCCGTGTAGAGCCGCGCCGTCTTCTCGTTGTAGTTCCCAGTGCCGAAGTGCATGTAACGGCGCAGACCGTCTTCGTCCTGGCGGACGACCAGCAGCGTCTTGGCGTGGACTTTGAGCCCGGCAAAGCCGTAGACGACGTGCGCGCCCGCGCGCTCCAGGCGTCGCGCCCATTCGATGTTGTTTTCCTCGTCGAAGCGCGCCTTGAGCTCGATGACGACCGCGACTTGTTTCTCTTCTTCCGCCGCTTTGAGCAGCGCGCGCACGACGGGCGAATTCTTCCCGGAGGTGCGGTAGAGCGTCGCCTTGATCGCCAGGACCTTTTCGTCGGTGGCGGCCTGGTTGAGGAACTGCAAGACCGGGTCGAACGATTCGTAGGGATGCTGCAAGAGAACGTCGCCTTCGCGAATCTCGGCGAACATATCGGAAGCGCCGACCAGCCGCTTGGGAATCGCCGGCATGAACGGCTCGTCGCGAAGCGATTCGTAGTCGGGAAGTCCGACGATCTGCCACAGCGCGGTGGTCCCCATGAGGCCGTCGACTTCGTAGCAGTCCTCGAGCGAAAGGTCCAGCGATTCGAGCAAGTAGTCGCGTAAGTATTCCGGCATGCCGCGTTCGATCTCGAGACGCACCGGTTCGCCGAATCGCCGGCGCTGCAACTCGGATTCGATCGCCTGCAAGAGATCGTCCGCTTCGTCTTCCTGAAGGTCCAAATCCGCGTCGCGCGTGACGCGGAACAGGTAGGAGTCGCGCACTTCCATGCCGGGGAAGAGCGCATCCAAGTGATGCGCGATCAAATCTTCGATCGTGACGAACGTGCGCTCGCCGGGGGCCGAGCCTTCGACCGGCACGAATCGCGGAAGCGTCGGCGGAATTTTGATGCGTGCGAAGTGCAGCGTCACTCCGTCGCGGGTCGGCTCCTCGAGCTCGACCGCGAGCGAGATCGAGAGGTTCGAGATGTACGGGAATGGATGGCCGCTGTCCACCGCGAGCGGCGTGAGCACCGGGAACACCCGATCGTCGAAGATTTGTTCGAGCGCGTGTTGCCGCTCGTCGTCGAGATCCGAGACGCGCACGATCCGGATGTGGTGATCGGCGAGCGCGGGAATCAAGGCATCGTTGAGCAGTTTCGTCTGCTTGTCAAGCGACGCGCGCAGCCGCGTCGAGATCGCGGTGAGATGTTCGGTCGGCGTGCGCCCGTCCTCGGATCGGCGCACCACCTGCGCTTCGATCTGCTGCTTGATCGCGGCGACGCGAATCATGAAGAACTCGTCGAGATTGGTTCCGTAGATCGCGACGAACTTTAGGCGCTCCAGCAAGGGCGTCGACGGCTCGACGGCCTCGTCCAGGACGCGCTCGTTGAACTCGAGCCAAGAAAGTTCGCGGCTAAAGTAGAGCGACGGGTCTTCTAGCGGCACGGGCGGCGATGCCGCCTCCGCCGGAAGGCTGCGTTCTGAAATCATGGGTTAGATGGATTCGCCCGCCAGGGCAAAACTCTTAGCGCAACCCCCAATGATGCACGATCTCGCCGCTCATGCGATGCAGCACCTCATTCTCGCAGGCACCGCGCTGGGGGCGGCACTGCTCTTGGGCGCGCCCATGGGGGCGATCTGCGCGCGATCCGGCCTGCTCCGCGGCCCCTTGCTCGCGGCCGCCGGGATCGGGCGTACGATACCGAGCCTGGCGGTGCTCGCGCTCATGCTCCCGCTGCTCGGGGTAGGCGTGCCGCCGGCGATCGTCGCGCTCGCGCTGCTCGCCATCCCGCCGATCCTCGTCAACGTGGACCTCGGGATCCGGGCCGTCCCGGCGGCCGCCCTGGACGCGGCGACCGGCTTGGGCATGACGGCGCGCCAGCGCTTCGCTCGCGTCGTAGCGCCGCTCGCCCTCCCGGTCGCGCTCTCGGGCGTGCGCACCGCGGCGACCGAGACGATCGCCAGCGCGACGCTGGCAACGTTTATCGGTGCGGGCGGACTGGGCGACGACATCGTGCGCGGGTTGCAGACCGGAAACGACCCGCTGCTCTTCGCGGCGGCCGCGACGGTCGCGATGCTCGCGCTCGCCGTCGAAGCCGGACTGGGAACGCTCGTTTCCGCCATGGAGGCTCGCAGATGACGTCAGGCATCCAACTTCTCACGCGCGGACGCGCGATCGCGCTCGTCGCTTCGACGATCGCGCTTGCGCGCTGCTCGTCGAACGCGAACGCGATTCGCGTCGGTTCGAAGAACTTTACCGAATCGCTCGTGATCGCGGAGATCTACGCGCAGGCGCTCGAAGCCGCCGGCATGACGGTCGAGCGGCTCTTCAATCTCGGCTCGACGCAAATCGTCATGGCCGCGCTGCAGCGCGGCGACGTAGATCTCTATCCGGAATACACGGGCACCGCGCTGGTGGACGTCTTGCACGAAGCGCCGCTCCGGGATCCCGCCCAGACGTATCGCGTGGTCGGCGAAGCGTACAAGCAGCGTTACGATCTCGTCTGGCTGCAGCCGTCTCCGATGAACGACTCGCAAGCGCTCGCGACGACGGCGGCGCTCGCCGCGAATTATGCGATGCACGATCTCTCGGCCGTCGCGCGTCTGGCTCCGCAGCTGCGTCTGGCGACGATTCCCGAGTTCACGAGCCGGCCCGACGGCCTGCCCGGCCTGCAAAAATTCTACGGCGGCTTTAAGTTCGCGGACGTGCGCACCTACGACATCGCCCTGAAGTACGACGCTCTGCTCTCCGGCAAAGCCGACGTCGCCACCGCGTTCACGACCGACGGCGCCCTCGCGTCGCCCCGCCTGGTCGTGCTCGCAGACGACCGGCACTTCTGGCCGCCGTATCACGTCGCGCCGGTCGTGCGCGCGGGAGCGCTGGCAAAAAACGCCGGCATCGCCAAGACGCTCGACGCCGTTTCGCCGCATATCACGACCGAAGCCGCGCAACGCATGAACGCGGCGGTTGAAGGCGGCCAGTCGCCCGCCGATGCCGCTTCGGCCTTTCTCAAAGCGGCACGCGCTTGAGCGGAGCGACGATCGGCTTCGACGACGTCGGCGTTCGCTATGCCGACGCCGACGGCGACGCCCTGCGCGGCGTCTCGTTCGACGTCGCGTCCGGCGAAGTCGTCGCGATCGTCGGTCCGTCGGGCTGCGGGAAGACGACGCTGCTGCGAACGGTGAACCGGCTCGTCGAGCCGACCAGCGGCGCGGTCCTGATCGACGGCGTTGACGTGCGGACGATGGACGCGGTCGCGCTTCGCCGCCGCGTCGGCTATGCGATTCAGGCGGTCGGGCTCTTCGCGCACATGACGGTCGCCGAAAACGTCGGCATCGTGCCGAGCCTGCTGGGATGGCCGCGCGACCGCATCGACCGCCGCGTGGACGACTTGCTCGAACGCGTTCATCTCGACCCCAAGCGCTTTCGCGACCGGCGCCCGCGCAAGCTCTCCGGCGGCGAAGCGCAACGCGTGGGCGTCGCGCGCGCGCTCGGCGGCGAACCCGGCGTGCTGCTGATGGACGAGCCCTTCGGCGCGGTGGACGCGATCGTTCGCGCGGCGCTGCAGGACGAAGTCACGCGCGTCGTACGAGACTTGGGCACCACGACGCTATTCGTCACGCACGACGTGCACGAAGCCTTGCGCATCGCCGATCGCATCTGCGTGATGAACGGCGGCCGGGTCGAGCAGCTCGACGCACCGGCCGCGATTCTGGCGAATCCGGCGACCGATTTCGTCCGGCGGCTGTTCGAGGGGGCCCGCGCGTGAACTATCTGGCGACGCATCCCGCCGAAGTGCTCTCGCTTGCGCTCGCTCATCTGGAACTCGTCGCGATCGCGCTGGCGATCGCGTTCGCCGTCGCGTTGCCGCTGGGCATCGTCGCGGCCGGGGCTTCGCGATTCTCGCCGTGGCTGATCGGCGCGCTGGCGGCCCTCTACACCATTCCGAGCCTGGCGCTGCTGGCGGTGCTGGTCCGATGGCTTGGACTCGGAGCGACGCCGGTCGTCGTCGCCCTGATCCTCTACGCTCAGTTCATGCTGGTTCAGGGAGTCGTGACGGGGATACGCGGCGTGGACCCGGCGCAGATCGACGCGGCGCGCGGTTTGGGGTTCTCGGAACGGCAATTGATGGTTCGCGTCGCGTTGCCGCAGGCCACGCCCGTCATTCTCGGCGGCGTTCGCATCGCGACGGTCGCGACGATCTCGATCGCGACGCTGGCGGGCTACGTGGGCGCGCGCTCGCTCGGGACGCTCATCTTCAACGGTCTCACGCTCCACCAAAACCAGATGCTGGTCGCGGGGAGCGTAGCGACGGCGTTGCTGGCAATCTGCGCGGACGCCGGTCTGCGGGCGCTTACGCGCCTTTCAGAAGCAAGGCTACGCTAAAGCGCCGGTTCTTGTCGCGCCACGCCTGTTTCAGGTGAAGGCCGCACGCCTCGGCCAAGCGCGCCACGCCGAACTCGTTGTACTTATACGACGACTCGGTGTGAATCGTTTCGCCTTCTGCGAACGATACGTCGAGATCCAGAGCCTCGATTCGCACGGCGTTCGAACGCCGCGCGCGCAGGTAGGAATCCACGCAGCCGCGCGGCTCGTCGTATTTGACCACGTGCTCGAAATCGGCCAGGTCGAACGTGCCGCCAAGCTCGCGATTGATGCGGCCGAGAAGGTTCTTATTGAACGCCGACGTGACGCCCTCCGGATCGTCGTACGCCAACTCCAGCTCGCGCGCGCTCTTCCGAAGGTCCACGCCAAGTAACAGGCCGTCGCCGCGACGGAGCTTGCGCGAAATCATCGTCAGCAGCGCCTGCGCGTCGGCGGGCGCGTAATTACCGATATTCGCGCCCATGAACATGAACAGCGCGTGCGAGCCGTGTTCGAACGTCAGGTCCGGTGAGGAGAGGACGTCGAAATAATCGCCCGCGTACGCGCGGATCGATAGATTGGGAAACGCGTCGGCCAGCGAAGCCGCCGATTGTTTGAGTAGCGTGGCGGAGATGTCCACGGGGGAGTAGCGAAGCGTCCCCTGCGCGCGTAGCGCTTCTTCGATGAGAATGCGCGTCTTGATCGCGCTGCCGCTGCCGAGTTCGAAGAATTCGACGCGGCCGTCGAGCGCGCGCGACATCTGCCAGCCCCAGTCGGTCAAGATCTCGGTCTCGGCCCGCGTGAGATAGTATTCGGGCAGGAGCGTGATCGCTTCGAAGAGCGCGGACCCGAGATCGTCGTAGAAATACTTCGACGAGAGTTGCTTCGGCGTGGCGCGCAGTCCCGCCGAAACGTCGTCGGCGAAGGTCGCGACCGCAGTCGCATGGGCCACTTCGACGAAGTCAAGCCGCTCGGACATACTCACCGTGTTCGAGGTCATGGAAGCCATCTTACCCTGAAAACGCCGGTTCGTATCACTTGGATGCATCCGGGTCCGGGAAGGGGGGCAGATGAAGGCCCCGGAGCCGCGAGTTACGGTAGCCGTAGAGCGCGTAGACGGCGATCCCGACGAGGAACCACACGCCGAACCGGATCCAGGTCGGCACGGACAGGTTCCCGATCAGCGCGATGCAGCCGACCGCGCCCAGGACGGTCAGGATCGGCGCGATCGGGGCACGGAACGGTCGCGGCGCGTTGGGCTCGACGAAACGCAAGACCAGCACGCCGGCACACACGATCGCGAAGGCCGAGAGCGTGCCGATGTTGACGAAGTCGAGCAGCTCGGAGAGCGGGAGCGTCGCCGCGAGCACCGCCACGATGCCCCCCGTGATCACCGTCATGCGCGCCGGCGTGCGAAACCGGGGATGGATCCGCGCGACGCCCGGCGGCAGCATCCGGTCCCGCGCCATGACGTAAAAAATCCGGATCTGCCCCAGCAGCGACGTGAGCATGACCGTCGTGTTGCCCGCGATTCCACCGAACGCGACCACCCAGTAGAGGTATCGGTTCGACGTGACCGCGTGCAGCGAGTCGAGCATCGCGGCTCCGTCCGACAGCTTCGCGTAGCTCAGCGTTCCGACGGTGCAAAGTGCGAGGACGACGTAGAGCAGCAGCCCGACCACCAGCGCCAGAATGATCCCAATCGGCACGTCGCGCTGCGGATTATTGGCTTCTTCGGCGGCGACGGTAACGGTATCGAAACCGATATACGCGTAGAACACCAGCGCGGTGCCCGCGAGAATGCCCTTGAAACCGAACGGGGCGAACGGGTGCAAGTTGGCGGGGTGAATTGCGTGTGCGGTCGCGGCGATGAACGCGACCATCGCCACAATCTGAACGACGACCAGCGTCGCGTTGACGTTCGCCGACTCGCGGATACCCACCGCGACCAGCGCCGTGATCGCCAGCGTCACCAAAGCCGCGGGAACGTCCACGTTCGGGTGCGATGAAAACGGCGCCGCCCACGATGGATGGTCGGCGAAGATCGATGCGGTTTGCGCCCAAGCGGGAAAGTGGATCCCGAAATCGCCGAGCAGGTGCTGCAAGTAGTCGGACCACGACGACGCGGTGGGCGCGACCGAGAGTCCGTATTCCAAAATCAGATCCCAACCGATGATCCACGCAACCAACTCGCCGAGCGTCGCGTACGCGTAGGTGTACGCGCTGCCGGCGACCGGAACCATAGAGGCAAACTCCGCGTAGCAGAACGCGACGCAGACGCTGACCAAACCGGAGATGACGTAGGCGAGCACGACGCCGGGACCGGCCGCGTGGGCGCCGGCACCGATCGTCGGAAAGATACCGCCCAGCATCGTGCCCAGGCCGATCGCCGTGAGCGCGGGCCATCCGAGCGTCCGGCGAAGCGATGGACCATCACCTTCCGGAGTGGTCCATGCGAGAGGCTGCCGCGCGAAGAGGCCGCCGAACTTTGCCAAGATGCGTTAGGGGCTCGTCGCGATCTTAGACTATTTTAGGCACACGGTTCGCAGCGAAGCCTCCGCCGCGGCGTCGGTGGGCGCGGCCACCGGACGGACGTACATCGCCATGTACGTGTTCCCGCCGGCGGCGGTCATCAGCATGTCGATGCGGTCTTGCTCGGTTTCGTTCTTCGATTGTCCCGTCGCCGAGATCAGCTGCGCCTTCTGGCCGTTGCAAATCGTCACGTCCTGCTGGCTCTCGACCTTTGCATCTTTCATGTTGGCCGAGTTCATCGCCGACGAGACGTCCACCGCGACCGGGAGCTTCATCAGCATCAGAATCTGCTTGTCGTTGGCCCCCTGCCAAATCTGAAGCAGCCCCATCTGCGCCTTGCTCGTCCAGCCCGGCGGAACTTTGAACGCGAGTGAGTCGGTGGGGCTTCCGCATGCCGCCAGCACGGCGATCGCGACGGTACCGAGGAGAAAACGGACTGACGTGCGCATCGAGGACGCTCCTTCGCTAGAGAAACGATGGGGCCGGTAGGCTCACGGACTTGTCCGCAGCAACGTCGCAGGCCTCTCGTACCCGGCGATTCGAGCCCAGCGCTCGTAGACGTCGCCGATGTAGTCCACGGTTTCCGGATATGGGGGCACGCCGCGGTATTGGTCGACCGCGCCGGGGCCGGCGTTGTACGCCGCCAGCGCGATCGCATACGGGTCGTCGAAGCGGCCTTCGTAGGCGCGGACGTACGACGCGAGCAGCGCCGCCGCGCCGGGGATGGCGCTGGACGGATCGCGCGGGTCCACGCCGATTCCGGCGGCCGTATCCGGCATGAATTGTGCGATGCCGACCGCGCCCGCCGACGAGATCGCCTCGGGATCGTAGGCGGANNGCGATGCGCTGGTTCGTATGCAAGATGGCCTTGGTCAAAGCAAGCTGCGGATCGCCGAGCGGGGCGCCGTCCTCGAGGACGCGCGCGCCCATGAGCTCGTCGGCAGTGCCCGGCGCCGGCCAACTCAACGCCACGTTGACGGCCCGGTCCAGCTGAATCGGGCCGGGCTTGACCGCGTGAGAGCCGCGAAAGGTGGAATGCGCGCAGCCGCACAAGAGGGCGAGCACGACGGCCGGGGCGCAGCGCCCCGCGTTCGACCACGATTTAGCTGCGAACGTTCTCCGGCAAAGGGCGGTAACCGATGGCAGTGGCAGCAGCAGCGCTCATAGTCCTTATCGTCGGCGACTTTGGATCGACGTTCTTCTATCACGTGCCGCAACATCTCTGGTTCACGTTGCATTTACGCACGCACCACGACCGGAAGCGGTCGTTTTGGGATCACGCCGTGATCTCGCGCGATCCGTCGGTCTTGCTCGACGGAATCTTGGGAGCCGTCCCGTATCTCATCGTCGCGGCCCTCGCCGCACGGATCTCCTGGCAGGGAGCGGTCCTCGGACTGGCTCTGGGCCAATTCCACGTCTGGTGGCGCCACACGACCGAGATCGGCTGGCGGACGCCGGCCTGGTTAAAAGAGGTCCTGCGCACGATGTGGGTCGTCCTCCCCGAGGACCACGACGGGCACCACCGAAACCCCGATATCGAGTTTGGTGATATCTTCCGCTTCTACGACGCTCCGGCCCGGGCTGTTCTGGCCAAACTCGCTCCCAGCAGCCGGCGCAAACGTAATGCCGCCCTTCGGCGTTCCAAGGGGGTGGCCGCGCAAGCTTAATCGGAGACCGGATTGACCAAACGGGCACTCTTCCTTATCTCGGATACCGGTGGGGGGCACCGCAGCGCGGCTAACGCGATCACCGCCGCGCTGGACGAGATCCAGGAGCCCTTCCGCTGGGAACATCGCGTCGAAGACGTTGCGGCGCACTGTTCGTTCCCGCTCACGCAGCTCGGACTCGGCTACAGCATGGCGCTGCGCTACGCGCCTCCGGTGTACGGCGCGCTCTACTACGCGACCAACGGCCGCCGCCGTTACAAGGCCCTCGTGCGCTTCTGCGAACCGCTCTACCGCGAGCGGCTGCGCGACCTCTTCACCAGCTACAAACCCGACGTGATCGTCTCGGTGCATCCGCTGCTCAATCACGCGGCGCTCCGGGCCCGCGCGGACGCGCAGATGAATCGCGTGCCGATCGTCACCGTGATTACGGACCTAGGAAAGGTTCACGAGTCGTGGCTTACGCCCGAGGCCGACGCCATCGTCGTGCCCGCTCGCGAGGTCTTCGACCGCGCGCTTTCGCGCGGCGTATCGCCGACGCGGCTGCGCCTCCTCGGCCAGCCCATCCATCCCCGCTTCGACGACGTCGCGGGTTCGAAGGACGATCTCCGCGAGAGCCTCGGGTTGCCGAAAGACAAACTCGTCGTGATGCTCATGGCCGGCGGCGAGGGCGGCGGCAAGTTGCTTCCGACGACCCTGGCGCTCGCGCGAGCGCGCTTGCCGATCCACCTGCTGGTCGTGTGCGGGCGCAACGATCACTTGCGCGAGAAGCTCGACGAGATGTCGGTGACGCTGCCGACGCCGATGACGGTACTCGGCTTCACGGAAAAGATTCCGGAGTATTTCCGCGCCGTCGACCTGCTGGTCACCAAAGCCGGACCGGGAAGCCTGGCGGAAGCCAACGCCGCGCAACTTCCGGTCGTGGTGTACGACTACGTTCCCGGTCAAGAGCGCGGCAACGTAGACTTCGTGCGCAACAACGGGCTCGGCGCGATCGCGCTGCACGGTTCCCACGACGTGGTCGAAGCCGTGCGCTCGCTGATCCGCACGCCGTTACGCCTCGAGCAGATTCGCCTCAATCAAGAGATCGTCGCCCCTAAGCGCAGCTCGCGGCGCATCGCGGCGCTCATCGCGCAAATCGCGACGGACGGCACCATTCCCGCCCAAACCGAGGTCCTGCGCGGACCCCTCCGCGCGGTCGCCTCGCTCTAACTACTGCTCGGCGAGTTTTCGCGACAGGCTTAGCGCCAGTCCGCGCGGCGCCATGCGAAGCGACGCGATCATCGCTTTCGAGAGAAATCCGGGGATCTCCAAGCGCTTTCCGCGCATCATTGCGCGATAGCCGGCCTCGGCGACGTCCTTCGCATTTGCCACCGGCAACGCGTTGAAGATCGGAGCCGTGTCGATGTTGGCGCGTGATTGGAATCCCGTTTCGGTCGCGCCGGGGCACAGACAGGTGACCGTGACGCCGGTACCCCGCAGCTCTTCCCACACGGCTTCGGAAAACGACAGGACGTACGCCTTCGCCGCGTAGTACGCGGCCATGAACGGACCGGGGAGAAACGCGGCCGTCGAAGCGACGTTGAGCACGCGGCCGCTCTTGCGCTCGATCATCCCGGGCAGGTACTTGCGCGTCAGCTTCGTCAACGTCACGACGTCGAGCAGCAGTTCTTCCGTCACGCGATCCTCGGGGATCGACGCGAACGGCGCGTTCGTCGCGAATCCGGCATTGTTCACCAGCACGTCGCACGCCGGAACGCGCGCGAAGAGGTTGTCGGCGGCATCCACGACGCCCAGATCCATGACGACGACGTCGGCTTTTACGCCGAACTCCGCGCGCAGCACCGCCGCCAGCGCTTCGAGCTTGTCTTGGGAACGCGCGACGAGCGCGAGATCCCAGTCGCCGGCCGCCAACAGACGCGCGAACTCAAGGCCCAGGCCGCCCGACGCGCCCGTTACGAGCGCGAGCCCTTTAGCCATGCGTGGTCAACCCGCCGCGCAGCGCCATGATCCCGGCTCCTACCTGTCCGGCATCGTTGCCGAGCTTGGCGATCTCGATGCGGGTCGTCCCCTTGGGCACCATCGTCGTCAGGCGGTCCACTTCCGGCCGCACGGCGTCGACCATGAACGCGCCCGCGCTCGATACGCCGCCCCCCAGCGCGATAAGCTCCGGATTCACGAACGCGATCACGTTGGCAAGTCCGATCGACAAATCGGATACGAAGTTTTTCCAAGCCGCGAGCGCGTGCGGGTCGCCGGCCTGCGCGGCTTTGCGGATTCGCTTGGAACTGAGCGCGTCGCGGGCGCTGTCGAGCAGGGAGCTGCGCGGAAACGAGGGCTCCAGCGCAAAGGCGTGGCGGATCAGTCCCGTTCCCGACGCCTGCACCTCGAAGCAACCGATCTTGCCGCAGGTGCACGTGAAACCCGAATCCGCTCGAATCTGATGGTGGCCGACTTCGCCGGCGCCGAAGCTGCTGCCGAGTAAGAGCTCGCCTTCCCCGACGATACCCCCGCCGATTCCGGTGCCGAGCGTAAGCAGGACGAAGTTCTTCGTGCCCCGCCCGCAACCGAACGTGTACTCTCCCAGCGTGGCGCAGCGCGCGTCGTTTGCGACGTAGAGGGGCTGCTTGAACTTCTTGCGCAGCGCCTTGCCGAGCGGGGCGTCCTTCCAGCCGAAGTTCGGGCTGTAGAGGATCGTGCCGGTTTGCGCCTGGACGTTGCCGGGAGACCCCACGCCGATCGCGCTCACGTTCGGGCCGGCATCGGCCAGCGCCAAACCGACGACCTGGACGACGGCATCCACGACGCTATCGAACGAGAGGTCGTCGAGGTCGAGCTCGTGTTGCGCGTGGATGGTTCCGTCTTCGGTCAATACCCCGGCCGCCGTGTGCGACCCGCCTAAGTCAACGCCGATTGCCGTACGCATGCATGTATCTTTATCGCGGGCACAGGCGGCACCCGCAGGGCGCAACGAAACACCGCGCATGGAAACCATCGACCTAACCACGCTTCGGAACTTCAGCCGCAGGACCGGGCAGGCCACGCATCCCGAACTCCTCGACGCTCGTCCCATGGAGCACGTCAACAAAATCGAGATCGACGAGGAACACGTCACGATCGAATTCGACGAGAAGACGACGCGTTATTACAACGCGAACGAAATCGTCAAACGGGAGTGGGTGTACAAGTACAACGACGACCCCGAGTTCGTCAAAGCGGTCGCCAAGGTCATCGAAGTCGCTCGCAAGCACCTCAAAGACCTTCCGGACAACGTCGCGTGTCCGCCCGGCTGCGCCGAGTGCTGCTCGGGCTACGAGCCGTTCGTGAGCCGCGCGGACGTCCAGCGCATCGCCGACCATCTCGGCATGAGCTACGCCGACGTGATGCGAGAGTACGTCGTGAACCGCCCGTCGGCCGACGGTTTCCACGTCGGCTGGCTGCGCAAAGTCAGCGAAGACTTGTCCGATAAGTGCGTCTTCCTGATGGGTTCGCGCAGCGGACGCTACTACTGCGGGATTTACGAAGCGCGCCCGCACGATTGCGGCGACTTCACGCCGATCGGGTGCGACGACGTGGACGAGTCGCTCTCGCACAAAGGCGAGTACAAGACCGGCGCTCCGTTTAAGCCCAACCGCAAACGCGGCCGCGGCAAGCGACTCTAACGTGACGAAACGACGTCTGCTCGCGACGGCGATCGTTTGCGCTCTGGCGTTCGCGGCGCTTCCGCCGGCGGCCGGCGCCGCCGGCGTGAGCCCCTCGCTGTACAAGGGCCTGCAATGGCGCTTCATCGGTCCGCTGCGCGCCGGGCGCACGGTCGCAGTGAGCGGCATCGCCGGCCAGCCGTTCGTCTTCTACATCGCGGCGGTCAATGGAGGCCTTTGGAAGACCGACGACGCCGGACGCACGTGGAAGCCGATCTTCGATTCGCAGCCGACCGGATCGATCGGCGCGATCGCGATCGCCCCCAGCGATCCGAACGTCATCTACGTGGGAAGCGGCGAGGGGTTGCAGCGTCCCGATTTGGCCGTCGGCGACGGCGTCTACAAGTCCACGGACGGCGGCGCGACGTGGACCCACCTGGGCCTGCGAGACGGCCAGCAGATCGCCTCGATGGCGGTGGATCCCCGCGACCCGAATCGCCTGTACGTTGCGGTGCTCGGCCATCCATACGGGCCGAACGACGAGCGCGGGATCTACCGGTCGACCGACGGCGGCGCGACGTTCCAGCGTGTGCTCTACACCAACGCCGACACGGGCGCGTTCTCCGTCGCGATCGACGCGACGCACCCCGACACGGTCTACGCGTCGCTGTGGGCCGCGCGGCAGGCGCCTTGGGAGGTCGGCGGCTCGTTCGAGATTCCGGGCAGCGGCGTCTACAAGTCCACGGACGGCGGCACGACGTGGGCGTTGCTCACCGCCGGCCTCCCGCCGCGAATCGGACGCTCGTACGTCGCGCCGGCGCCGAGCGACGGGCGCATCGTGTACGTCTACGCCGACACGCCCGCCGAAGGCGGCGCCGTCTACCGCAGCTCCGACGGCGGCGCGAGCTTCGCCAAGGTGAGCGACGAACCGCAGATCGCGCAGCGCGGCGACGACCTCGCCACGCTCGGCGTGGATCCGCAAAATCCGAGCGTCGTCTACCTCACGAACACGTCGCTCTACCGGTCGACCGACGGCGGCAAAACGTTCGAGGCGATCAAGGGCGCTCCCGGCGGCGACGACTACCATTCGATTTGGATCAACCCGCGCAGTCCCGGCATCATGGTGCTGGGCGTGGATCAAGGCGCCGCCGTCTCGCTCAACGGCGGACGCACGTGGAGCTCGTGGTACAACCAGCCAACCGCGCAGATGTATCACGCTTCGGCGGACGACCGCTTTCCTTATTGGGTTTGCGGCGGACAGCAAGAGAGCGGTTCGGCCTGCGTTTCCAGCCGCGGCGCCTGGGGCCAGACGACCGAGCGCGACTGGCATCCCGCCGGAGCCGAAGAGTACGGTTACGTCGTACCCGATCCGCTCAATCCCGGCGTGTTCTTCGGCGGCAAAGTCGAGCGCTTCGACGAGAAGACCGGGCAGAGCCAAGAAGTCTCGCCGGTGGTGCCGTTCGTGCGCGGCATTCGCACGGTTCGCACGCTTCCGCTGGCGTTCGATCGCTTCGACCGGCATCGCCTCTACCTCGGTACCAGCCGCATCTTCGCCACGCGCGACGGCGGGCACAGCTGGACGGCGATTTCACCGGATCTGACGCGCGAGCACCCGGACGTTCCCAGCGTGCTCGGCGCGTTTGCGAGCGACGACCCGCAGCACGGCGCGCATCGCGGCGTGGTCTACGCGCTCGCACCGTCGTACGCGCATGCGGGAACGATCTGGGCCGGGACGGACGACGGGCTCGTCTGGATCACGCGCGATGCCGGAGCGCATTGGCGCGAGATCACGCCGCCGCAACTCACGCCGTGGAGCAAAGTCTCGCAGATCGACGCCGGACGCAACGACGACGACACCGCGTACGTCGCCGTGAACCGCTTCCGGCTCGACGACCTGAATCCGTACGTCTACGTCACGCACGACGGCGGCGCGAAATGGCGCCTGGCGGTCGCGGGCCTTCCGATGCAGCCGGTCAACGCCGTGCGCGTCGATCCGGTCGTCCCCACCCTTCTCTACGCCGCGACCGAGAACGGCGCGTACGTCTCGTTCGACGACGGAGAGAACTGGCAATCGTTGCAGCTTGGGCTGCCGCGCACGTCCGTGCGCGACCTGGTCGTCCACGGGAACGACCTGGTGGTCGCGACCCACGGACGAGGCTTCTGGATCCTGGACGGCATCGGTCCGTTGCGCGAACTCGCTCGAGGCGCGAGCGTGAGCACCGGCCCGTACTTTTTCCAACCGGCGCTCGCGTACCGGGTCCGGAGAAACACCAATACCGACACGCCGCTGCCGCCCGAAGAGCCGAGCGGACAGAACCCGCCCGACGGCGCCATCTTCGATTACGCGCTGCCGCAGGCCGCGCACCGCGTAACGATCGTCGTGCGCGACGGCAACGGAGACGTCGTGCGCCGCTACTCCAGCGACGACGTCGCGCCGCCGGCAATCGCCCTCGACAAGCCCGCTCGCTGGGAGCGTCCATTTATCGCGCTACAGACCGGACCCGGCATGCATCGTTTCGTCTGGGACCTCCGCGAGCCGGCTCCGCGTTCCGAAGCGTACGACTTGCCGATCTCGGCGGTGGACCAAGACACGCCCCGCGTTCCGGAAGGCCCGCTCGTGGTTCCCGGAGCGTACACCGTCGAGCTGAACGTCGACGGCGCCGTCAGCACGCACACCTTGTCGGTTGCGATGGATCCGCGCGTACGGATCACCGGAGCGCAGCTACGCGAGCAATACGACGTCGCGCACGGCATCGCCGAGCTCATGAACCAAACGTTCGACGGGTCCGCACGGGCGCGCCGCGCGGGACGTACCGCGCAAGCCGACGCGCTCGCCGATCTTAACGGCAGCCTGGCTGCCTTGCTCGACGTCGTCGACGGAGCGGACGCTCCGGTGACGGCGCAGGCCGCCGCGGCCTACGCAACCGCTCGCGCCGACGTCGCCAAGGCCGTCGGGAGCAAGGGATGGACCAGTGCCGCGCAGCAACCATGACGTCCCCCAAGCAAGGAGACGACGTTATGAATCTTTACCGTTCCAGCCTAGCCCTCGTCGCCGCGGCGGCGTGCACGTTCGCAGTCGCATCGGTTGCCGCTCGCGCGGATGACATGTCCGCCGCCATGCCCGCGCACGTCACCGTGAAGATGAACGCCCAAAACGGAAGCAACGAGAACGGCACCGCGACGCTGACGCAACAAGCGGACGGCGTCCAGGTCGTGATCGCGCTCGAGAACGCGACCGGATCGCAGCCCAGCCACATCCACGCCGGTACGTGCGCCAAACTCAATCCCGCGCCGAAGTACCCGCTCTCCAACACCGTAGACGGAAAAGGCACGACGCTGGTCAAGGGCGTGACCGTCGCCGATCTCGTCGCGGGCGGCTTTGCGGTCAACGTTCACAAGAGCGCGAGCGACCTGGCCACCTACGTTTCCTGCGGCAACATCGGCGGCAAGTAACGACGCGGTAAAGCCTTACGCTGGGAGGCGCGCCGGGCCCGTGATCACGAGATCATCTCGGAAAAAAGAGCGGCATCGACGTTCCCGCCGCTGACGACGACGCCGGCGCGCATCCCAATGAGTTCGGGAATCTTTCGGAACATCAGCGCGGCGATCGGCGCCGCGCCGCTCGGCTCGACGACCATCTTCAGCCGTTCGAACGCGAACCGCACCGCCGCGCGCAGTTCGTCATCGCTCACGGTGACGACCGCTCGCGCGTGCTCGCGCGCGAGCGCGAACGTGATCGGCCCGGGCGCCGTGGTGCGCAGCCCGTCCGCGATCGTTTGCGGGACCGCGATCGCGACGATCTCACCGCGTGCGAGCGATCGCCGCATGTCGTCGCCCGCGCCGGGCTCGACGCCGTAGACGGCGATGCGCGAATCCATCCCGCGTGCGGCGATCGCCGTGCCGCCCATGAGGCCGCCGCCGCCGACCGGAACCACGATCGCGTCCAGCGGGCCGGATTCTTCAACGAGTTCCAGCGCCGCCGTTCCCGCGCCGGCGACGATGCGCGCGTCTTCAAAGGGCGGCACCAGCGCGGCGCCGCGCTCGGCGCAGAGATCCTGCGCCAACGATTCACGGTTGGACGCTTCGCGATCGTAGAGAAGGATCTCGGCGCCGTATTCGCGCGTCGCAGCGAGTTTGACGGCCGGCGCGTCGCGCGGCATCACGATCGTCGCGGGGATGCCCAGCAGCTGCGCGGCCAGCGCTACGCCTTGCGCGTGATTTCCGCTGGAGAACGCGACGACTCCACGTTCCCGTTGGGGCGCGTCGAGTTGTGCGAGCAGGTTGTACGCGCCGCGAAACTTGAATGCGCCGCCCCGCTGAAAGTTTTCGCACTTGAGGACGACGCGGCAGCCGCACGCTGCATCGAGCGAACGCGACGTCACGCAGGGCGTTCGATTCGCGACGCCGTCCAGCCGGGCCGCGGCCAGCCGTACGTCTTCGAAGGTGGGAAGCGACGGCGAGTTCATCCGGTCTTATCCCGGGGACGCAGCCGCGCCGGCGCTCGCCGCTTGAAAATGCCAGAACGTCACGCGGCCGCGGTCGTCCAGGCGCATCGTCTCGTGGTACGCGTGCTTTTCGAACTTCACGTCGAAGCAGTACGTGCCGGCGGGGCATCCGTCTTGGACCTGCTTGACCGAAAGCAGTTTGCCTTGCTGGGAAAGTTCGTCGGACCACTCCGCTACTTGGACGCGCGTGATCTTCACGCCGGGCGCGACGTCGTTTGCCACCGGGGCGAGATCGTTGTTCGCCACCGCTTGCGTGATCGCGCCGGCCTGGCGCTCGTAGCGGTTTTCCGACGAACAGGCCGAGAGCAGCAGCGCGCAGGCGCAAAGGGCGAACGGCATGCGGAAGGTCACGAGGTTACGGTCTCCTTGCCCGGCTGGGCGAAAAACGGCTCGAACGTCAGGGCGGGGTTCCATTCGGCGGCCAGCCGCACGCTCCACTCGCTCTCGAAGACCGCGACCGGCTCGCCGTTCCAGTCCTCGAGCAATTTCGCGTTGGTCGGAAATTGCGCGCGCGCGATCGCCTCGCGATCGCCGGCCACCCGCCGCGCGAGCGAGAACGGCAGATACGCGAACGCCGTCTTCACGCCGTACTCGGATTCGAGACGGTACTTCGCGACTTCGAACTGCAGCTCGCCGACGACCGCCAAGACCGGCTCGGTTCGCGCGGAGTCCCACGGATAGAAAACCTGCACGGCGCCCTCCTCGCGCAGTTGCGCGATGCCTTTTCCGAACGATTTGTATCCCGCAGAATCGATACTCCGTACCGAGGCAAAGTGTTCCGGCGCGAACGACGGAATCGGTTCGAACGCCACGGGGGCGCCTTCGTAGAGCGTGTCGCCGATCGCGAACACGCCCGGATTTGCCAGCCCCACGACGTCGCCGGCGTAGGCCGAGTCGAGCGACTCGCGCTCGTCCGCGAACAGGCGCATCGCACGCGCGAGGCGCACGTCCTTCCCGGTGCGCGCGTTGCGCACGACCATGTCGCGCTCGAACCGCCCCGAGCAGACGCGCACGAACGCGACCCGGTCGCGATGGCGTGGATCCATGTTCGCCTGGATCTTAAAAACGAAGCCGGTGAAGTTCGCGTCGTCCGGAGACACGGCGGTCGCGCCGCCGGGCGACGGAGCGAGCGCGCGCGCGGCCGGCGGGCGGCTCATCTCGACGAACGCGTCGAGAAAGAGCTGCACCCCGAAATTCGTGACGGCGCTCCCGAAGAAGACGGGCGTGACCTCGCCGCGCAACATCGCCTCCTCGTCGAAGCGCGCGCCCGCTCCCTCGAGCAGATCGAGTCCGTCGCGGAACGTGGCGTACGTGTGCTCGTCGACGAGTTCGCGCAGCCGCCCGTCGCCGACGCCCGTGACCCGAACGGCGGCGCGCTTGGCGCCGTGCGCGCTGCGCTCGAAAAGATGCATCTCGCTCGTCGCCCGGTCGAAAACGCCCTTGAATTGCTCGCCGCTTCCGAGCGGCCAATTCATCGGGTAGGCCGCGATGCCGAGAACGCTCTCGAGCTCGTCGAGCAGCTCGAGCGGATCGCGGCTCGGACGGTCCATTTTGTTGATGAACGTGAACAGCGGGATCTTTCGCTCGCGGCAAATCGCGAAGAGCTTTTTCGTTTGCGGTTCGACGCCTTTGGCGGCGTCGATCAGCATGACGGCCGCGTCCGCCGCGAGCAGCGTGCGGTACGTGTCCTCGCCGAAGTCCTGGTGGCCCGGCGTATCGAGCAAGTTGAGCGTGTAGCCGGCGTAAGGGAACTGCAGCACCGTCGACGTGATCGAAATGCCGCGCTCGCGCTCGAGTTCCATCCAGTCGCTGGTCGCCTGGCGCTGGCGCCGGCGCGCCGAGACTTGGCCCGCGACGTGAATCGCTCCGCCGTATAGCAACAGCTTCTCCGTCAGCGTCGTCTTGCCGGCGTCGGGATGGGAGATGATCGCGAAGGTCCGGCGGCGGCCGACTTCGGCGGCCGTCGTCGTTGGAGGAGTCGTCATTGCGAAGTCGGAGCCGTTCGTTTATAGATGCGCAGTTCGCCGTGCTTGCCGCTCGCGTGCAGAAGCACGAGACGGCCGCCGGACCGATAGAAGCTTGCCCGCGGCGGGATGTGGAAGCGGTCGGGCCCGCGTTCGACGTCGGCGTCGAACGCGCGCACGCGAATCGTGCAGTCGCCGAAGACCAACGTCGCCGGCGGCCGGATCGCGACCGCTCCCTTGGGGAGATGCGACCGCACGTACGGCAACGATCCGCTGTCTTCCTCGATCTGCGTTAAACATTCCGGTAGCGCTGAGAGCGCCCACGGGGCGTCGCCGCTGAACGGCGCCGCGCTCGCGGTCGCCTTCGACGGCTGTTCGGCTTTGGGCGGCGCGAGCACGTTGCCCGGCGCGATCCGGATGCGGATCAGGTCGCGCTGCACGTACGCGGTTGCGGCGACCGCCACGGCCAGCACCAGGATCGCAGCGATGAAAAAATACCGCGTCAACGCAGCGTGACGCGCGCCGCTCCGACACGGAAGTCGGCCATGCCGTAATAGGTGTCGAATATGCGAGCGCCCAGATCGGGCCGCGGATCGATTCCGGTCGGAAAGACGACGTTGTCCACGATACCCGCGCGTTCGGACTCGGTCTGCGGTTCGAGCAGCGGCCTGGGAGAACGATAGAGCACGCGATGCGGCTCTACGGCATCGTGGACGACGATGCCCGCGCTGTAGCGCAACTTCGGGCGCGTCCTGCGCCGGTGATCGACGACGTCGACCCCGTGGAAAATGGACATCCAGCCTTCCGCTATGCGGACCGGCGGCGTGCCGCCGCCGATTTTCAGCGATCCCCAGTTTGCGTCGGGCGAGAGCACGAGCGCGCTCTCCGCGCATTCGAGCAATCCAAGCATCGGATCCCGCTTGACGCGATCGAGCGGGATGTAGCCGATCCGGATGGACTCCCGGTCTTCGAACGGCATGCTTTCGATCATGGGGATCGCGGCCCGCCCGTCCACGGCCGAGAGATGGAGCATCGGGCGGTGGTAGAACGCGAGCGACTCGACGCCGTCGGGCGACATGACCGGCTCGGGGAAGAACGCGCCGTCTTTGTCGTCGCCGGCCGTCAGCCCCGGGACGTTGAAGTTCATCAGGCCGACGCGCTCCCACTGGTGCGCGTCGTCGGAGACGGCCACCGCGATGCGCGGNNCCGTAACCGGGACTCGGACGCAGTTCGTACGGCGCTTCCGGCTGGAGCGCGTAACCCTCGCGCCGGACGCCGAAGCCGTCCGCGTTTTCGTTCACCGCGACGCGTCCGACGCGCGAGATGTTGCCCTTCTGCACCGTCCGCGGGTACAGCAGCAGTTGACCGGAACGGTCGCGCGCCGAGGCCGGATTCAGCACGCCCTCGATTTCGTTCGGATCGCCGTCGGGGCTGAGCACGACCCCCAGGCGCTCCGCCGCGGCGTCGAAATGTACCGTGTCGATCAAACGCGTTTCCTCACGAACGGCGATCTCGTATTAGGGAAGAACCGTACTGGCAATCGGTTCGCTGCTGGGTGTGACGACGTCAACGTGAATTCCCCGTCGGTATACGGCGTTGGGCACGATCCATAACGTGTAGGTCCGGTACGGCGGCGAATCCTCACCTCCGTCGGGCGGTTCTTCCTCGAACGCAACGATGCGCACGCGCTGGTCGTTCGCGCGAATCGATTCGACGATCTGATGATAGCCGGTCCGGGTGTGGGGACCCATCAAGAGAATGACTCCGAACTCACCACGAAAACGAACCGGAGCCTTAAGTCCGAATTTCGTCAACGCGGCATCGTCGCGTACGACCTCGACCTGATTTGCACCCGTTACCGTCGTGGTTCCCTGCGCGTAGGTCTTGACCCGAACCTCTCGGCAACCGGCTAGGAGCAACAAGGCCGCCAGCACCCACCAGCGTCTCACGCTCGCACGGCTTCGCCCGCCTTCCACAGCGGCCTGCACGCCCCGTCACCGGCGGAGCTGCGCGCGCGTTGTGGAATGGAACGTATCGCTTCAGGAGACGCTTTGCCCATGTGGGATTCCGTCGTCGCCGCCGCAACCATCGCCGCGCTGGTGGCCGTACCGCCGCTCGAGCCCGGGCCGCCCGCCCCGCCGGCCACGGCGCCGCTTGCCTCGCCCTCGGCCGTGCCGTCTCCGGGCAGCGGCGCGAATGCCCCCACCGAGGCGGACGGAACGCCGCTCAAGACGATCGCCCGCGTCCGGTCGACCACGTTCTGCAGCGACTTCGCAGCCCACGCAAACAACGCGATCGCTTCGGCCGTCCGGAACGACGGCACCATCGGCCACACGATCGTTCTGCTCGAGGGGCCGAACCTCGACGCCAACCCCATCGCGCGCCACAACGAGATCGCCAGCTTGGCCGCCCTGTCGGATCAACTCTACAAGGACTGGAAGAACGGCGACCAGGAGGTCAAGCGACTGCGAGCCTTGGCGGACAAGACCACGGACCCGGCGGAGAAACAAGACCTCAAAGCTTTCGCCGATTGGCTGGGAGGGGCGTTATGGCGCCAGCGCAAGATTGGGCGCGACCTGGACGGCTTCGTCGCCTATCTCAATACCCGCGACATGATGCACATCGACGAGTCGACGGCCCAGGCCAACCTGGGCGTCTACGGGATGGCCGACCCGTCGACCGCGCACGGGATTCCCGGAGAGTTCGCACAGCCCACCGGTCCCGAGACGTATCCGTCGCCGCTCAGCATCAACTACGACGCGAGCGACACGTCCCAGGCCGAAGCGGCCGCCAAGGACTTTTCCCAGCGCGTCCGGTCCATCGTCAGCGACGAGACCGAGGCGGCGGGCGCGGGGGACACGGCGGCCTCGCACTGCTAGGAGCGGGCCGCCGCGAGCGACCCCAGTCGTTGCCTCCGCCCGCTCCCCGAGATACGCTGAAAACCTTGTGAGCAATTTGCGGCGCCTGGCGCTCGCAGCGGTCGCCGTTGCCTTCGGGGCGGTCACGCTGGGCAGTTGGACGCGAATTAACGGCCAGGGAATGAGCTGCCCCGGCTGGCCCGCCTGCGCGCTCAGCGGAGGCTCGGTCTGGGAGTGGACGCACCGGCTGTTCGCGATGGCGGTCGCGCCCATGGTGCTCGCCGTGATCGTGCTCGGCTGGCGCGAGCGGCGCAGGCCGTTCGTTCTGACGACGACGATCGTCATGGCCGCTCTCTTTGCCCTCCAAGTCTTGCTCGGCGCGGCGACCGTTCACCTCGCGAACAGCCCATGGTCGGTCGTGCTGCACTGGGGGACTGCGATGGCCTTCATCGCGACCCTCTGCGCCATGATCGTGTTCGCGGGCCCGGAAAACGCGCATCGGCCGTCCGGGGCGGCGGGAACGGAGATCGCGCTGACGGGCATTCTCGCGGGGACGGCGCTCGTCGCGTTCGTCACGATGTGCGTCGGCGCGTACGTCAGTTCCAGCGGGGCCGGTTTGGCGTGCGTCTCCTTGCCCGGGTGCGCGGGAGACGTTCTCGTCTATTCGCAGGGCCAGTACGTTCAGATGTTGCATCGGTTCGTTGCGGGGGCGACGTTGTTCTGCGCTAGTAGCGCCTTCGCGATCGCGTGGATGCGCGGTGCGTCGCCGCGCGTGCGCGCGAGCGTCACCGTCGGTCTCGCGCTGCTCTTCATACAGGTGCTGCTCGGATTGCTGAACGTCGCGTTGCGTCTCCCCATCGACTTGCGCGAGGCACACGCCGCCAACGCCGCGATGCTGTTCCTCGCGTTCGTCGTCGCCACGCTCTTTGCGATGGTTGACGCGCGCGGCTTCGACACGGCCGCGGCCGCCCGATGAGCGACGTACGCGCGGCGCTCGGGCTCTCGCGGCCCGTCAACGCCGTCAAGGCGACGCTCGCCGATTACTACGAACTTTCCAAGCCGCGCATCGTGTATCTGCTGCTGATCACCACGGTGGCTGCGATGATCATGGCCTCGCGCGGCATCCCTCCGCTGCCGCTGTTGTTCTGGACGGTTCTGGGCGGCGGCCTCGCTGCGGCGTCGGCGGGCGCGTTCAACTGCGTGTACGACGGCGACATCGACCGGCTGATGCGGCGCACGGCGATGCGGCCGGTACCGCTGGGACGCATCTCCCCACGCGACGGCATCCTCTACGCCGCCGCGATCGGCGCGATCTCGCTGGTCATTTTGTACGTCTTCGTCAATCCGCTCGCCGCGTGGATCGCGCTGGCCGGAAACGTCTACTACGTCCTGATCTACACGATCTGGCTCAAGCGAATCACGCCGCTGAACATCGTCATCGGCGGGGCGGCCGGCGCGGTTCCGCCGCTGGTCGGCTGGGCCGCAGTCACGCACCAGATCGGCGGCCCGGCGCTCGGACTCTTCGCGCTCATCTTTCTGTGGACGCCGCCGCACTTCTGGGCGCTGGCCTTGATGACCGAGAACGACTACGCCAAAGCCAACGTGCCGATGCTCCCCAACGTGAGCGGCCCCGAGCGCACCAAGCGCGAGATCGTCTACTATTCGATCCTGCTGGTGGCGGCCTCGCTGGCGCTCTATCCGCTTCACGTCATGGGCCTGCTCTACTTCGTCGCGGCGGCCGTTCTGGGCGGCATCTTTTTGTTCGACGCCTTCCAAACGTGGCGAGTCGGAACCAACGTCGCGGCGCGGCGTCTCTTCAAGTATTCGCTGCTCTATCTGGCGCTGATGTGCCTGATGATGGTGATCGACCGGATTGTTGCCTAGCACGACGCGTTCGGCGCCGAATACCACGCCGCTCCTTCTCACGCTCGGTTTAGGCGTCTTCGCAGGCGCGCTCGATTTGGGCGTGCTCGCTCCCGCGCTCCCCGCGATCGGCCAAACCTTTTCGGTGCCGACCGGCGATCTGGCGTGGGTGTTCTCGACGTACCTTCTCGTCAACGTCGCGAGCATCGCGATCGCATCGACGCTGGCCGACCGGTACGGACGCCGCCGCATCTACGTCGCCAGCGTCGCGCTGTTCGCGCTGGGCAGCGTCCTTGCCGTCGTCGCGCCGTCGTATCTCGTCTTTCTGCTCGCGCGCGGAATTCAAGCCTTTGGCGCCGGCGGGATCTTTCCGGTAGCCACGGCCGCCATCGCGGACGCGGTTCCGAAAGAGCGGCGCGGCGCGGCGCTCGGACTGGTCGCGGCAACCTGGGGGCTCGCGGCGGTGATCGGACCATCGCTGGGCGGCCTCATCGTCCACTTCGTCTCCTGGCGATGGATCTTCATCGCGAACTTTCCGCTCTCGGCGGTCGTCATCTGGCTCGCGATGCGCTACGTGCCACAACGCGCGCCGAACGAACGCGGCCCGCTCGACGTCGTCGGTTTGGTGCTCCTGGTTGCGGGTCTGCTGGCCGTCGCGCAGGGCGTCATCACGCTGTACGCGACCGTCGTGATCGCGGGGCTCGCCGTGCTCGGCTTGTTCGCGGCGTGGGAGCGTAACTGCGAATTTCCGCTGATCCCACTCAAACTGTTCTCGACGCCGCAGCTCGCCAAGACGTACGGGCTGGAGATCGCCATCGGCATGCTCGAAGGCTCGCTCTTCTTCGTTCCGGCCGTGCTGGTCGCAGCGCAAGGACTCTCGTACGCGGCCGCGGGTTTCATCGCGGCGCTCGGCGCCTTGGTCTTCGTCGCCGTCATCCCGCTGTCGGGTCGCGCGCTCGACCGCGTCGGAAGCCGCGACGTGCTGCTCGTCGGTGCGGTCTTGACCGAGATCGGCCTGGCGACGTTCGCGCTCGGCTTTACCTCGCTGCCGCTCTCGATTCTCGCGATGATCGTCGCCGGCTTAGGATTCGGTTCGCTGCTCGGCGCGCCGACGCGCTACATCGTCGCTAACGAAACGACCGAAACGACGCGCGCGACGGCCGTGGGACTGCTCAGCCAGTGCCTCATCATCGGGCAGATTCTCGGCAGCTCGCTGGCCGGCGGCATGATGGGCTCGGGGGCTACCGAGAATGCGGGCTACCGTCAAGCCTATCTCGCGTTCTGCGCGATCGCGTTCGTCGCACTTGCGATCGCTACGACGCTCAAGCCGCGCCGCGAAGAACGCCGCGCGCCGCTGGACGTCGCCGCCTGACGATGGGCCGCCCGTCGTTCGACCGGCGCGTGCGCATGCTGGCCCAGCGGGACTGGACGGACCGCGAGCGGCGCGTCGTCTGGCGCGGCCTGACCGGCCGCTTCGCGCTGGCGATCGAACCGCTGCTCGGCATCGCGTTCATGGTCTTCATCACCTGGGGCATCGTGTGGCGCGCGCACCACGTGCCGGCCGACGCAACGCTGATCAAGATCGCGCCGATTTTCGGGATCGGCGCGATTGCGTTTCTCGGATATTTCGTCGCGCTGCTGGCCGCGCCGATGACGGCGTACGCTCAGACGTTCAAGCCGATTTATATCGTCGACGGCTATCTTCGCTATCGCAAGCCGGACGCGGATTCCGAGATCGACTGCGCCGGCTACGTCGCGACGCTGTTCGAAGACAAGAGCGTCGCCTGCGAATGGGCCTACCTCGGCAGCAAGCCGCTCGAGGACGCGACCGTCGCAGCGGTGGTCGAATTCTCGGTCTACGCGGGAATCCACAGCGTGGACGGACGTTCGACGGGGCTCATCCCGGACGAGGATCTCCCGGCGCTCGCGATCGGCATCGCCGCCCGCTCGGGGCCAGCGAGCTACGCGCAACCGCGCCCGTCCGCCGGCGAAGAACCGGGCGGCTGAAGCTTACTTCCCGCTCAGCGGCACGCGCAACGTCTTCTCGGCGGGCCAATAGTGGCCGTAGCCGGCCACCGAGATGACGGATCCCGCGACGATCATCACGCCGATGAGCGCGATGACGGCCAGCATCGGCATGAGCGTCGGAATGCCCTTACTCTGAGGCAGTTTGCTGAAATCGAGGTACTCGCTGCGCGTCTCGATGAAGTCGCTCTCCGGCGGACCGGTAGCCTCGTCGCGCAGCTCGCGGGCGATCTGCCCCGCATCCATATCCGCCATCGTTACGCCGCCTTCGGGAAGTTTCCGAGGACGCCCAGGCCCGCGAGCGTCGCGAGCACGGCGCCCACGGCCAGCAAGAAGAGCATCACCTTAAAAACCTGATTGTCCAGACCGGGTGTCTTCCAATCCTTGTACAGCGCGTAGGCCGAGACGAACGCGACGAGGACTCCGCCCACCACGGCGACCGATCGTTCGAGGACTGCAAAATCCATAAAGTACGTCCTAGATGAGATAGAAGATCGAGAAAAGCACGACCCAGATGACGTCGACGAAATGCCAGTAGAGCGTGCCCGCGGTAAGTCCGAAGTACTTTTCTTTGGTGTATACGCCGGCGCACGACTGCAAGAGCAGCACGGTAAGGTAGCAGACGCCGACGAAGACGTGGAAGCCGTGCATGCCGGTGAGCGTGAAGAACGACGCGCCGAAGGCGCCGCTGCCCGACCACGAGACGTGCTCGCGCATGTAAAGGTTCGTGTATTCGTAGCCCTGCCCGGCCAAAAAGGCCGCGCCGAGCACGATCGTTGCGATGAGAAAGTTTGCGTAGCGCGCGAACTTTCCGTGCTTCCAGCTCTCCAGCGCGTAGTGCATCGTGACGCCCGAGCCGAACAGCACGACCGAGTTGAACGCGGCGAACCCGACGTCGAGCCGGTTGATCCCGGGCGGAGGCCACGCGGGCAGCGTGTTTCGCAGGTACAAGTACGCGAAGATGAACGACGAGAACAGCACGACGTCGCTGACCAGGAAGAGCAAGAAGCCCTGCAGGCGCAGCTGGCGCGTTTCGGCGTAGAGCTGGTCGACCTGGCCCTCGTCCGGGTCCGCGACGGCGCCGTGCGGCATCGAGGCTACCGCCACGGCTAGTGGGACCCCGCGGGCACGGGCGCCGGCGAATCCGTGAGTTCTTCGTCGAGACCCTTGTACGGCAGCGGCAGCGAGAAATCGTACGGCAAGCCGTAGACGTTCGGAATGTGCTTGAAGTTGTAGTAGTGCGGCGGCGAAGGCAGCTGCCATTCGAGCGTGCGTGCACCCCACGGGTTCGCGCCGGCCTTCTTGCCGTTTCGCAGACTCCAGATCACGTTGACGAAGAACAGCAGGATGCCGAACGTCATCACGAAGGACGACACCGACGCAAAGCGGTTCCAGAACTCGAACTGCGGATCGTACTGCGGAACCCAACGCGGCATGCCGAGGATGCCGAGCCAGTGCATCGGCAAGAACGTGCCGTTGAAGCCGATGAAGAACAGCGCGAAGTTCCATTTTCCGAGCGTCTCGTTCATCATGCGGCCGCTCATCTTCGGGAACCAGTAGTAGATGCCCGCGAAGATGCCGGTCAGGCTGCCGCCGACCAGGACGTAGTGGAAATGCCCCACCACGAAGTACGTGCCGTGGATGTGCAAGTCGTACGGGATCGCCGCCAGGAAGATTCCCGTGATCCCGCCCAGCGTGAACAGCGCGAGGAACCCAAGCGCGAAGAGCATCGCCGTCGTGAGGTGGATCTTGCCGCCCCAGAGCGTCGCCAGCCACGAGAAAATCTTCACGCCCGTGGGAACGGCGACCACGTAGGTCAGGATCATGAACGGCAGCTGCAAGTACGGCGCCAAGCCGGACGTGAACATGTGGTGCGCCCAGACCATGAACCCGACCAGCGCGATGGCCATGGACGAGAACGCGATCATCTTGTAGCCGAAAATCGGCTTGCGCGAGAAGGTCGGCAGTATTTCGGAGACGATGCCGAAGACGGGCAGCACCATGATGTAGACGGCCGGGTGGGAGTAGAACCAGAACATGTGCTGCCACAGAACGGGGCTGCCGCCCTTGGTCGGGTCGTAGAACGGCACGCCGAACTGGCGCTCGATGAAGAGCGCGGCGAGTGCGGCGGCGAGCGCGGTGGTCGCGACCATCGAGAGCGGCGCGGTCGCGAGCTGAGCCCAGACGAAGAGCGGCATGCGCGTAAACGTCATCCCCGGCGCGCGCATCTGCATGATCGTCACGATGAAGTTGATGCCCGTGAGCGTCGAGCTGACGCCGATCAGGAAGATCGCCGCGCACCACATCGAGGTGCCCACCCCGCCTTCGAGCGAGATCGGCGGATACTCCGTCCAGCCCGCCACCGGCGCGCCGACGAGAAACGACGAGAACAGCAGCAAGCCCGCTACCGGGAACATCCAGAAGCTCAGCATGTTGAGCCACGGGAAGGCGACGTCGCGCGCGCCGATCTGCAGGGGCATGACGAAGTTCCCGAAGCCGCCGGTGACGATCGGAATGATCACCAGCCAAACCATCGCGCTGCCGTGGACCGTGTAGACCTCGTTGTACGTGTCGTTGGAAACGAATCCGCCGGCATGGTTCATCAATTGAACGCGGATCGTCTCGGCCAAGAGCCCCGAGAGGATGAAAAAGACGAAGCCGGTGATCATGTACTGAATTCCGATGATCTTGTGATCGATCGAAAAGACGTACCGCCGGATGAAGCCTTGCGGTTCCGGGTGGATGTGGTCGGCGATTCCGCCGCCCGCGTGTGCCGCCTGTACTGCCATGTGCGTTACTCTCTCTAGCTCTCCCCGGCGCCTATTTCAATGAATTCAAGTAGGCGACCAAATTGGCGATGTCTTTGTCGCCGATCGCGTTCATCTGCGCGCTCGGCATCTGACCCATGTCGCCCTTGTACCCTTGTTGCAAAATTTTCGCGACGTTCGCCGGCGTTGCGGCGTCGCCGTCCACCAAACTCGGATGTGACGGGTCGTGCAGAACGTCTTTGAGACCCGGGCCGACGAGACGCTGCGAGTATGGGCCGATCGCGTGGCAGGCCGAACATTTGGCTTGGAACGTCGCTTGCCCGGCTTTTGCGTCGCCGCCCGCCAGCGCGACCGTACCGGTGGACGCCGTCGCCACCGCGTCGCTCGCGTTCGCGTTCTTGGCCTGCCACGAATGGAACCATGCGTCGTACGCGGGGCGATCTTCGATCACGAAGACCTGCTTGTTCATTTCGGCGTGCTGCGTGCCGCAGAATTGAGTGCAGATGATCTGATAGCGGCCCGGCCGCACGGGCGTAAAACGGATCGTCGTGACCATCCCGGGGACCATGTCGGTCTTGAGGCGCATGGCCGGAACCCAAAACGAATGGATCACGTCGGACGACGTGACGTTGAGCGTGACCGGAACGCCGAGCGGGACGTGCATCTCGTCGGTAATCTCGCCGTGCACCTGCGGGTAGCGGAACGTGTAGTACCACTTGTGCCCGATCGCTTCGACGACCAGACCGTTCGCAGGCTGCAGCGTGATCTCGTACCAGATCTTGACGCTGATGATGGAGAGCAGGACGACGAAGAGGGCGGGCAGGATCGTCCAGAGGACCTCGAGGCGCACGTTGTCGTGCACCTGAACGCCGATGGCGTTGGGATCGTCGCCCTTCTTGGCACGGAACGCGATCGCGAAGTAGACGATGTAGCCGAAGATGAAGACGTAGAGGGCCGAACCGACGGCCGCCATGAACCGGAAGAGGTCGTCGATCTGGCGCGCGGTCAGAATCGCTTCGGGCAACGCGTTCGAAATCGGTAACGTGTACCAGAAGTAGACCGAACCGGCGGCGACGACGGTCAGAACGGCCGTGGCAATCCAAAAACCGCGACCAAAGCCGACGGCCTGCCTGTTCTCAGCCAAACAAAGTCTCCCTAAGCCTGCGGAACGTCTACGCTACACTATAGGAATCGCGCGCGCCCGGCGCACCGACCTTTACCGCCGGCTCTCAATCTTTCGGTGAGTCTACCTTTTCCAGCGGACCGGTGAAATCCCGGACTCGCGACTCGATCCCGGTCAGCGCGGTTCCCACGACGACCGCATCCGCGCCGGCCTCGCGGGCGGCGAGGCAGTCCTGGGGTGAAGCGACGCCGCCCTCGCAGATCGTGAAGGCGTCGAGCTCGGCGAGTTCCCGCACCATGGCAAGCGCGGGCAAGGAGATACCTTTGGTCTCCTCCGTATAGCCGCACAACGTCGTCGCCAGGATCTCGGCTCCGGCCGCCCGCGCGCACACGGCGTCCTCGGCGGTCGCGCAGTCCGCCATCGGAATTCTTCCCTCCGCCAGAATCGCGTCCACGATCTCCGCGACCGACGCGCCGCGCGGCCGCGCCCGGCCCGTCGCGTCGAACGCAACGATCTCGGCTCCGCTCTCGATGACGGCGCGAACCTCGTCCAGCGTGGGCGTGATGTACGGCGCGTAGCCCTCGTACGCGCACTTGATGAGCCCGATCACCGGCACGCCGACCCGCGCGCGCACGGCGCGAAGATTCGCGACGCCTTGGATGCGAACGGCGCACGCGCCGCCGTCCTGCGCCGCGCGCGCCATCGCGGCAATCGCGTGCGGATCGTCGAGTGCCGAACCCGCCGGCGCTTGCACGGAGACGATNNCCGGCGAGGCCGGATTCGCGATACGCCAGCAGCAGGGCGCCGGTGGCCGGATCGAATCGCGGCTTCGACGGTCGCGCCCGCGGCACGCGGTCGCGCAACGCCGCCTGCAATCGCCGCCGATAGCTCTCGACCGTGCACAGACCGCCCACGAAGCACACCGCGGCGTCGTCCGATCCGAGCGCGCGCATCGCCGAGCCGGCGAGATCGGCGAGGCTGCCGGCGCCGCGTTGCGCGACGTCGTCGAAGTACGGCGACGCGAGGGCGGCGGGCGCGTATGCGGCGATCCGATCGCGCCCGAGCGCGCCGGACGCGAACGCATCCTGCACGTCGCGAAGCGACCCCCGCTCGAAGAACGCAAGCAACGCGGCTCGCTGCGGCGCGGATGTCTCGTCGCCGTCGTCTTGCGCCCGCATGAGCTTCGAAATCGCTTCGCGGCCGATCCAAAACGCGCTGCCCTCGTCGCCGAACAGATAGCCCCAGCCGCCCAGCGTCACGCAGCCCGCGGCGTCGCTTGCGTATGCGACCGAACCGGTGCCGGCGACGACCACGACGCCGGGTCCGCCGCCGAACGCTCCCGCGTGCGCGATCGGCGCGTCGTGCACGACCAGGCTGCGGACCGCTCGAAACGCGGGGGGTACGCCGCGCGCGGCGTCCCGGTATCCGCTGATGCCCGCCACGACGGATTCAAAACGCGTATCGTGCGGGAGGTTCGCCGCCGCAAGCGCGGCGCCGAGCGACGCTTCTACGGCTTCGCGCAGCCGCGTCGACGCGGGCGACTCGCCGACTTCGTCGGCCGGGCCGGCATCGCCGCGGCCGAGCACGTTCCCGCGCTCGTCGCCGACCACGGCGGCCGTGCCGCTCTGCCCGCCGTCGATACCGGCGAAGTATCGCGTCACGTCTGAATGACGGCCGCGCGCGCGTACGCGTTGGCGGCCGACTCGCGCTCCGCGGGGTCGGCCAGGCGTTCGATCTCTCCGACGAACTCGCGATGGTGGTAGAGCTCGTGAGCGACGCAGAACAGCACGAAGTCGCCCAGTTCCGGCGCGATCAGCGATTCGGCGATCCGCACGTTGATGCGGATGCAGGGGCCGTTCGGATCGTACTCCGATCGCAGTTCGTCCGCGCCCCAATCGCCCAGATCGGCAAACTCCACGCGCACGCCGTACGAACGCGCCAACGCGAGCACGTTCATGCCGGCCTGCGCAAGTCTACGCCGTCGGCGATCAGCGCCGCGCGCAACGTAACCGGGTCGAGATCTCCCACAGCGACGCCACCGGAAACGGCGAGCGCCGCGGCAGTGCCGGCCGCCTGGCCGAGCGTCATCACGGTCGGCGTGAGGCGCGTGGACGCGAGCGCCTCGTGCGTGGTGGAGATGCAGCGCCCCGCGACCAATAGGCGGTCGCAGCCTTGCGGAACCATGCAGCGATACGGAATCTCGTAGCTCTCGCCGGAGCGCACGCGCTGCGTCGTCGTTCCGCTGCCCGACGGATTGTGAATGTCGATCGGGTAGGCGCTGCGCGCGACCGCGTCGTCGAAGTGCCGCGCCTGGACGACGTCGTCGCCCGTAAGCGTGTACCGGCCGGCGATGCGGCGCGACTCGCGAATGCCGATCTGCGTTCCCGTCGCCGCGATCCGCGCGTTCGCAAAGCCCGGCACGCGCTCCTTAAAGAAGCGGAGCAACTGCATCGCCTGCAAACGCGCTTCGACTTCGGCGCGCGTGACGTCGTCGGGATCGAGCGGGTCGATGTTCGTGATGCGCGTCATGTTCACCGTCACTTCGTCGGGGTAGGGTGATATGAAGAACGAGACGAGTTCGCGCGGAACGTCCACCAACCCGTCCTCGCGCGCTTTCTCCCAGATGTCGTAGAGCCCCGCGACCGCGGTCAAACCTTGGGCCGTGCGCTCGTGCGTCTTGAGGCTGGTNNACGTGGCTCAGCCGAAACATCAGGCTCGCCGGCTGAACCCGCCCGCGCTCGTCGCCCTGCTGCGTCGGGACGCCGGCCGAAGTGGCAACCAGAGCGTCGGCAGTTGCGTCGATCGTCACCCGAGCGCGATATTCGCGGACGCCGCCGGACGTGGCGAAGCGCGCGCCGGCTACTTCCCGCGTGCCCGATCCGAAGCGATCCGCCAGGATCGTCTCGAGGAAATATCCGTGCAAGAGCAGATGCACGCCGGCCTCGCGCATCATTTCGAACAGCAGCGCCTTGTGCGCCTCCGGATCGAACGGCGTGATCGTGGGAACGTAGTCGGACGAATCGTGGACGTGACCGGGCGAAGCGCCCGCGCTCACCAAGCGCTCCACGATCTCTTGCGCGATGCCGCCGACGATGCGATCCGTACCGGAATGAAAAGTCATCCACGGACCGACCATCGCGGCGGTGGCCGTTCCGCCGAGGAACCCGTAGCGCTCGACCAGCATCGTGCGCGCGCCGTGGCGCGCCGACGCGATCGCGGCGGCGCAACCCGCGTTTCCGCCGCCGACCACGAGCACGTCGAACTCACGCATGGCTTGGCGGCTTCGGCGGGAATCGGAGAAGGCCATTCCCGGGCTTCTGCTAAGTCGGGAGCATGGCAATCACGCAGCCGCTGACCGTCTCGGAGCGCAACTGGGCGATGGTGGCGCATCTGTCGTCGCTCGCGGGGTTGCTCGGCATGCCCTTCGGCCACGTGCTCGGGCCGCTCGTCGTCTATCTCTCCAAACCCGAGGACTCCGAGTTCGTCGAGGGCCACGCGCGGTCGTCGCTCAACTTTCAGCTCACGATCTTCATTTTCGCGCTGCCGCTGGTGCTGGGCGCGATCGTTGCGTGGATCGTGGCGATCTTCGCCTCGCCGGGCTGGCACGAGGCGCGGCACCACGGCTACGGATCAATCGTCGTTCCGTGGTTCGCGACCGGCTTCGTGGCTATCGCCCTGCTCGTCGCCGCGATCTTGATCGGTTCGCTGATTCTCGTCGTGATGGGCACGGTCGCGGCTGCCGACGGGCGCCCTTACCGCTATCCGTTCGCCATCCCGTTCTTCCGCGACCGCCCCAGGAGCTGAGTCGAGAGAAAACAAGGGAGTACAACGCCGAGAGCATATCAGGCCGGGATGCTACAACGAGTAAAGCCGCTCGAACGCATCTTGGCCGAGGGCGCGGACGACACGAGTCCTCACAGTCTCAAGAAAACCCTCGGTGCGGCGTCGTTGACGGCCATGGGAATCGGCGCCATCATCGGCACGGGAATCTTCGTGCTTACCGGCGTCGCTTCGGCAAAGTATACGGGACCGTCGCTTACGGTTTCGTTCATCATCGCCGGCATCGTCAGCGCGTTCGCCGCGCTCTGTTACTCGGAGGTCGCGAGCCGCATCCCGATTGCCGGTAGCGCGTATACGTTCGCCTATGCCTCGCTGGGCGAACTCATCGCGTGGATCATCGGCTGGGACCTCGTGCTGGAATACGCACTCGGAGCGGCAACCGTCAGCATCGGCTGGTCCGGCTATTTCTCGACGGTCGTCTCGCACGTGTTCGGCTTTGCGATACCAACCGAGTTCTTGCACAATCACTGGGACACCGGGCCGTCGGGCGAGCCGCTGCACGGCATCTTAAATCTGCCCGCGTTTTGCATCATCTTATTGATCGGCGCGTTGCTCTATCGCGGTACGAAAGAATCGGCGATGGTCAATAACGTCATCGTGACGATCAAAGTTTGCATCGTCGTATTCTTCATCGCGATCGGCGTCGGGCACGTCAACACGGGCAATTGGGTTCCGTACTTCCCGTTCGGATGGGGAGGAACGCTCTTCGGGGCCTTCTTCGTCTTCTTCGCCTACATCGGTTTCGACGCCGTCTCGACCGCGGCGGAGGAAACCAAGAACCCTCAACGCGACCTCCCCATCGGCATCCTGGGGAGCCTCGCGCTCTGCACGGTTCTTTACATCATCGTTGCCGCGATCCTCACCGGAATCGTGAGCTACACGCGCTTGAACGTCCCTCAACCCGTCGCGTACGCGATCGATCAGATTCCCGGACTGGGATGGGCCAGTTTGGTGATCGCGCTCGGCGCCATCGCGGGCCTGACGACGGTGCTGCTCGTCATGATGTTCGGTCAAATTCGCGTGTTCTTTGCGATGTCGCGCGACGGACTTCTTCCGCCGGTCTTCTCGCAGATTCACCCGAAGTTTCGTACGCCGGGGCTTTCCACGATTCTCTTCACGATCTTCATCGCGCTGGTCGCGGCCTTCACGCCGATCAGCATCGTCGGATCCCTGACGAACATGGGCACGCTGGCCGCCTTCGTGCTCGTCTCGATCTCGCTCCCGATTCTACGTAAGCGCTACCCGGACACGCGCGGATTCTCGGTGCCGTTCGGCCCCTACCTCATCCCCTCGATCTCCGCCATACTGGCAAGTTTGCTGCTGCTCGCTCCGTTCGTCGACGCCGGCGTCGGACGCGTCATGGGGATTCCGCTGCCCTGGTTCGGTTTCGTCGTATGGCTGGTCTTCGGATTGTTGATCTACTTCGGCTACAGCCGCAGTCACAGCACGGTCGGAATAAACGAAGCGAAGGACGCGCTCCAGCCTCCCGCCTAGCCCGCGCCTGAGAACTATCGCGCTTCATATCAGAAAGGCTCGCACCGATGTGCCGTGGTTGTCTCTCGAACGTCCTTGGACCCATCGATGATTTCCGCGTGGACCTCAGCCGGGGCGAATTCATTGCCGGCTCGGCGCTCGTGGCGGGATCGCTCGGTGCGGCATTGCCGCGCCGCGCATATGCAGCAGCCGAGGGCGCGGACACGATTTTTCGCGGCGGCACCATCGTTCCGATGGCGGGAACGCAGCGCTCCGTAGAAGCGATCGCGATTGCGAACGGCACCATCGTCGCCCTGGGCTCGGAATCCGACGTGACGGCGCACAAGACCGCGACGACGCGCGTCATCGACCTCGACGGCCGGACGCTGCTTCCCGGCTTCATCGACGTGCACCAACACACGGTTACGGGCGCGCTGGTGACCGCGCTGTTCACCGACGCGGGATTTCCGCGGTACAAGACGCGGCAAGACGTCTTGAACCTTGCCAAGGAACTCGCCGCGAAAGCCCCGACCGGCGGCTGGGTCTATCTCATGAACTACGACAACCTGCTCCAAGGCGGCGACCTCTCGATGGCGGATCTGGACGCCGTTTCGACGTCCGTCCCGATCATGGTCTACTACATCAACATGCACACGGCGACGGCCAACGGTATCGCTTTCGAGAAGGCTTTCGCTAAGGCGAACATCCCGCAGGACGTCCAAGAACTGCCCGGCGGCGGGCACTTCGGACGGGACGCTTCGGGCAAGTTCGACGGCATGATTTTCGAAGAGCCGGCGCTCAAGCCGTTTCTCATCGGCGTGCCGCCGATCACGCCGGCGCTCGCCGGGAAAGCCGTGCTCGACTGGCTAAAAACCAACGCCGCGGCCGGCAACACGACGGTCCACGAGGCCGGCGTACTCGTCTTCGGCGACTTGCTGCAGAACTACGAGCGCATCGCGAGCCAATCGCCGTGCCGCGCGAGCATCAGCTTGATGTACGACTCGATGGCGTCGGGGGACGCCTACAAGCAACACGGCGTGGGCGCGAAGGCGACCCAAATACCGGATTCGCTCTTCTCGCTCTACGCCATCAAGATCGTCGGCGACGGTTCCAACCAAGCGATGACTGCGGCCCAGACCGTTCCGTATCTCAACAGCACGCAGAAGGGATCCATGAACTACGATCCGGCGGAGTTGCTCAAGATGGTGACGGCCGTCAAGGCGAACGGCTGGCCGGTCTCGATTCACTGCAACGGCGACGCCACGCTCGATAGCGCGCTCGACGCCATCGAGACGGTCTACGGTGCGAATCCGCCTACGGGCGTGAACCGGATCGAACATTGCACGATCACGCGCCCCGAGCAGCTCGTTCGCATGAAGAAGCTGGGCGTGCAACCCAGTTTTCTCATGAACCACGTGTACTTCTACGGCGCCGCGTACCGCGACCAGCTGTTCGGAACGCAGCGCGCGTACCGCATGGACCCCGCCGGACAGTGCGTGGAGATCGGCCTGCCGTTCACGCTCCACACCGACGCGCCGTGCTCCAACATCGGTACGCTGCAATTGGTCCAAACCGCCGTAACGCGCGTTTGCAGCATCGACGATTCCGTCGTCGGCAAAGATCAGGCCGTTTCCGTCGAGGAGGCGATCAAGGCGGTGACGGTGCACGCCGCCGGCCAGATCGGCATGAGCGACCGGATCGGAACGCTCGAGCCCGGCAAGGAGGCCGACCTCACGATTCTGGAAAGCGACCCGTTCAAAGTCGATCCGGGCGCGATCGTGAACGTCAAGGTCTCGCAGACCTGGGTCGCCGGAAAACAGATGTCCGGCTAGGCTGCCCGCCGCACCAAGATGATGGCGACGGACTCNNGCGTCCTCGAGCGCTTGGGCGAGGACGGTCTCGACGTCGCGTACGCACGTCCGCTCGATCGCGGGCGCACGCATGCCGGCGCGCACCACGCCGCGTTCGTCCACGATGCGGACGTCCACCACCGTTCGCGTTCGCCCGAAGGCGCCGGTCACGACGCACGCACCCCGGTACGCCGCGAGCGACGGCGTGAGTTCGACCCGTTCGGCCTGTTCGCGCGGAACGCCCAGGGAACGCGCGGCGGCAGCGCGCCGCTCGGTTTCGTCGCAGGCACCGCGCGCGGCCGATTCGGTCAGCGCGGTGGCGCCCGAGGCGACGGCGCGAACGCGGTTGCGCTGTGTGTCGATTTCGATCGCGACCTCGACGCGATCGGGCGCCGCGCCGGCGGCGATCACGCGGTCCGTCGCTTCGGCGCGAATGCGCGCGACGTCTTCTGCGGTGGGGTCCACGATCGTTCGCTCGACGGCGTCGCGCACCAGCGCGAGGGCGACGCCGACCGGCGAGATCACTTCGGCGTCGCGAGCGATGCGATGCGGCAAGCTCATCGCTTGCGCGACGTGCGGCACCACCGCGCCGGCCGCGCCGCCGCCTCCGACGAGCACGACCTGCGCGGCCTCGAGCGCGTAGTCCGAGACGAGTTCGCGAACGCAGGCGACGACTTTACCGGACGCCAGCTCGAGCACGCGGCGCGCGAGTTCGTCGACGCTCGCGGCGTCCTTTCCGAGGTAGGCTGCGAGCAGCGCGAAGCCGGCGCGCGCCGATGCCACGTTGCCTCGCGAGAACGTCCCCGCGGGAACCTCGTCCAGCGCGTTCGCCGCGCACGTGACGGTTAGGGCGACGCGCGCGCCGTCGCGCGTCACGATGACCGCGTAATCGCGCGGGTCCCCGCGCTGCGGCGCGGCGAGTTCGAGGCGTGCGCCCTCGAGCGCGCCCGGCTCCGTAAAGCAGGCGTACGCGCATCCGGCGATGTGCGCCGAGCGCGGTCCGACGTCCACGATGCCCTGGAGGTTCGCGCGCGTCATGCTACCCCCCGCGATCGCCAGCGTTCTCACGTCCAACGTCTGCAGCATGGTACGGTGGCCGCCGACGCGCGCCGGGCGCATCTGCGGCTGGCCCGCGCGGATCGCCGAACAATCGGAGCTCGTGCCGCCGACCTCGACGAAGATGCCGTCNNCGCTCGACTTCTCGCACGTCCATCACGCCGCCGTCGCTGCGCATGATCATGAGCGGAGCGGCGATCGCCGCGCGCTCGACGGCTTCGCGCGTCATCCGCGCGGTGCGCAGCATCTTCGGAAGAATCGCCGCATTAATCGCGGCGGTGCGCGTGCGAGCGCGCAGGCCGTACGTCGAACTGACGTCGTGGCCGCTGGTCGCGTACGCGCCGCGCGTGCGCGCGTACGCCGCCGCGCTCTCTTCGTTGAGCGCATCGTCGACGCCGAACGGTTCGCTGACCGCAATGGTCTGCGCGCCGCCGGAGATCAGCCGGTCCACCGCTTCTCGCGTACCCAGCGCGTCGTCCGACCGCGCGAACGCAAACGACGGCGTAAACGCGACGCCGGGCGCAAGCTCCATCGCCCCGAAGCGCATCTGGCGCTTCGCGACCCATCCGTTGAGCGGCGCGTACAGTCCGAGCACGCCCACGCGCGCCACGTCGCCCTCGAGCAGGGCGTTGGTCGCTTGCGTGGTCGAATGCGCGATGAAGGCGACGTCGGCGGCGGCGACGCTGGCGTCGGCCAAGATCCGCTCGATGCCGGCGACGATTCCGGCCGCGACCCCCTCGCTCGCATCGTGGGTCGTCGGCACCTTGACGCTCGCAACGAGCTCCCGCGTCGCCGTATCGATCGCCACCACGTCGGTAAACGTTCCGCCCACGTCGATTCCGAGGCGCAATTTGCGCGCTTCGCTCATCGCTCTACCAGTCGGCGCGGATCAGATGGGTGACCAGCGCCATGTCGAGCGCGGGCGCTCCGCCGGCGAAACGCGCGAAGAGCGACGTAAGCTCCGCATGCAGGGATTCAGCCGCCGGGCCGGTCTTGGGAAGGTAGGAGGCCGATGCCGCGCGGCCGATCAGCGCCTCGAGGTCGAAACGCTGCGAATGGCCGTACGACGACCGCGAGACGCCGGCGTTCGGAAAAGCGGAGAACGTTTCGAGCGCGGCGATGCGCAGCGCTTCGGTATCGTCCGTTGCGTACGCGCGCACGACGTCGCCGAACGCCCGCGTGAAGGGATCGCGCTCGTCGCGTTCGTTCTGGAGCAGCGCCGCGCGACGCCGGGAGATGCGGCGGAACTCTTCGATGGCCTTCGCCGTCGCGAACCAGTGGAACGCCTGGCAGGCGCACACGACGTCCACGCTAGCGTCCTCGAGGTGCGTGACTTCACCGGTCCCGTCTTGCCACGAAACGCGCGCGTGCGGATGCGCCGCTTCGCGCATCGCGGCGTTGGGTTCGATCGCGATCACGCGCGCGCCGCGCTCGGCGATCGCGCGCGCCGAGATGCCGGTGCCGGCGCCGACGTCTGCGACCGCGAGCGCCGCCGGCGAACCCAGGCCCGCCAGCAATTCGTCGATCGCGCGATCCGGATAGCCGGGACGAAACGACGCGTAGTCGATCGCGCGATCGCCGAACCGCTCCGTCGAGTCGCGCCCGCCCGCCATCAGGAGCCGGGCGCGAGAGCGCCGAGCTCGTCGTACAAGCACGCCATCGTCGCGATGCCGGCGTAAAACTGCGAGAGGCTGAACTTCTCGTTGGGCGCGTGTATGCGATCGTCGGGCAGTCCGACGCCGATCATCACTTGCGGCAGCTTCAGCGTGCGGTCGAAATCCGCGACGGGCTTGATGGAGCCTCCGGTTCCGATGTAGACGGGCTTCTTGCCGAACCCGGCTTCCATGGCGCGCGAAGCGGCGGCGACCGCGGGATGTTCGCGCCCCATCACGACCGCCGGCGCGTCGCCGCCGTCCTCGACTGCGATGCGAACGCCGCTCGGTGCGCCGGCGAGAATATGGGCCTTCACGAGCTCGCGCACGCGCAGCGGATCTTGCGCGCCGACGAGTCGCGCGGTGAGCTTGGCTTTGGCCCAGCTGGGAACGATCGTCTTGCTGCCCGGCCCTTGATATCCGCCCCAGATGCCGTTGATCTCGAGCGTGGGACGAAACCACATGCGCTCGAGCGCGATGCGGCCGCGTTCGCCGGACAGCTCCGAAACGCCGAGCGACTTCGCCTCGGCGGCTTCGTCGAAGTCGAGCGAACGCAACTCGACCATCTGTAGCGGCGTAATCTCCTCCACGCCCTCGTAAAAGCCGGGAACGGCGACCCGTCCGGCATCGTCCTTGAGGCCGGCTAGGATGCGCGCCAACGCCTCGATCGGATTGCGAATCACGCCTCCGTAGTACCCCGAATGCAGATCCTCCGACGGGCCGTGCACGGCGACCTCCCACGTAACGAGTCCGCGAACGCTGGTGGTGAGCGACGGCGTATCCTCGGCGAAGACGGCGGTGTCCGATATCACGACCACGTCGGCATCGAATTTCTCGCGATATCGCTCGAGCGCCGCGGCAAAGCTCGGCGAACCGATCTCTTCTTCGCCTTCGACGACGACCTTGACGTTGATCGGCAGGCGTCCGCGCGTGCGCATGTGGGCTTCGATCGCCGCCAGGTGCATCAGGACTTGGCCCTTGTCGTCCACCGCGCCGCGACCGAAAATCTTGCCGTCGCGAACGGTGCCTTCGAACGGCGGCGACTCCCAAAGCTCGAGCGGGTCGGCGGGCTGCACGTCGTAGTGGCCGTAGATCATCACGGTCGGCTTGCCGGGCGCATCCAGCCACTGGCCGTATGCGATCGGATGGCCTTCCGTTTCCAGCACTTCGGCTTGCATGCCCAGTTCGCCGAGGCGCTCGACCAGGCGCTCGCAGCACGCCCGCACGTCGGGAGCGCGCGCCGGATCGGCCGACACCGAGGGGATCGCGATCCAGGCTTTGAGTTCTTCGAGATACGCCTCGCGGTGCGCGTCGCAGTAGGCGGAGAGCTGCGGGTCGACGGTCGTCATGAATCGGGTTTCTCCGAAGGGGGCGGCTCGACCGCCTCGTTTCCGATTTCGGCGGGTGACAGCGGTGTGCCGAGCCGCACGTCCACCGTCTGCGCTCCGCGTTCCACCTCGAACGTATGCGGAAGCCCGTCGTAGGCTCGCGACTGCGTCTGATACGTTCCGTACGTCCACCAGTCTCGACCGTCGAGTTTGTCGATCACGTCGCCGGTGCGAAGCCCGTCGCGGTAGGCGGGGCCGCCTGCGCGCACGTACGCACGCATGTTGCCGTCCACCGTCTTAAAGAGTGCGTAGAAGTACGACGGCGGATCGCCGCCTTGCATCGCGACGCCGCGCGCGAAGAGATTGGCCGCGCGTTGCGGCACCGCGCGGCGCCAGGCGTCCAACCGGTCCAGTCCTTGGAGCGCGAGCGTGCGTCCCGCGCTCGCATCCTCAGACGGTACGATCTCGTGGTCGTGCCACTCGTCCACGATCCATCCGCCGCAGTCTTCCAGCACCAGGCCGACGTCGAGGTCGGTCCCGTTCGCGAGCGCGAACGTGCTGCTCTTGACGAGAACGTACGACGCGTACGGTTTGCCGTCGCACGGCGCCGCGTTGGGATTTTCAGCGGTGCGCAGCGCGGTCAATCCATGCGACGAAAGCGCGGACGCCACGGCGTCGGCGCCCGCACGCGCCGGAACGGAGCCGTCGTCCTCGACGCCGACGCGGCCGTTCGCGTTTGGCGGCGCGAGCGAGACCGCGGGAAGAGCGTCCGCGTAGGCCGGCGGCACGATCGCGGAAAACGCAGGCATCCCGAACAGCGTTCCGCCCACCGTAACCACGAGAATGCAGGCGACGGTCGCGACCGCAACCTGAAACGGCAGCGTACGTTTGGTTATCTCGTCGATCGGCGTGCCGGTGAAGTTCGCGACCCAGACGTTGGCGGTGTTGGTCGGATCGCAGACGTTCTGAACCTGCACGACGGCCATGACCGCGGCCACGATGACGATCGGCGGCAGTGCGTTCGAGGCCAACAGCGCCGTGAAGATCGCGATCCCCACGCCGAACGGATTGAGCGGCCCCCGATACAGCACCAGCGGGCTCGCCAAGCCGAACGCCACGACGTAGGCGATCGGGTTGCGAAGCCAGCCGCCGCCCACGAGCGGCTCGAGCGCGGCGCGAAACTGGGGCTCGCTCGTCGCGGTGAGCAAGATTCCGATGCCGATGAAGAGCAGGATCGCCGGCGCGACGTCTTCGACGCCGCGGATCGCGGCGGCAACCAGCGTGCGTACGGCGTCGCGCGGCCGGGCCAAAACCGCGCCGTAGATTGCCGAGATGGCGAACGCGGGCGTCGCGTCCATGTGAAACGCGTAGTAGAGGACGAGCGGTAGAATAGGCGCGAGCAGTGCGAGCGGATTGACGCCGGGCGGCTGCCGCCGCTCGCCGGTCACGGCGTTGGTCGCGTATCCGCGGTCGCGGCGAAACGCGATCAGCGCGTAGGCCACGAGCGCAATCGTGTCCACGACGGCCAGCGCGATCGCGTACCGGACCATCTGCTGCGGAACCACGCCGAAGAGTTTGGTATAGAACGTCCAGTTCGCGATGTTGAATATGAAGCCGAGCGCGAACGCCATGAGGAACAACGTCGACGCGACCTTGCGCGGAACGCCCGTCGTCATCATGATCGGCAACACGACCGAGCCGACCATGATGATCGCTCCCAGACCCGAGAGCGACGTAAAGAGGACGGCCACGACCGCGCACACGACCAGCGCCAGCGCGAACGGGCGATCGCCGCCGTATTCCGCAGCGAGGTTCACCAGCGTGCGCGCGATGCCGGTATCGAGCGCGACGCGCCCGAGCAGCGCCCCGAAGATGACCGCGACGTAGACCGGCGCGAGGGCGGCCGATCCCGTCGTGACGATCGTGCCGAGCCGCCCGAACGGGACGCCGGCCGCGAGCGCCATTGCGAGCGCCATGAACGGCACCGCCAGCAGCGCCGGCAACCGGCGCGTGTACATCAGCACGGCGAAGATCAGAAAGATGAAGAGAACGAAGAGGCCGGTCACTTGACGACGCCGTCGAACGCCGGCAGCGTTCCGGAACGAACGTACCCGTCGTACGTCGCCCGGTAGATGGCGTCGGCCAGCGCGATCGCGCGCTGCGCGGCCAGGTGGTAGCGCTCGAGGTTGCTCGCCAAGTGTCCCTCGCGGCTCTCGTAGCGCCAAGCCCGTTCGTAGAGCGGCGCGAGCGACTCGTACGAGTCGCGCAGTTCCCACATCCAGTAACGCGACCAGAACAGATCGCGGATCGCCGGACCGTCCTTAACGCCCGCATTCGCTTGCGCGTCCGCGTACATGGCGCGCACTTCACGCGCGATCTGAAACTTGCGCGCGAGCGCGTCCAAACGCCGCGCAGCGAGGTACGTCACGAACGCCGCGTTTTCGTGGAGCGGCGGGCGCGCGTCGTAGAGATCGCGCTCTACGGTTTCGGCGTCGAGGCGAACCGCGCGAAGATCCACGCCGTCCATGCGCGCCTCCGCGGCGGCATCGAAGGGGTCGGCCCAAAAGAGCGCGTCGGTCGTATCGTGCGGCGCGGCGTGCAGGCGCTTCACGGCGTCCCCCAGCAGCGCAACGTCGCCCGCGTACGCGGGATCGTCCGTGCCGAAAAACGCAACCGGAAAATCGGCATCGAAGCGCGCGCGGTCGACGCGCCCTTCTTCCCACGCCGAAGCGGCCGCGTACAGCACGGGATACCAGGTGGATTCGTACAGCGTCTCGCCGTCGTCGTGCCAGACGGTCTGGAAGACGCCGATCACGCCGGGGACGCCTTTGCCTTGCGAGATGAAGAGATCTTCGTTCGGGACGGCGGTGGCGACGTCGGGAAAGATCTCGTTCCAATTGTTCGCTCCGGGAGCGATCATCTGATCGAAGCCGCTGCGCGCGACGAGATCGATGAACGGCTGGTAGCTGGTCTGCGGTCCGTAGTGCCAATTAACGATCACGGGGGCCCGGCCCGCGGGCCTGGGCAGCAGCGGCGCGATCGAGGGATCGTTTTCGATGCCGTCGTCCCAGAGCATCACGCGCGCGCCCGACGGCGCGACCAGCGCGTCCATCGCGGCGACGTGATCGGCGTAGGCACGGCTCTTGCCGGTCTGCTGCACGTACGCGGACGTCGTCCCAAGGCCGAGCGTTGCGGTCTCGTCCGAACCGATATGAAAGAACGGCGGATTTGGAACTGCCGCCAGCTCTTGCGTCACGACGCGCGCGAGATAGTCGCGCGCCACCGGCGAAGCCGGCGAGAGAAGGAAGCCGTGCGGGAGTTCGGCGGCCGGCGCGTACTCCTCGACGCTGAGCACGCCGTGCATGTGCGCGAACGTTTGCTGTTCCGGAATCAGAGCGACGTGAAAGCGACGCGCGTATCCGTCGAGTTCGTGCAACTGCGCGGGCGTGATGCCGTCGAGCGGAGCCGGCAGCGGATCCGTCGGCGATACGAAGACGTGTTCCATGTACGGCGAGTAGCCGTTCATCTTAAACGCGGCGATGGTGCGAATGCGTTCCTTGAAATACCGCATCGTCGGAAGCGGTCCGCGGGAGACGTCGTCGGAAAGGATTCGCCACGGCAACGCGGGCCAGTCCGAAATCGTCACGCAGGGCACGGACCACGTCGCGACGGCGCGCCTCGGGAGTTGCGCGAGCGTCATGACCGCGTAGAACGCGCCGGCCGGGCTTCCCGCCTGGATGCGAACTCGCGAACCTCGAACGTCCAGGCGATATTCTTGCGCCCGCATTGCGGGCACGATCGTCGCGGTGATGTCGGGATCGCTCGCGCTCGCGCGCGGAACGGGGATGCCCAGGGCCGCCCAGCGCTCGGAGAGCAATTCGCGAGCGCCACCGTCGAAATCGGCGGCGATGGTTCGCGGGAGGCCCGGCGCGCGGCACGCCGCGACCGCAACCCGTCGCGGCTGCGGCAAGAGGTGGAGCGGATCGGCGCGCCCCGGCGAGCATAGCGCGACCACGATCGCCACGAGGCAGCCCAGCGAGCGGCGCATTTCAAGCGCCGTTAGTCGCTCTCAAGGGCCCTTCCCGCCGGGAAAGCTCGGACGGACTGAGGAAGGCGCGAGACGGGAGGGTTCCTCGATGCACCTACAACGCCCGTTGGTCCTCGCATGTGCGTTCCTGCTCGCAGCCGGGTCGCTGCCGTCCTCTGCCGACACCGGCAAGGAACTCCAGAACGTCAAAGGCGAGGTCGCGTATCAGGCGCCGAACCAAGCCGCCAAGCCGATCGCGGCCAATGCGTCCATCGCGCTGGCCGATAAGACCTTCGCCATCACCGGCGCGCAATCGATCGGCGCCGTGACGCTGCCCGACAGCTCTAAGGTCTTGGTCGGATCGAACTCAAAGGTGCAGATGGCGTTCTTCGACCGCGCGGAAGGCAACAGCGCGAAGTTCATCGTCTACAACGGCTCGACGCGCTTCACGGTCGAACATCCGCAAGGGGCCGCCGCAAACTATACGTTTCAAACGCCGACCGCGACGGTGGGCGTGCGTGGAACGCAGGGCGACATCGGCGTCGCTCCGGACGGATCGCTCACGGTCAACGTCTATCAGGTCAGCAATCCCGACCTTCCGGTGACCGTGCAGACCAACGACGGCCACCACTTTATCGTCAACCAAGGCCAGTCGTTCGCCGCGCGACTCGTCAACGGCGTCTTGCAAGGCGAGGTGAACAAGCTGACGCAAGGGGCGCTCGATCAATTTACCGGCGATTTCGGCGTTCCCACCAACTGGGATCAGCTCAAGAACGAGATCGTCAACCAAGTCCAGAGCAAGGTTCCGGTGCCGTCTATCCCCGGGATCCCTTTGCCGCCGAAGTCATAAGCGCTTCGCGGCAATCGAGCGCCGCGTTGACCTCGCCGAGATACGCGGCGAGCCCGTCGCGATCCACGTCTTTCGCGCGGTCGGCCAGCGTGACGACCGCGAGATCGGCNNTGAAGGCGTCCTGATCGACGAAGCCGGTTCGCATCAACGCGGCGGCGCAGGCCTCAGAAAGCGCCGGATCGAGCGGTTGCAGGCGCTCCTCCATTTCGGAGACGCGCTCGCCGGCATAGGAACGGATCATCTCGTCGGCGGCTCGCCGGTCCAACTCGCCGGCATAACCGGGAAAGCCCGCGATCGCGCCCGACAAGGTCTCGAGAGAACTGCTCATGGCCGCTTGCCTACGACGCGGGGTCCGGCCACGCCTCGGCACCGTCCGCGCGAATCCGGCGGGCCCGCACCGCCGTTAGGGAGTTCGAGGGCACGGAGCCCTCGACGCGAAGCCCCACTAGGTGACCGAAGATGCCGTCGTTTTAATGGAAAGGGTCCGCAAGCGCGACGCCGATGCGTTCGAGGCGCTCTACGATGCCTATCATCGCCTCGCCTACGGCTTGGCCATGCGGATGCTTGGCGACGCTTCGACGGCCGAAGACGTTACTCAAGCGGTGTTCGTGAAAGTCTGGAGTTCGCCCGAGTTGTTTCGCACGGGAAATTTCGGCGCGTGGATCGCGCGCGTAACGCGAAATCGCGCTCTCGACGTGATCCGCAGCCGCACGGTCCGCGCCGAGACCGATCTCCCGCAAGCGCTTCCCGAATCCGAGAGCGTCGAAGATACGGCTTTCGCGCGGATCGATCGGGAGCTCGTGCGCTCGGCGCTCGCCTCGCTGCCGGACGAGCAGCGCCGGCCGATCGAGATGGGCTTCTTCGAGGGCGTAACGCATCAAGAGATCGCTCGACGAACCTCCACTCCCCTGGGCACCGTGAAGACGCGCATACGATCGGGGCTTCGCAAGCTGCGAGCGCAGCTGGAAATGACGGTGACGACGTGAGCGACCTGCAGGCGCGCGGACACGAGGACTGGCTCGACGACGTCGCCGTGTACGCTCTGGGTGCGATGCCGATGCAAGACGCGCAGCGCGTGCGCGCGCACATCGCGGCGTGCGAGATCTGCCGGCGCGAATACGCGTTGCTTCAGCCCGCCGTCGGCGCGCTGGCGGAATCGGCCGAGGCGTTTACGCCGGGAAACGGGCCCATCGTCGCGAGCCCCGAGCTCAAGGCCAGGATCATGCGAACCGTCAGGCCCGAACGCCCGGGCGCCGCGACCGTGCCTCAGACGGACGCACCGGTTCGCCGCTCCGTCGCGCCGCGAGAGCGCCCCATTCTTTGGCCGGTCTATCTCGTCGCCGCCGCGTGCTTGGCGATCGCGTTGATCTCGTCCATCTCCGATATCATGCTGAGCGGGCAGCTCAAGCAGTCTCAGGCCGAACTCGCGCAGCTTCGGTCGCGAACCAACGCACTGGCCAGTGCGCTCGCCGACCGGCAGGCGGCCATCTCCGATGTCCTGGCCGCCGGCGCCAAGCATTACCCGGTGGACAACGGTGAGGTCGTGCGGAGCGGCAGCCGCTTGTATATCGCGATGTACGACCTGGCGGCCCCGCCGCGCGGGCACGTCTATCAAGCGTGGACGTTGCCGAAGGGATCGAAGACGATGGCGCCGTCGCTCACGTTCGTTCCAGACGCGCACGGCGTCGCGTTCGTCTCGCTCCCGGCCGGAGCGCCAGAAACTTCCGCGGTTGCGGTGAGCCTCGAGCCCGAGGGCGGCAGCAAACAGCCCACGACCAAACCGCTGATCGTCGTTCCCCTGGACTGACGTGGCAGCCCGCGTCGAGCAGCTCACGCCGGCGCGAGAAGACGCGGCGCTGGCGTTCCTCGATCGCTCTCCGTTCGAAAACGTCTTTCTCACCTCGCTCGTCGCCCGCGGGACGCATCCGGACCTGCGCCGCAGTCTCTGCATCGCGCGCGACGGCGGCCGGGTGCGCGGCGTCGCCTACTTCGGCCGGCAGATCGTGGTTGCGGGCGACGACGACGCGATCGACGGTTTCGCACAAGCCGCAAGGCGTTTCTCGGGCGAGCGAACCATCG
>PMFP01000002.1 GCA_003155175.1 Vulcanimicrobiota bacterium
CTGCCCACGATGACGCCGTCGGCAAACGGCGCGATCTGCGCGACGTGCTCGGGGCGGCTCACGCCGAATCCCGCAGCCAGCGGTTTATCGGTGAGCTCGCGCAGGTCGTCGAGCCTCGCGTTCGCCGCGGCGAAATCCGGGACGCGGCCTGCACCCGTGACGCCGGTGCGCGAGACGACGTAGACGAAGCCGGTAGAGCGATCGGCGATACGCCGCGCGCGTTCGCGTCCGGTGGACGGCGCGACGAGCAGCGGCATGTCGAGTCCGCGTTCGTGGAGCACGGCGCCCAAAGATGCGCTCTCCTCGAGCGGAATGTCCGGCACGATGACCGCCGCNNAAGATCGGATTGAAGTAACTGAACAGCAGCACCGGCAGGCCCGGGGCCCGGCGCGCGACGTTCAACACGTCGTCAATGCCAACGCCGTCTTTGAGGGCGCGCGTTGCCGCCGCCACGATGGTCGGCCCGTCCGCCAGCGCGTCGCTGTACGGAATCCCAAGTTCGACCGCGTCCGCGCCTGCCGCCCGCAGCGCGCCGAGAATCAGCGCCGTCGTTTCGAGATCGGGATCCCCCGCCATCACGTACGGGATGAACGCGGCGCGGCCGTCGGCGCGCGCCGCGGCAAACGCGGCTGCGAGCGTCATCGCGAGAGCGCGCGAATCTGGGCCAGGTCTTTGTCGCCGCGGCCGCTCAAGTTCACTAAGATGAGATCGTCCGCCGATCGCTCGCGTGCGAGCTTCCGGGCGAACGCCAATGCGTGCGCGCTCTCGAGTGCCGGGACGATGCCTTCCGCGCGCGCGAGCTCCGAAAAGGCCGCCAGCGCTTCGCGGTCCGTGGCGGAAACGTAGGTCGCGCGCCCGGTTTCATTGAGATGCGCGTGCTCCGGACCGACGCCGGGGTAGTCCAGACCCGCGCTGATCGAGTGCGTCTCGCGCACTTGGCCTTCGGGCGTCTGCAAGAGCAGCGACCGCGATCCGTGCAGCACGCCCACGCTGCCCGCCGAGATCGTCGCGGCCGTCCTCGGCGTATCGGCGCCGTCGCCGCCGGCTTCGACGCCCCACAACTTCACGCCGGCATCGCCCAGAAACGCGCTGAAGATGCCCATCGCGTTGCTGCCGCCGCCCACGCACGCGATCACGTCGCTGGGCAAGCGACCGTAACGTTCCAGGCATTGCGCGCGCGCCTCGTCGCCGATGACGCGCTGAAACTCGCGCACCATGTACGGATACGGATGCGCGCCGACGACGCTGCCGATGACGTAAAACGTGCCGTCCGCGCAGCCCGCCCACTCCCGAAACGCTTCGTTGGTCGCGTCCTTGAGCGTCTGCGCTCCGCTGCAGACCGGATGCACGGTCGCGCCGAGCAATTCCATGATGTAGACGTTGAGTTCTTGCCGCGCGACGTCCACGGCGCCCATGTATACGTCCACCGGGAGCCCGAACTTCGCCCCGACCGTCGCGGTCGCGACGCCGTGCTGGCCCGCCCNNTGCGCGAAAGATTCGGCGCCGGGTACAGCGGCGACGGACGCCCAACGAAATCGCGCAGCGCGCGATGGTATTCGTCCCAGAATGCGGCGTCGGCGAATGCCTCGTCAACGGCAGCCTCGAGCTCGTCGAGCGCGCACACCAGCACCTCGGGGACGAAGCGTCCGCCGAAGGATCCGAAGTAGCCGCGCTCATCCGGATGCACCGTCTCAGCCGGCATCGGCGTCCCTCACGGCGCGCACGAACTCACGCATGCGAATGGGGTCTTTTCGGCCGTTCGTCTCGATGCCCGAGCGCACGTCCACGCCGAACGGACGCACTTCGCGCACGCACGACGCGACGTTTTCGGGCGTCAATCCGCCCGCCACGATGATCGGGCGCTCGCGAGCGAGCGCCTTGACCGACCACCACGCAAACGGCTTGCCGGTTCCGCCCAGCATCTTGCGCGCGCGCGTGTCGAGCAGCAGCAGCGCGGAGCCAAAGCGTTTGCCGCGCTTGACGATGCGGTCCTCGGGCTCGCCTTTCACCTCGACGTGCAGCGTCTTGATGGCGCGCGGTCCGACCCACGACACGAAGCCGGGCGATTCGCGGCCGCTGAGCTGTACGTAGGGATCGTCGAAGATCGAGCGGACGAACGCGATCTGTTCGTAGTCCGGGTTGGCGAAGACGGCGATCGGTTGGACGCCCGCCGGGAAATTGCGCGCGATTTCGGACGCCATACGCTCGTCCACCCGCCGGGGGCTCGGCGCGAAGACCAAGCCGACGGCATCCGCTCCGGCCTCGACGGAGGCCTCGACATCGCTCGGATTCATGCAACCGCAGAACTTGACGAACGTCACGCAGGCCGGGCCATCGCCGCGTTGCGCAGCTCGCCGATCGCGTGGTGCGGATCCGGGCGGCGCAGCAACATCTCTCCGACGAGAAAACCGCGCGCGCCCAGCGGAGCTAAGCGCTCGACGTCTTCGGGTCCGCGGATCCCGCTCTCGCAGATGACGGGACAGCCCTGAGGAATCAGCGGAAGCAGCCGTTCGCTCACGCCCACGTCGGTCTCGAATGTCTGCAGATTGCGATTGTTGATGCCCAGCAACGTCGCGCCCGATTCGACCGCGCGATCGAGTTCGTCTTCGGTGTGAATCTCGACGAGCGCGTCGAGGTCGAACTTCGCCGCCTCGGCCAGGCACGACGAAAGCTGCGCGTCGTTCAAGCCCGCGACGATCAGCAAGACGGCGTCCGCGCCGTGCGCCGCGGATTGCGCGATCTCGTACGGCGTGCTCAGAAAATCTTTACGCAAGATCGGCCGCGTCGTGCAAGTTCGGACCAGATCGAGATGCGCGAGCCGCCCTTTGAAATGCGCGAACTCGGTCAGGACGCTGATGGCGTCGGCCCGTGCCTCCTCGTAGAATTGCGCGATACGCACGGCGTCGAAATCGCGAACGATCACGCCGGCGGACGGCGACGCGTGCTTGACTTCGGCGACGATCGCCGCGCCTTGCGCGCGCTCGATCGCGCTGCGAAACGAACGCCGCTCGCCCCACCGCTCGCGAGCCAGCCGCTCCACGTCCTCGTAGCTCTGGATCGACGCGTCGGCCGCGCTTTCGGCGGCTTTGGAGCGGTAGAGCCGCTCGAGCATGCCGTTCATGCCGTTTGCGCCAGCGACCCGAAACCTTCGAAGAGCTCGTACGCGGCGCCGGATGCCAGCGTCTGGCGCGCGACGTGAAGTCCCTCTGCGATGCTGCCGGCCGCGCCGAAGACGTGCAGCGCGAGCGCGGCGTTGAGCGCGACCACGTCGGAGCGCCCCGAGCGCTCGCCCTGAAGAATGGACGTAAAGGCCTCCTCGCAGCCGGAGCGCGTCGGGCCGGCGATCTCGGCTAGCGGAACGTGAATGCGATAGTCGGACGGATCCAAGAGGTAGCCGTTCGCCCGGTTCTGCGAGAACTCATACACGAGCGAGGGCCGATCGCCGGCGACTTCGTCGATGCCGCCGCCGTACACGACCGCGCCGCGAACGGTGCCGAGCCGCCGCAGCGCTTCGGCCACCAGTTCCACGTGCGATTCGCGAGCCACGCCGACGACCTGATGCGTCGCTCCGGCGGGGTTGGTCAGCGGCCCGAGCAAATTGAAGAGCGTCCGCACGCCGAGCTCGCGCCGGATCGGGGCGACGTTGCGCATCGAGGGATGGTACGCGGGCGCGAACATGAACGCGAACCGGGTTTCTTGGAGCGATCGCGACGCCCGTTCGGGACCGTCGTCGAGGGGCATGCCGCAGGCTTCGAGCACGTCGGCGCTGCCGCAGGCGCTGGACGCGGCCCGGTTGCCGTGCTTGGCCACCGGCACGCCGGATGCCGCCACGACCAGCGCGGCCATCGTCGAGATGTTGATCGTCCCCGCGCCGTCGCCGCCCGTGCCGCACACGTCGATGACCTGCCCCAAGCCGTGCTCGACCTTGACGCTGCGCTCGCGCATCGCGCGCGCCGCTCCTACGACCTCGTCGAGCCGGTCGCCGCGGGCGGCCACTGCGGTCAGCAGGGCGGCCGCCTGCACGTGCGAGAGCCCTCCGTCCATGAGGCTGCCCACGAAGTCGCGGCTCTCCGCCTCACTCATCGCCGCACCGCCGAGAATATCACCGAGCATCGCCGAAAACGTCATTCCACACACCTCACCAAGCAAGCAAAAAAAATCGGGCCGCGCATCTGCGCCGCCCGACCCTCACCGTGGTGAAGTCTGTCTAGAAAAAGGCGCAGATCA
>PMFP01000092.1 GCA_003155175.1 Vulcanimicrobiota bacterium
CGACGCCGCGCTGGTGCCACGCAGGCAGCGCCAGCAAATAGCGCGCGAGGCGAATTTGCGTCGCGCTGTCGAACGAATCGCTCTGCGCGACGACGTCGCTCAGGAAATCCGAGCGCCGGTCGCCGGACGCCGCCAGCGCCCACAGCATTTCGAAACGCATCTGCGCCTTGCACAACGCGTCGCCACACCACTTCACCCGTTCGGGATTTGCCAGCATTTGTGCGGCGTACGCGGACGCTTTGGCGATCGCTCGAGCGTCGACGCTCGCGCCGTTCGCTCGGCCGAACGCCAGCGCGTCGAGCGCGTAGGCCGAACCGAACGGATCGCTCTCTTCGGCTCCCACGAACGGAGCGAATCCCCCGTCGCCGCGCTGCATCGCGACCAGCCGCTGCGCGCTCGTCGAGCGTTGCGCCACCGCGTCGAACGCCGGCTTGAGATGGTAGCGAGGGCCGATTTTGGCGATCGTCGTCGCAACGATCAAGCGCGACGCGAAATCGTCGGAAAGCGGGAACGGGTCGTCCGTCATCTGGCGGTCGGCGCCGACGGTGAATTGCGGAACGACCGAATTTGCAACCGTGACGCTGAGCGTTCCGCCGGCGCGCAGGTCGAGCGGAATCTGCGCGTGCGAGGTCGTCACGCCGGTCTCGATGACCGATTCGGTCGTCGCACGGTCGCGCACCTCGAACGGGACTTTGAAGGCGTCCGAGATCGCGCCCGCCGTTCCGGTGAACGACACGGTCGTCGGCGCCGGCGTGCCGACGGTCACGGGGAAGCGGTATGCCGCCATCGTTCCGGTGGGCGGCGACTCGTCGGCCCGCGTTGAGGTGGGATCGCCGCTCGCGAAGGCCAGCGCGCCCGAGAGGTTCGCCGCGAGCGAGAGCGTCGCGCTCGTCTGGTCGCGCGAGAGCACGGACGCTCCGAGATCGAATCGGTCGCCGGGCCGCGCGAACTGCGGCAGCAGCGGATTGAGGATCAAGGGTTTGGTCGCGACGAACGTGGCGTCGTTCGTGCCGAAATGCGCGTCGTCGGTGCCGACGGCCACGGCCATCACGCGCCAGGTCGTCAAGTTGTCCGGAACGGGGATCGTCACCGACGCGTGGCCCTGCGAATCCGCAACCGCGGTGCCATAGAACGCGAGTTGTTTGAAGATCTCGCGAACGCGCGTGGACGCCGGGCCGCCCAGATAGCCGCCGCCGTAGCCATAGCCCTTCTCGGCCGGCGCCTTCTGCGTTTGCAGCACGAGGTTCTGGCGGTTGTCGCCGAACCGGGTCGAGATCGGCTGCGCCGCGTAGACGACCTTGACGAGATCGGGCAGACGGTATCCGGAGAGTTGCAAGATCGCGTCGTCCACCGCCATGGCGACGATCTCGCCGGACGCCGGTTTTCCACCGGCTCCGGTCAGCGTAAACCCGACGCGCTCGCTCCCGCCTGGCTCGACCGTGGCGCGTTCGGGTGCGATGGCGAGTTTGAGATACCGGTCGGTCACGTCTACGTCGAACGCCGTCACGCCGACGCGCGAGAGGCTGTCGAGCGAACCGGGTTTCACCGTCGAGAGATTCGGCCCCCGTCGCACGACGACGGCTTCGACCGCCGCATTCGGCAGCATGTCCGGCGTGATCGGAATGCGAACGGTCGGCGCGCCCTTCACGTCGTGCAACGTAGTTGCGTAGAGCACGTCGTTACGCACCACCGCGACGTAAACGTCCGACCGGTCGAACGGCGAGGCGATCAACACCTTCGCAGACTCGCCAACCTTGTACGTCTTCTTGTCCAGGTGGACGTCCACGGTCGTGGTTTGCGCGCCGCCCCAATCGATGACGCCGGGGCCGAACGCGAAGGCCTGAACGTCCGTCGCACCCGCGTCGCTTTGCGCCCCCGAGAAGTTCGCGCGGATGCGATACGGGCCGGGGTCGGGCGGCTTGAGGCTTACGTTGACGGGGCCGCTGCCCGACGTCGCGTCGGCCGTATCCACGGTTGCATACTTGACGGCTTCGTCGGCTTGATCGCCGCCTTCGACGGTTTGCGTCGCCGAAGTATACGTCATCTTCTGCAGCTCGACGTGGATGCCGCGTCCGGAAATCGCCTTGCCGTCCGCGTCGGTCACGATCGCGCGGATCGAAAGCGGCGATCCGGCCGAGACCACGCCGTCGGTCGAGAGCCCGATCGTCGCGTCGCCCGGAAGGGCCAAGAACGTGGCGGAGTCGTCAACGGAGAGATGCGAGACGTCCGTCGCTTGGACGTCCACCGTGTACGTCATGGGGAACGGCAGATCCGCCGGCACGGGCACGTCGAGCGATGCGGCCCCGTTCTGGTCGAGCGTCAGCGCGCTCTGCGAGACGTCGGTCGTGACCGAGGGCTGTTGCTCGGGCCAGAACCATTGAGGTCCGAACCAGTAATCGTCCCATCCCTTGGGCGCAAGGCTAGCCGTCTCGCGCGTAACCGTCGCTTGTGCCGTACCGCCCTGCAGCGGCGCTCCGAACAAGTACGCCGCTTTGGCGTTGGCGCGCACCGACGCGCCCGGCGAGGCCGACGTCTTGTCCAGCGCGAGCGTGAGCGAAAAATTCGGCGGCTTGAATTCGGCGACGCGGAACGTTCCGGTGATCACGTTTCCGCTCGAGCCTTTGCCTTCGACCGTGTAATATCCGAGCGCTTGATGCGGGCCGAAGGACAACGGCAGCGAGAGCACGCCGTAGCGATCGCTCGTCACGGTTTGCAGCGGTTTCGAATTTCCGCTCGGATCTTTGAGATTGATGCGATACGAGGCGTTGCGATCGGCGAGAATCTTGCCGTTCGCTACGTAGTACGCGATGCCGGTCAGGTGGCCCGATTCGCCCGGCTGGTACATGTCGCGGTCGGGGAAGAGAATTCCGCGCGAGAGCGGCGCGCCGGTCGCCCATCCGCCGTACACGTCGAAATTGAAGATGCCGCTCCAATCGTAGGTCACCAGCGACGCGTTATCCGAGCCCGACGTCGCGACGACGCCCAGCGACGGCGCCTGGTCCGCGGTGCTGCCGGCGTAACAGCGTTCGATATCGACGCCGCGAAGGTCGAGCGTCCCGTCCGTCCCCGTCACGCCGCTCGCGCAGCGCGCCGCCGCGACGCCGGGATCCGACGAGATCCGGTAGACCGTCACCGCGACCGCGCCGGCCGCCGCGCCGTCGCTCAAGTGCGCGACGCGAATCATACCGTGCTGCGGGAACCACTGCGCGAAAACGCCGAGGTTCGTGAGTTGCACGAGCCCCGTGAGGACGGTCGGGCTCTTCGGATCGATGGCCGCCGAGAAACCGTAGGCCAGCGCGCCGTACGGGCCGCCCAAAAGGGTTTGAAGCGGGAGGCGCACCACGCTCTGTTTGTTGCGGGGCGCCGTGAGCGCGTGCTGCAGCCATTGCGGCGAGTCCGGCAGTGCGGTCGCCGGATCGAAGTTGCCGTTCGATTCCAAGAGGCGCAGAACTCCGACGCGCGCCGTTGCCGAGCCGTAGCGGTTGCCAGGCAGGTTCGTCGCGTACATGTCGAGATCGACCGGCGCGCCCGCGGGAATGACGTTGACGCCCGCCGGTGCCCAGATGCCCGGCGCGAAATCGCTCGTCTTGATCGCGACGCGCTGCTCGTGACCGAGTGACTGCCCGAACGTGTCCTTTACGCCGGCTCCGACGGTCACGGTATAGCTCGCGTCGGGCTGCAGTTCGTAGGCGTTGATGGAGATCGCCGAATCGCCGTCGGATACGCTAAATATTGCGCTCGCCGGCGCGGGAGCCGGCGAAATGCCGACCTGGCCGGCGATGGACTTCGGATCGATCGGGTTGTTGAAGTTCACGACCGGGTCGCCGTCGGCGAAGCGGCCCTGCCCGTTGCCCGCTGCGGGCGGCTGGGTGGGCTGGATCGCGAGCGCGTCGTACGTGCGAACGCCGCCGGTGAAGCTCGCGACGGTCGGCACGTTCCCGTTTGCCGGAACGACGCCGGGGGCGATTCGCAGCTCGTACGTCGTCGCCGTCCGCAGCGCTCGCTGCGGCTTGAGGTCGTACGCCCAATTCTTGAGCGAGGGATCGAACTGTTCTTGCGAGCCGGAACCGGGATACGGCGTCGGCTGCTTCTCGAGCGTCGCATCGAGCGGGACGGTGTCGCCCCCGCCCGTCAGCGTGGCGTGGGCTGAAAGCGAGGCCGGATCCACCTGAGCGTTGGCGTTGACGGTAATGGTCGGATTGAGCCCCGACGGCTGCGGCGTTGAGCCGTCCTGCGGCTTGAGGTCGGGAAGGTCCGTGAACGCCAGCGCGTCGGTCTGAAACGTCCACGAAACGTCTTGCGGGAGCGCATCGCCGTCCAAGTCGCGCAGCCCCGAACTCATGGTCACGCGCACGCGGGTGCCGACTGGGAGTGCCTGCGCGGCCACGAATCCGACCATGCGCGGGGTAAGCACCACGAATTTCCCGGCCAGAGCCGGCGTCATCGAGAAGTGGGAGAGCACGTCCGCGGGACCGTCGCCCTCGAGCGCCTCGACCTTGCTGACCGGTTTGGCGAAGATGACGCGGACCTGCGCAAGTGATTGCGCGTTTGCGGTCGGGGAGATCGAGGAAATCCAGGCCGGCAGGACCGGCTTGGGCAGCGCGCTCACGCCGGCGAGGGGCTGTGGCCCGGTCGCGGTGTTGCAACCCGTGGCCAGTGCACAGGCGCCGGCCAAGAAAACCCACGCGAACCTGAAACGCACCGCGAACTCCTAACGGCAGCAACGCACGACGTTTGCGTCGTAAGATACGAGGAACGATCGTGGTACTCTTCTCTCGCTACGCGATCGCGCTTGCCGCGGCCGCACTTTTAGCGTTTTACGCAGCCGGAATCGACGTGCGGCGGTTGCCGGCGCCCCCCGCCGCGGTGACGTTCCTAGACCGGACCGGCGCACCGCTGGGCACCGTCCTGGCATCGGACTCCACGCACGCCGTCGCCGTGCCGCTGGATCGCGTCTCTCCCTGGTTTCTCGAAGCGATTCTCGCGGCCGAAGACGGGCGCTTTCAACGCCACGGAGCGGTGGACGTGCGTTCGCTCGCGCGCGCGGCGCGCGATTACGCAGTCTACGGGCAAGCGCGCAGCGGTGGCTCGACCATCGCGATGCAGTTGGCGCGCCTCCTGCACCCCACGCCCAGCACGCTGCGCGGAAAGCTGCTGCAGATCGTGGAGGCCGAACGGATTGCGATCCGCTCGCCCAAGGACGCGATTCTCGAAGCTTACGTCAATCGCGTGCCGATGGGCGGCAACGTCTACGGCGTCGAGGCGGCGGCGCGCACGTATTTCGGCGAACCGGCGAGCGATCTCGATCTGGCGCAGGCCTCGCTGCTGGCCGCGATTCCGAACGACCCGGCGCACCTGACGCCCGATGGCGGCTCGCGCGGCCTGCGCGAGCGGCAACGGTACGTCCTCGATCGCATGGTCGCGCTCGGCGACGTCACGCGAGCGCAAGCCGGAGCCGCGCTAACCGAAACGCTGCGGCCGCGCCGCCACGACGCCGGCATCGGCGACGCCGCCCACGCGCTGTTCTTTCTGTATCCGCGCGTGACCGGCGCGGGGCGCGTGCGGACGACCATCGATCGCGAGCTGCAGCGTTTCGTGCAGGCGCAGACGCAAGCGGTCGTCGACGCGCTCTCGGCGTTTCACGTTACCGACGCGGCGGTACTGGTCGTAGACAACCGCAACGGCGACGTGCTGGCCTACGTCGGGTCGCCCGACTATTTCTCCGACGCGGCGCTGGGCCGCAACGACGGCGTGCAAGCGCTCCGCCAGCCGGGCTCGTCCCTCAAGCCCTTCACCTACGAACTCGCGCTCGAACGCGGAACGATTCGCTCGACGTCCATTTTGCCCGACGTTCCCGCGACGTACGCGATTCCCGGCGGCAAGCTCTACCAGCCCGCCGACTACAGCGGCCGCTTCAACGGCCCCGTGCGCGTGCGGTACGCGCTCGCCAACTCGCTCAACCTTCCCGCCGTGCACGTGCTCTCCGAACTCGGCCTCGAGCCGCTCCTCGACCGGCTGCACGACCTCGGCTTCGTGCACTTGACCCGGCCGGCGTCCTTCTACGGCTTGGGTCTCACGCTGGGCGGCGGCGAGGTGACGCTGTGGGAGTTGGCGCACGCCTACACGACCGTCGCGCGCGAGGGATCCGCGATTCCATTGCGCCTGATCGACGACGGGACCGGGCCGGGCGCGACGCGCGTCGGCGATCCGTCAACCTGGTCGCTCGTGACCGACATGCTGGCCGATCCGCACGCGCGCGAGCGTTCCTTCGGCCATCACTCCGTTCTGGACTTGCCGTTCGACGCGGCGGTCAAGACCGGTACCTCGTCCGACTTTCGCGACACGTGGACGGTCGGATTCACGCGAGACTACACCGTCGCCGTCTGGGTCGGGAATTTCGACGGCAGCGCGATGCGCGGCATCTCCGGCGTGACGGGTGCGGGGCCGCTCTGGAATCGCATCATGCTCCACCTGCACGAGAAGAGAGAACCCGAGTCGCTGCCTGCGCCCGCCGGATTCGTCGCGACGACGATCTGCGCGACGACCGGTCACGCCCCGCAGCGAAACTGTCCGGCAGTCGTTCGCGAGTGGGTGCGCCCCGCCGACCTTGCGGACGTGCGCCGTCCGATCGCGCAGCAACTCGGCCATGAATACGACGCGTGGGTCGCGCTGCAACCCGCCGGGCCGAGCTCCGGAACGCTTCGCATCGTGTTTCCGCACGACGGAGACGTGTTCGTCCGAAATCCCGCGGCGAATGCATTGCAAGCCGGCGAACAGCAAATCGCGCTCCGCGCGGCCGGTGGACGACACGCCGTGCGCTGGAGCGTGGACGGACGCCAACTCGCGCCCGATTCCGAAGGCGTCGCTTTTCTGCCGGTGCGCTTGGGCAGTTGGACGATCGTCGCCAGCGACGGACGAAGCAGCGACCGCGTTACGGTCCGCGTGGAACCGCCGGCAATCGGCGAGCGACCGGGTTTCACGCGCCGTCCATAACGTAGCGACGCTCCGTTCATCCGAGCGCCGCATGCTCCGTACGTGCTTGAGGACGACGTACGCGCGCTGGGCGCTTTACTTTTTTGCGCCGAGGACGCAGCTCGGCCGCCCGAGGCGGCCATCCTACAAACGCTCGAACGGTTCGGTCCGGAGGCATTGCGGTTCGCCTGCTCGCACGGCATCCGCATCGTGCCGCTGGCCCCGAACCAGCCGTATCGCGACGCATCGCGCGCGCTGGTCCGCTTGGGCATCGACGTCGACGCGTGGCCGGCGCCGCCCGCGGGCCTGTTCGTCGTCGAAGAGCGTACGGTCTACCTGCGCTCGCGCAGCCCGATGACCGTGGCGCACGAGTTCGGACACGCGCTGGATTGTGCGCTTGGCGGCGGCGTCTACCGCTCCGGGATCGATCCGACGTTGCGTGCGATCTTTCACGCGGCCAAGGCGTTCGTAACTCCCTACGCCGCGACCGGAATAGACGAGTTCTTTGCCGAGAACGTACGCGCGTTCGTCGAAGCCAACGATCCCGCATCGGCATGGCCGCCGGCCACCCGCGAGCGGCTGCGCCGCATAGACCCCGCCGCATACGAGCACGTCGA
>PMFP01000104.1:0-9253 GCA_003155175.1 Vulcanimicrobiota bacterium
ATTCGCGGCGGCGACATCGACCAGGTCGCGTACGAGTTCGACGGCCTTCCCACGACGCGCCAGTCGGACTTGGCGCCGATCGCGACGCTGACCAGCCTGGGCAATCAGGAGGTTCAGGTTTACACCGGCGGCACGCCGGCCAGTTCGAATTCCTCGGGACTTGCCGGCTACATCAACCAGGTCATCAAAACCGGCACGCATCCCGGTTACGCCAGCGGCGACCTGGGCATCGGGGCTCCCTCGTTCTACCACTCGGCGACCGCCGAGGTCTCCGGCGCGACGCCCGACCGGCTGTTCTCCTATTACGTCGGGTTGTCGGGAACCAACCAGAGCTACCGCTACGGCGATCAGTTCAACGGCGCGGGCAATCCGCTCTACTTTTATCCGCTCATCATCCCGACTGGGAACGCCGAGTACAATATCCTCGACGGATCCGGAGGGCCCGGTCCCGACTACGGAGCGGTATTCTCGCCGGGTCAAAGTTACGCGCAAGCGACGAACTTCGATCGCGAAAACATCTTCAACGTGCATTTCGCGATACCGCATCACAACAGCCCCTTGCGCGACGACATCCAAGCGCTCTACGTCACCGGCGGCATCGCGACCAAGTTCTACAGTTCGCAAAACGAAATCGGCATCAATCCGACGACGGCCGGAACGCTGGGATTCGGGTATCCGCTTCCGTTCCTCGACGGCAACTATTACAACGGTCCGCTGATGCAGGCGCCCAACCCGAACCAGATCTCGACCGGACTGTTCCCGAGCAGCCCGTCGCAACGCGACCCGTTTACGGGTTTCATCCAGCCCAACCAGCGCGACGCGTCGAGCAACGACTACTCGATCGCAAAGCTGCAGTATCAAAAGAACATCAACGACCATTCCTACGCTCGCGTCGTCGGGTACACGGAATACTCGGATTGGTTCATCAACGGACCGACGAGCGCGCAGCTCACCTTCGGCGCGCAGCTCGCCGACTACGAAGTGCTCGACCACACGTACGGCGTCGATCTGATCTATTCCAACCAGCTCTCGCCCAAGCACCTCATCACGGCGCAGGGCACGTTCATGACGCAGACGCTGCAGACGTACAACGCGACGTTCAGCTCCACCGACTCGGCGACGACGAGCCTGGGAGCGACCGGACTGGGGACGATCCTCTCCAGTTACGTCGGCAACAACGGACTCTGCTACAACTGGAGCACGGGGGCGCAGTGGAGCTGTTTCGACGGAAACGGGTCCGGATCGACGGCGGTTACGCCGTCGTGTCCGGCAGCAACCTTCGGTGCGGGCTGCTTCGTCGGCAGTCAGGGCGGTTTGCAGTCCAACGGGTCCATCAATCTTACGCCCGGCACGGCACCGGCCGGCAGTGCGGCAGCGAAGGCGGACGCTCACTGGGTGATGACCGAGAACGGCGCCAGCGCGCAGGTGGACAACGTCAGGCCGTTGTTCAGTTCGTACTCGCTGACCGACCTCTGGCAGCCGAACGATAAACTCGTCGTCAATTTGGGCGTTCGCTTCGACCACTTCGCGTACGCGACCGCCGACTTACAGAGCGGGTATCCCGCGCGTGCTTTCTGGTTCAACGCCTACAACAACGAGTTTTGCGGCTCGCTGGGCAAGAACCCCCAGTGGCGCTGGAATGGAACCGGATTCGGCGCGTGCGCCGCCGGACTCTCGCCGCTCTCCAACCCGGGGAACGGCCTCTACAACGTTCCGGCCGGTCTTTTCGTCAACAACGTCTTTCAGCCGCGCGTCTCGGCGACGTGGACGCTCAATCCGAACACGGTCATTCGCGGTTCGTACGGCAAGTACGCCCGCGCCGAAGCCAGTTCGTACTACCAGTACAACACGGTTCAACAGAATCTCGCGTCGTTCTTGGGCCAATTCTACTCGTACGGGTACCGTTCGCCCGATCACGCGATCTATCCGGACACGTCGAACAATTTCGACCTCTCGCTCGAAAAGCGCGTCAAAGGCACGGCGATTTCGTATAAAATCACGCCGTTCTACCGCTCGACCAACAATCAGATCCAATACTTGGCGATCGACGCGCTGGGCGGCACGCTCGCGGGCCTAAATATCGGCGCGCAGCGTTCGTACGGCGTCGAGCTCTCGCTGCAGGACGGCGATTTTTCGAGAAACGGACTCTCGGCGCTGTTCTCCTACACGTACACGAACAGCAAAGTCCGGTATTCGCCGATAAACGGACAGAGCGTCATCGACAGCTTCAACACGCAGATCGCGCTGTACAACTCGTATACGTCGTCGTGTGCGGGCGTGACGCCGTCGTCCCGGAATTGGGCGGCGTGCGGTTCCGGCCAATACGCGGGCAACGCGTCGCCGACGCTGCTCAACGGACCGCCCGGTCCGGGAACCCTAAGCATTCCCAATCCGTACTACGGCAAGACGCTTCAGCCGTTGATGGACACCGGCGCGTACTACTCGCCCTACGACGCCATTCCGACGCCTTTTAACGCCGGCAACGGATACGAAGTGCCCAACGTCGCGACGCTGATTTTGAACTACAAACACGACCGGTTTGCGATCACGCCCACCATTCGCTGGGACGACGGCTCGAACTACGGTTCCCCGCTCGTGTGGCCGGGTTACGTTCCGCAGTCGTGCGCCGCTCAGCCGAGCGCGACGCCGACGACGCCGGGCGTGAGTTGTCCCGGATCCGCGACGCAGGGCGCGATCTTCTTGCCGGACCCGTATACCGGCCGGTTCGATTCGCTCGGTTCGTTGCGCGATCCGTCGGAGCTCTCGCTCAACTTGCAGGCCAGCTACGACGTGACCCCGCGCATTTCGATTACGGCCAGCGCCGTGAACCTGTATCACCAATGCTTCCAGCGCGGCTACGCGTGGGACAATTCGCTCACGTGCAGCTACTCGAACCTGCCGTCGAACATCTTGGCCCCAGCCGGCAACTTCCTCACGCATCCACCGGTGCAAGTCGCCTATCCGTACGGTACGTTCTTCGACATCACGGAAGTCGGCGCGTCCTCGGTCGTGCAGCCCTTTAACTTCTTCGTCAACGTCAACGTCAAACTCTAAACGATCGTGCCGATTCCCAAGGAGGTTTCATGCCCCGTTCTCACGCGTTGCGAGCGCTCGCGCGGCTCGCGGCGGTTCACGCCGCTGCCGACAGCGAGGGTGTGAGCGCAGGACGAATACGCGATGAGATGTCGCTTTCGCGCCGCGACTTCGCGCGGGGCCTCTTAGCGGCTTCGGCTACCCTCCCGCTTCTGGCGGGCTGCAGCGTCGGGCAGTCGCCCGCGGCAAACAAGCGGGTCGCCATCATCGGCGCGGGGATCGCCGGACTGACCGCCGCGCTTCGCCTGCAAGATGCGGGCATCGCTTCGACCGTCTACGAGTCGTCGTCCCGCATCGGCGGCCGCATGCATTCGGAATGGTCGTACTGGAACGATCGCCAGCACACCGAATGGTGCGGCGCGATGATCGACACGCAACACGTCACGATGCACGCGCTGGCACGGCGTTTTCATCTGCCGCTCGGCGATACGTACTCGGGCCTCAAGGCCGACGACCGGGACACGGCGTTTCTCGACGGCCACTACTACCCGATGCCGGAGGCCGACCGCGACTTCGCCGCGATCTATCCGATTCTCAAGAGCCAACTCGCGGCGATGCCGGCGACGCCGATGTACTCGAACATGACGGCGGCCGGCCACCGTCTCGACCAGACGAGCATGGCCGCCTGGATCGATCGCTACGTTCCCGGCGGCTTGGGATCGCGCTTGGGTAAACTCATCAAGGAGGCCTATCGCAACGAGTACGGACGCGAGATCGAGGAGCAGAGTTCTCTCAACCTCGTGTGCATGCTCGGAATCCAGCGGCATTTCGAACGCGACGGGAAGATGAGTGTGCTCGGGTATTCCGATCAGCGCTTTTACATCGCCGCCGGAAATCAGCGACTTCCGCTCGCGATCGCAGCGGCGTTGCCGGCCGGGACGGTGCAATTCGGCCACCGCATGGTCTCGATCAAGAAGCTCCCCGGCGGCCTATACGAGTTGCAGTTCGACAACAACGGCGCAACGGTCAAGGAAACGTACGAGCGCGTCGTCATCGCCATCCCGTTCATCGTGTTGCGCGGACTCGACTATTCGTCGGCGGGATTCGACGCGGCCAAGCATCGCGCCATTCAGGAGCTCGGCTACGGCTATCACACCAAACTGCACGTGCAGTTCGACGGGCGCCCGTGGCGCAAGCCCGGATCTTGGCCAGGTCCGACTACCGGGCAGATTTGGACGACGCTTCCGTTCCAAAGCTCCGTCGACTTCTCGCTCGGCCAGGCCGGGCCGTCGGGAATCATCGAGCGCTTCACCGGCGCGGGGGCCGCGCTGATCGACACGCCCCCGATGCCGTACGCGCGAATCGGCGATTCCGACGCGGTCAAACGGCAAGTCAAGCACTTCTTCGAGATGCTGGACGAGATTTGGCCGGGATGCTCCAAGCAGTTCAACGGAAAGGCAACGTTCGGAAACGCGCAAGCCGATCCGAACATCTTGGCCAGCTATTCGTGTTGGCTGACGGGCCAGTACTCGACCATCGCGGGAACGGAAGGTTTGCGCCAGGGCAACGTTCATTTTGCGGGCGAGCATACGTCGGTCGAACACCAAGGGTTCATGGAGGGCGGAGCCGAGTCCGGCGTGCGCGTCGCCGCCGAAATTCTCTCCGATCTCAAGTCGTGAATCAAACGGACGTGCTCGCGCTGCCGATCGCCGGACGTGCGTTCGTGGGCGAGCGCAGCCACGACGTTCGCAGCCCGTTTACCGGCGAGATCTATGCACGAATCGCCGTCGGCGAGAAGGCGCAAATGGAAGCGGCGATCGCAGGCGGCGTCGCGGCGTTTCCGGCGTTCGCGGCGTGGCCCCGCTACCGGCGCAAAGCGCTGCTCGAATCGGTCTCCCGCCGGCTGACCGAACGCAAGGACGAAATCGCGGCGGCCATCACGGGCGAGTCGGCCAAGCCGCTTCGATTCAGCGAGATCGAAGTCGANNGAAGTGCTGCCGCTCGACGTCAGCGCCGCTACCGTCGGGTATTCGGCGATCGTCGAGCGCCGCGCGATCGGGCTGATCGGCGCGATCGCGCCGTTCAATTTTCCGTTGAACCTCGTGGCTCACAAGCTCGCGCCCGCCTTTGCCGTCGGCAACACGGTCGTCCTCAAGCCTCCTCCGCAAGCGCCGGTCACGTCGCTGCTGCTGGCCGACGTGCTGTACGAATGCGGCTTGCCGCGCGAGGCGCTCTCGGTGATCCACTGCGACGTCGAGGTCGCGCAGCTGCTCGCGACCGACGATCGCATCGCGATGCTCTCGTTCACCGGATCGAGCGCCGTCGGTTGGCATCTCAAAGCGATCGCCGGACGCAAGCGCGTCGCGCTGGAACTGGGCGGGAACGCGGCGGCCATCGTCCTGCCGGACGCGGATCTCGCGTGGGCGGCTGCGCGGTGCGCGCTCGGCGCGTTCGCGCAAGCCGGCCAAGTCTGCATCAAAGTGCAGCGCGTGTACGTGGACGCGCGCGTGTGGGACGAATTCGTGCCCGAATTCGTCAAGGCGGCGAAGGCTTTGCCGGCGGGCGATCCGCACGATCGCAGCACGGTACTCGGACCGCTCATCGACGACGCCAACGCCGCGCGAGTCGAAGCCTGGATCGCCGAGGCGAAAGCTGCGGGCGCGAACGTCCTCGCGGGCGGTTCGCGCAGGGGGCGCATGGTCGAAGCGACGGTCCTCACCGACACGACGCAGGCGATGAAGGTGGAATCGGAAGAAGTTTTCGGACCGGTCGTGACGGTGACGCGGGTGAGCGATCTCGACGACGCGATCGAACGGACGAATCGCTCGCGTTTCGGTCTTCAGGCGGGCGTGTTCACGCACGACCTGCGCGCGGTGTCGCGCGCCTTCGAGCGCCTCGACGTCGGCGCCGTGATCGCCAACGACTATCCGACGCTGCGCGTGGACAACTTCCCGTACGGCGGCATCAAAGAGAGCGGTTTCGGGCGGGAGGGCGTTACGTACGCGATGGACGAGATGAGCGAGCTGCGTACGCTCGTCGTCAAATGGACCTGAGGATGCCGGGAGCATGCACGTCGTTGGTACCGCCGGACACGTCGATCACGGCAAGTCCGCACTCGTCGAGGCCCTAACCGGAACGCATCCGGACCGCTGGCTCGAGGAGCGCGAGCGCGGTATGACCCTCGATCTCGGTTTCGCGCATCTGGTGTTGGACGGCGGCGAGCTGGAAGCGGGCATCGTGGACGTGCCCGGGCACGAACGCTTCTTGCGAAACATGATCGCGGGAGCGGCCGGCATGGAGCTGCTGCTGCTCGTCGTCGCCGCGAACGAGGGCGTCATGCCTCAGACCCGCGAGCACCTGGCGATCTTGCAATACCTCAACGTCGCCAAGACGATCGTGGTCGTCAGCAAAATCGACTTGGTCGGCGCGTCCGATCGCGCGGCCGCGCTGGCGGCGATCGCGTCGGAGCTCGAGGGCACGATCGCGCAGGACGCGCCGCTCGTCGCGGTATCCGTCGTAACGAACGAGGGCCTGCCGGAGTTGCGCGACCTCATCGCGCAGACGCTGCGTGCGATGCCCGCCCGCGCTCGGGACGCACCGGCGTATCTGCCGGTGGATCGCGTTTTCACGATCCCCGGGGCCGGGACGATCGTAACGGGCACGCTGATGCAAGGAACGATCGCGACGGGCGAAACGCTCTCGCTCTATCCCGGCGCCCCGGTCCGAGTTCGCGGCTTGCACGTCTTCGGCGCGCCGCGCGAGCGCGCGAGCGGCGGGAGCCGCGTGGCGCTGAATCTGGCAGGCGTCGGGCGCGACGACGCCGCCCGCGGCAGCGTCGTTGCCGGCTCGCAGTTCGCCGCTTCGACGCGCTTCGACGTCCGCGTTCTGCCCTACGGGCCCGAGAGCGCGCGCTTTCGGCGGCGCACGCCGGTGCGAGCGCACATCGGGGCCGCTGAGATCCAAGGGACGCTCGTGCTGCCGCGCGAGCGACTGGGTTCGGGACCGTGGAAGGCGCAGCTGCTGCTGCGGGATCCCACCGTCGCATTTCCCGGACTGCGCTTCGTCCTGCGAAACCTCTCACCGAACGTGTTGCTCGGCGGCGGGGAGATTCTCGCGCTCGAATCCGCGCCCGGCGCCGTAAGCGAACGGGAAGTCCGGGGCGCGAGCGCTCGCGCCGTGGCCGGCGTGCTGCGCGCTCGGAGCGGCGAAGCGCTGGAGCCGGGCGTCGTCGCAAACGCAGCCAACCTGCGCGCAGACCGCACCGTTGCGATCCTCGAGGCGCTCGCCGAACGCGGCGACGCGATCGCCGTGCAGCGCCCGCCGGCGTACGTTGACGGCGCCGCGGCAAACGCTCTGCTCGCGCGCGCGCTCGACGTGCTCGAAAATGCCGAACGCGACGAACCGTGGTCGCTCGGCGCGACGTCGCTCGCGCTCGCGCGCGCGCTCGGCGTCTCCGAGCCCCTGCTCATGCGAATCCTTGCCGCCTTTGCCGCGCAAGGGCGCATCTCGCATCGCGCCGGATACTACGCAACGGCCGGTCACCGGCCGCGCTTGAGCGCGGGGCAACACCGGCTGTTCGAACAGATCGTGTCCGTGGACGGGGATCGCCCACTCTTGCCGGCCGGCTTTGCGGAGGTTGCGTCCGCGGTCGCGAGCTCGGGCGTTCCCGGCGCGAGCAAAGCGTTCGACACGCTGCTCGCGCGCGGCGCGCTCGTGAAGGTCGGCAACGACCTCTATCGCGATACGCAGATTGCGGAAATTCGCGCCAAGGTCGAGGCATTCGTACGCGAAGGCGGCGCGATGACGGCGGCGCAATTTCGCGATCTGATCGGCACGTCGCGGAAGTTTGCCGTACCGCTGCTCGAATGGCTCGACGGCCGCGGATTCACCGTTCGCGACGGCGACCGCCGCGTGCTCCGCCGCTAAGCGCTACCGCATCAACGTTAAGACGCCGATGATGACTTCGACGGCGATGAGCGCGATGACCGTGAGCTCCAGGAACGCGTCGCGGCGGTTGCGCGCCTCGTCGCTGAAGAACCGGTAGACGTCGCCGACGCTTTCCAGCTTGGTGTCGATCTGGCTCTGCCAGTCCGATAGGCCTAGGCGCTTGGATGCGGCGCGGTAGATTCTTGCGTAGTACGCGTCGCCAACGACTTTGAGCGCGTTGCTTGCGCGGTCGGTCAATTCCAGCACGTCCACGATGAGCAGGCGCAGCGAGGCGGCTTGGCCGGCTTCGGCCCGGCCGCGCAGCGATTTGCTCATGCCGCCGGGAAGCGCCTTGTAGATGACGTCGAGCTCGCGATCGAGCAGCGCGTCGTAGGTGCGCAGCTCCAGCAGCTGCGAATTGGCGAACTCCAGGATGTCGGCGATCGCGTCGGCGCTGTCGCGCCGGTCGTAAACGAACGCGGTGTCCCATTGCACCAGCGTGAGGTCGTCTACGAGATAGGAGAATCGCAGCCGAAAGGCTTCGTCTATTTCGCTGCGCGAGAGCGGCGCGCGTTCGTTGAGCAAGAGCGCGGCGACGTCCTGGGCGTGCTCTTCGTACAAGGCCAGCCCGCTCACGGGCTGCGCGAATTGCTCCACCTCGAGGACGAAGTAGTCTTCGACGAGCGCTTCGTGCGGATCGTCGAGGGCGCTCCCGAGTTCGCGGCACACGCGCTCGACCGTCGCCTGCGCGTAGGCGGCGAAGCGGTCGTCGGTCCGGACGCGATCGGCGATCTTGACGTACTCGTCCCACGGACCGGCTGCGTCGATCGAGAGGCGCAGCGAGATCACGCCGTAGTCGAAGAACTTGATGCGCACCTTGCACGTGGAGCCGTCGATTTGGGCGTCCGGGAGCGGTGCGAGCAACGGCGGCGCCGGGAACTGGAGATACGCGGGAGAAGCGTGCGGGCGAAGGGGCAGGTAGGCTTTGGAGAGTCCCTCCCCCTCGATGGTCCGGAGGCGCGCGATGTCGATCGTATCCGCGACATCGAACATATAATAGGCGCGGACCGCTCCGGCGACGATGTCGAGCATACTCCGGCAGAGTTCGCCGGGCGGCGGCGCCACGCTTGTCGGCGCCCTGCGTAAGGGGAATCCCAGGTTTCCAGGAAGGAGTAACCTTTTTGCTTAACCCGGGGAGTATTCCGGCCGATGAAATTGGAAACGGACAATCGATTAAACTAAGATTAGAAGGGTAGCGGGCAGTATGAGGTCCAGCGATTTTACTTTTTGTCTC
>PMFP01000104.1:9260-11084 GCA_003155175.1 Vulcanimicrobiota bacterium
CGCCGATAGTGGCGTATATTCGTAGGGATGAACGTCGACAAGATGACCGAGCGCGTCGCCGACGCGCTCGACTCCGCGTACAGCGGTGCCCTCAGCCAGCACAACACCCAGACGACGCCCGAGCATATGCTCGTGTCCCTGCTCCAGCAGGACCGCGGCATTGCCCCAGACATCCTCAAGCACGTCGGCGTCGACGTCCCGGCCTTCGAGCGGTCTGCCGAGGCCGCNNCTGGCTTCGGCGGAGAACGAAGCCAAGGCGCTCCAGGACGAATACGTTTCCGTCGAACACGTTCTGCTTGCGATGTCGCAGGCCGGCGGCGAGGTCGGGAAACTCTTCCGCGAAGCGGGCATCTCGCGCGACAAGCTGCTGGAAGCGCTGAGGCAAGTTCGCGGCAACCAGCGCGTCACGAGCCGCGATCCCGAAGGCACGTACAAATCGCTCGAGCGCTACGGACGCGACCTCACCTCGGAAGCCGAAAGCGGGAAGCTCGATCCCGTCATCGGGCGCGACGACGAGATNNGGCGACGTGCCCGAAGGCCTCAAGAACAAACGCATCGTCTCGCTCGACATGGGCGCCTTGATCGCCGGCGCAAAGTACCGCGGCGAATTCGAGGAGCGGCTCAAAGCCGTGCTCAAGGACGTCGCCAAGTCCGAGGGTTCGATCGTGCTCTTCGTTGACGAATTGCACACCGTCGTGGGCGCCGGCAAGACCGACGGCGCGATGGACGCCGGGAACCTGCTCAAGCCGATGCTCGCGCGCGGCGAACTGCACATGATCGGTGCGACGACCGTCGACGAATATCGAAAGTACATCGAAAAGGACGCCGCGCTCGAACGGCGCTTCCAGCCCATCATGGTGGACCAGCCCAGCGTCGAAGACACGATTTCGATCTTGCGGGGCCTCAAAGAGAAATACGAAGCGCATCACGGCGTGCGCATCAAAGACGCGGCGCTGGTCGCCGCAGCCGTGATGAGCAACCGCTACATCACGGATCGTTTTCTCCCCGACAAAGCCATCGATCTCATAGACGAGGCCTCGGCGCGCTTGCGCACCGAGATCGATTCCATGCCGCAAGAACTCGACGAGGTTTCGCGCCGAGTGATGCAGCTCGAGATCGAGCGACAAGCCCTCAAGCGCGAAAGCGACCGCGCCAGCAAAGAGCGCCTGGACGCTCTCGAGAAAGAGCTCGCGGAGCTTCACGACGAGCAGACGAAGTTGCGCGTCCGGTGGGAAGCGGAAAAATCGGCGGTCGGTAAGCTCAAGAGCGTCCGCGACGAGATCGAGCAGACGAAGGTGCAGATCGAACAAGCCGAGCGCCAGTACGATCTCAACCGCGTCGCGGAGTTACGCTTCGGCAAGCTCGCCGAGCTTGAAAAGAACCTAGCCGCCGAAGAAAGCAAGCTCAAAGAGCGCGAAGGCGGCCGCCTCTCCAAAGAAGAGGTTGACGAAGAGGACATCGCGTTCGTCATCGCGCGCTGGACCGGGGTTCCCGTAGCCAAGCTCCTAGAAGGCGACAAAGAGAAACTCTTGCACCTCGCCGACGATCTGCACGAGCGCGTCATCGGCCAAGACGAGGCCGTGGATGCCGTCGCCGAGGCCGTGCTTCGCTCGCGCTCGGGTCTCTCTGACCCGAACCGCCCGGTCGGATCGTTCATCTTCCTCGGGCCGACGGGCGTGGGCAAGACCGAGCTGGCTCGCGCGCTCGCCGAGTATCTCTTCGACGACGACCGCGCCCTGATCCGCATCGACATGTCGGAGTACCAAGAGAAGCACACGGTCGCGCGTCTGATCGGCGCCCCGCCGGGCTATGTCGGCTACGACG